>NZ_JADYVS010000023.1:0-123193 GCF_020194055.1 Bradyrhizobium sp. NBAIM03 | reverse complement strand
CCCGGGGAGGGAAATTGGCAGATAGGGTGGGCCGGGACGATATCCACGGCGCGCGAAGCAAAAGTTCTGCCGGGATAGGAAGCTCGCGCCGGATTGTGGGATCCGGGCAACAGCGCCTCGGGCGGAAGCCGCCCCCATCTCTCCAGGTGAATTAAGCCGCCTTTAGTGAATGTTCCCATAGGGTTGGCCGTCCAATTTCCTGCTCCCCCGGCCGAATGCCGGTCATGTCACGGCAAGTCAGAGCGTTTTCGGATGGAGCAGCGTGCCTCCCAGTATGATCCTGGCCTGTCCGAGCCGTCGGCGGCCCGGACCCTCGTCATCGACCTCGAAGGCGCGCTGCTGCGTTCCGAGCTGCTGATGGAGGCGCTGTTCTCCAGCCCCGGCCGCATGCTGGCGCGCTTCGGTGCGGGCGGACGGGCGGGGATGGCGGCGCTCACGGCGATCCTGGCGCGAGCCGAGATCGACTACGCCCATCTGCCCTATGATTCCGATGTGATGAACCGGGCGCTGGCGGCACGGGCGCGCGGTGAGAAGATCTATCTCGTCGCGGATCGGCTCGCCGCTCATGCCGCGGCGATGGCAGCGCATCTCGGCTTCGATGGCGTCGTCACGCACGCCGATCTCGCGGCGGGGCGCGTGCCGTTCGATTGTGCCTCCATCACGCGCATCGAAAATCGCGAGGTCCGCAGAGCCGGCCTCGCCACCTGGGTGAAGGCGCTGCGGGTCCATCAATACGCCAAGAACACGCTGGTGTTCGTGCCTGCGCTCACGGCGCATCAGCTGAACCTTTCGACACTCGGCTACGCGCTGCTCGCATTCCTGGCGTTCTCGGCCTGCGCCTCGGGCGCCTATCTGATGAACGATCTGCTCGATCTCGCCGCCGACCGGCAGCATCCGAGCAAGCGCCACCGCGCGCTCGCGGCGGGCGATTTGCCGATCTCCTCGGCGCTGTCGGCCATTCCTGCATTGTGGTTGTTCGCGCTTGCCGCCAGCCTCTGCATCTCGCCGCTGTTTCTCGGCGTGCTCGGCCTCTATCTCGCCACCACGATCGCCTATTCGCTCGTGCTCAAGCGCAAGATGCTGGTCGACATCGTCACGCTCGCCGGCCTCTACACGCTTCGCATCGTCGCCGGCGCAGTCGGCGTCGGCGTGGTGCTGTCGGAATGGCTGTTGATCTTCTCGCTGTTCGTGTTCACCTCGCTCGCTCTGATCAAGCGCTTCAGCGAGCTCAGCCTGCGCGAGAGCGTGGGCCTCGCCGATCCCTCCAACCGCGACTATCGCGTCACCGACCTTAACGTCATCGCCGCGATGGCGGCGGCAAGCGCCATGAACGCCGTGACCGTGTTCTCGCTCTACGTCTCGTCCTCGGCGGTGACGCCGCTCTACAGCCGGCCCTGGATGCTGTGGCTGCTCACGCCGCTGCTGCTGTACTGGTTCGGCCGTGCGCTGATGATGGCGCATCGCCGCGAGATGCCGGACGATCCGATCCTATACGCGTTCCGGGACGGCCCCAGCCGCACCGCTGTCGCGGCGATGATCTGCATCATGCTCGCCGCGATCTGACCGACCCGTAAGATCACGGCCGCTTGCGTGACCTGCTGCGACTGGCTACATCGCCATCCATTCGACTAAAGCGCGATGCGATTAAGATGAATCGTCAGCGCGCTTTAGGTTATTGATTGAGCATGATCTTTTCGGAAAACCGCTGCACACTTTTCCGGATCATGCTCTAGCCTATGATATCGACGCACCGATTCGACCCGAGGCTTTCATGACCGTACGCCTGCACCGCGGCGACCTGCCCGACCTGTCCCGCTACACCGGAGCGGTGGCGATCGACACCGAGACCATGGGGCTGAACCCGCACCGCGACCGTCTCTGCGTGGTGCAGCTCTCGCCGGGCGACGGCAGCGCCGACGTGGTGCAGATCCCCAAGGGCCACACCGACGCGCCGAACCTGAAGGCGCTGCTCGCCAATCCGGCGGTCACGAAGATCTTCCACTTCGCGCGGTTCGACGTCGCGGTGCTGTACCAGACCTTCGGCGTCATGACCGGGCCGATTTATTGCACCAAGATTGCGTCCCGCCTGACCCGCACCTACACCGACCGCCACGGCCTCAAGGACCTCGTCCGCGAGGTGCTCAACATCGACCTCTCCAAGCAGCAGCAGTCCAGCGACTGGGGTTCCGACAGCCTGAGCGAGCCGCAGCTCGCCTACGCCGCCTCCGACGTGCTGCATCTGCATGCCTTGCGCGAGCGACTGGACGCCATGCTGGTGCGGGAAGGCCGCAGCCAGCTGGCGCAGGCCTGTTTCGACTTCCTGCCGACCCGCGCCCTGCTGGACCTCCAGGGCTGGGCGGAAGAGGACATTTTCGCGCACTCCTGAAGGCCCCCCGTGGCGGTTGGCCCGGGATTGCCGCCCCGTTTCGGACACTTTCGTAACGGCCTGTCGCCGGCTGCATATTTGGGCGGCGCCGGATAGAATGGGGTGCGCCCCCTCGACCGGACAAGGCGAGCGATACGTCAGGAGACAGGTAAGCAGGAACCCCGGTGAATTCGGCCCAGAACCCCACCTACGACGCCGCGCTTGCGGCGAAGTTTGCCAGCGCGGCCCGCCACAGCCGCCTGGTGCGGATTCTGCGCATCGCGGTCCCGGGTGCTGTGGTGCTTTCCATGGCTGTCATCGTCGGCGTCTCGATCTTCAATCCGTTCCGCATGCTGATGCCGAAGCTGCCGCTCGACTCGGGTAATCTGGTGGTGTCGGGCACCAAGATCACGATGGAATCGCCGCACCTCGCCGGCTACACGCCGGACCAGCGGCCCTACGAGCTCTGGGCCAAGACCGCGACGCAGGACATCACCGATCCCGATCATGTCGATCTCAATGACCTGCGTGCGAAAGTGCTGATGGAGGACAAGTCGACCCTGTTCCTCGATGCCCGCACCGGCCGCTTCGACAACAAGCAGCAGCAGCTCGATCTGCGCAAGGACATCTTGCTGCGCACCTCGACCGGCTACGAGGCGCGGCTCAATTCCGCCTTCGTCGACATGGGCAAGGGCACGGTCTCCTCGGACGAGCGCGTCGACGTCAAGCTGACCAACGGCACGCTGAGTGCGGATCGCCTGCGAATTACCGAAGGCGGCGACGTCATCCGCTTCGAGGGCAATGTGGTGATGCATCTGGACAAGCTGGATGAACCCGCCGCTGCTCAGCCTGGACCAACCGAGCCTGCGCCGACGAAGACGCGCACGCCTCAGAACAAGTCTGCCAATTCGAAGTGATTTTCATGATGAAGTTCTTCTCGCGCAACGACAACAGGCGCAGCGCGATCGTCAGCGCAGCCGCGCTTGCCTTTGGTGTCTTGATCGCATCCGGTGAAGGCCGCACGCAGAGTTCGGCGACTGCGCCCAACAACGCGCTGCAGGGCTTTACGCAAAACCGCGATCAGCCAATTCAGATCGAAGCGGCCTCGCTCGAGATGCGCGACAAGAAGAAGGAGGCGACCTTCTCCGGCAATGTGAAGGTCGTGCAGGGCGACACCACCATGACCTCGAAGACGCTGGTGGTGTTTTACGATTCGGGCGGCGGCGACAAGCCGGCCGCGCCGCAGCCTGCGGCGAAAGCGACCAAGAGCGCGCCGATGCAGTCGGCGCAGCCGGGTCCGGGCGGCAGCTCCTCGATCAAGCGGCTCGAGGCGCGCGGGAATGTCGTGGTCACCCAGAAGGACCAGGTGGTGACGGGGGAGACCGCCGTGTTCGACACCAAGACCAACCTGATCACCATGTTCGGCGGGGGCTCGGGCCAAGTCGTCATGACCCAGTGCAAGAACGTCATGCGGGGCGATCGGCTGACTGTCGATATGACGACCGGCGTGTCACGTGTGGAATCCGACAGCGGCCGGGTTCAGGTCTTGCTGCCGCAGGGCTCCAGCAACGATTGCGGTTCGGGCAAGCCCGGCGGCGCGCCGCCTTTGCAGTTACCCGGTGCAAGTAAACCAAAATGAATTCAACGGCTTGGTTCGGATGCGGCCGAACCGAGGGTTGAAGCCTGCCCGGCGAGCCTGTATCTAGCGCGCAGGGCTTTCGAAGCGGGGTCCGCCGCTTTTCGGGCGTGTTTCACTGGGCATGAGACATTCCTTCACCCATGCTGCGTCGGCCAATCGCTCAGGCTGGCGCGACAGATCGCGCGGATTTCGCGCAAGACGACGCCAAAGGCTAGAAGGCGGGGATGGTCGATCTCTTCAGCATGTTCCGTCGGCGCCCCGCCAAGCGCGGCCGGCCAGGATTTGCGCGTCAGGACATCACTGCGCTCGGGGACAGCGTCGGCGGCCTCGTGCCCAGTCCCGTCAGGGACACGCCGATTGCCCGCGACCAGCCCCGCGGGCCCGACCAGTTCCAAGGTGACTACACGGGCGACTACGAGGCCGACTATCAGGCCGAGCCGCGTCCGCAGGCGGTTCATCCCGTCCGAACGGCCGCCAGGTCCAACGGTGCCGGCGCGCCGCAGCTGTTGAAGCGGCCCGGCTTCCTGGCTGTGCATAGTGTGGAAAAGGCCTTCGGCAGCCGCCAGGTGGTGCGCGGCGTCAGCATCTATGTGCGTCGCGGCGAGGCCGTCGGCCTGCTCGGCCCGAACGGCGCCGGCAAGACCACCGTGTTCTACATGATCACCGGCCTGATCAAGGCCGATCGCGGCGCGATCGAGCTCGACGGCCACGACGTCACCAAGCTGCCGATGTATCAGCGCGCCCGGCTCGGCATCGGCTATCTGCCGCAGGAAGCCTCGATCTTCCGCGGCCTCACCGTCGAGCAGAACATCCGCGCCGTGCTCGAAGTGGTCGAGCCCTCGCGCAAGAAGCGCGAGCAGCAGCTCGACTCGCTGCTCGACGAGTTCAACATCACGCGCTTACGGAAATCACCGTCGATCGCGCTGTCCGGCGGCGAGCGTCGCCGCGTCGAAATCGCGCGCGCGCTGGCGACGCGGCCGAACTACATGCTGCTCGACGAGCCCTTCGCCGGCATCGACCCGATCGCGGTCGGCGACATCCAGGACCTCGTCCGCCATCTCACCAATCGCGGCATCGGCGTGCTGATTACCGACCACAATGTCCGCGAGACGCTCGGCCTCACCGACCGTGCCTATATCGTCTATGCCGGGGAAATCTTGACCGAGGGAACCCCGGATGAGATCGTTGCCGATCCGGACGTGCGCCGCCTTTACCTTGGCGAGGAATTCCGCCTCTAGCCCTTTTTTCCAATTCGTCAAGACGTGTACATCGGGCTGAGACTAGGATAAGCAAAAATCGGACCAACTTTTGGGATCGGTTCTTGCTTCATGGCGCTTACGCAGAGATTAGAGTTCCGGCAATCGCAGTCGCTGGTCATGACGCCGCAGCTGATGCAGGCGATCAAGCTGCTGCAATTGTCCAATCTCGATCTCACGACCTTCGTGGAAGAGGAGCTCGAGCGAAACCCGCTGCTGGAACGGGCCAGTGACGAGGCCCCCGCGGGCGAAGCTCCGGCCGAGGCGGCCAATTACGGCGATTCCGACGGCCAGAACGACGGTCCGGGCGAGGACGGCTTCGGCGGCAGCGCGGAAGGCTTCGAGCCGGGCCAGGAAGAATGGATGAGCAAGGATCTCGGCACCCGCGCCGAGATCGAGCAAACCCTGGACACCGGCCTCGACAACGTCTTCTCCGAGGAGCCGGCCGAGGCGGCCGCGCGCAACGCGCAGGATGCCGCGCCAACCACCTATACCGAATGGGGCGGCGGCGCCTCCGGTGACGAAGACTACAATCTCGAAGCTTTTGTCGCGGCCGAGACGACGTTGTCGGGCCATCTCGCCGAGCAGCTCTCGGTTGCCTTCACCGCGCCCGCGCAACGCATGATCGGCCAGTACCTGATCGACCTCGTCGACGAGGCCGGCTATCTGCCGCCCGATCTCGGCC
Source organism: Bradyrhizobium sp. NBAIM03 (assembly GCF_020194055.1). Taxonomy (NCBI): domain Bacteria; kingdom Pseudomonadati; phylum Pseudomonadota; class Alphaproteobacteria; order Hyphomicrobiales; family Nitrobacteraceae; genus Bradyrhizobium; species Bradyrhizobium sp. NBAIM03. The sequence continues at coordinate 117,248 of NZ_JADYVS010000023.1, read as the reverse complement.
AAGCCGCCGAGCGTCTCGGCGCGTCGCAGGCCGAGGTCGAAAGCGTCCTCGCCGTGCTGCAAAAATTCGATCCGCCCGGGGTCTGCGCGCGTTCCTTAAGCGAATGCCTGGCGATCCAACTGCGCGAGCTCGACCGCTACGACCCCGCGATGCAGGCGCTGGTCGAGCATCTCGATCTGCTCGCCAAGCGCGACATCGCGGCTCTCCGCAAGATCTGCGGCGTCGACGACGAGGACATCGCCGACATGATCGGCGAGATCCGCCGCCTCAATCCCAAGCCCGGCATGAAGTTCGGCTCGGCGCGCCTGCAGACCATGGTGCCCGACGTCTATGTCCGCCCGGGTCCCGACGGCGGCTGGCATGTCGAGCTCAACAGCGACACCTTGCCGCGCGTGCTCGTCAACCAGACCTATTATTCCGAGCTGTCGAAGAAGATCGGCAAGGACGGCGACAAGTCCTATTTCACGGATGCGTTGCAGAACGCGACCTGGCTCGTGCGCGCGCTCGACCAGCGCGCCCGCACCATCCTGAAAGTGGCGACCGAGATCGTGCGCCAGCAGGACGGGTTCTTCACCCACGGTGTCGCCCATTTGCGCCCGCTCAATCTGAAGGCCGTCGCCGACGCCATCCAGATGCACGAATCCACGGTGTCGCGTGTCACCGCCAACAAATACATGGCGACCAACCGCGGCACGTTCGAGCTGAAATATTTCTTCACGGCCTCGATCGCCTCGGCCGACGGGGGCGAAGCGCATTCGGCGGAAGCGGTGCGTCACCACATCAAGCAGCTGATCGATTCGGAGGAGCCCTCCGCGATCCTGTCGGACGACACCATCGTGGAACGCTTGCGCGCCTCGGGCATTGATATTGCCCGCCGCACGGTCGCGAAGTACCGCGAAGCCATGCGCATACCTTCCTCGGTGCAACGCCGCCGCGACAAGCAGAGCGCTCTTGGTAACGTCCTCTCTACCGCCTTGTCCGATCGCTCCCGCAATCCCGAACCGGCCTGATTGCGCTGGCGCCAAATCGCGCTACTCTCGATGCCCCATCGAGACCGATCCAAGCTGGGCACCAACCAAGCGAGGCATCACATGACTCTCAGAATCTCGGGAAAGAGCATCAGCGTCGGCGAGGCGCTGCGCGGCCGCGTTGCCGACCGCACCGACGAGGTGCTGCGCAAATATTTCGACGGCAATTATTCCGGCCACATCACGCTGAGCAAGGACGGCTTCGGCTTTCGCACCGATTGCGCCCTGCATCTCGATTCGGGAATCACGCTGGAAGCCGATTCGAACGCACCGGATGCCTATGCCAGTGCCGACCAGGCGCTGGTGATGATCGAGAAGCGGCTGCGGCGCTACAAGAACCGGCTCAAGGACCGCTCCGCGCGCAAGGCCCATGCCGCCTCAGAGGCGATGGCTGCGCTCGACGCCACCAGCTATGTGCTGGAAGCGCCCGGAGAGGGCGAAGAGGAAGTCGCCGGCTACAGCCCCGTCATCATCGCCGAGCAAACCACGTCGCTGAAGCGGCTCTCGGTCAGCGAAGCCGTCATGGAACTCGACCTCAGCGGGGCACCCTGCCTGGTATTCCAGCATGGCTCGTCCGGTCGGGTGAACATCATTTACCGCAGGGCGGACGGCAATGTGGGTTGGATCGACCCGCCGGGAGCCAAGGTGGACGGCCAGGGCGGTGGCTAGGCCCGCCAGCCGGCGCCCGTACCATCCCGCCCTTAACAATGACGGGGGCAAAGCTGCACGCGGGAGTTGGCACCGGGATTGCGTTGGAGTAGAAGCCCCCCACATCTGGGCCTGGCGGGGTTTCGGGCTAAGTCCCCCTCCTGCTTCATGTTATTGACGCCGGCCGGGCTTGGTCTATCAAGCCGGCCAAATCGGAACCTGACGGTTTAATTCACCTCGGAAAGCTTCCATGCCGATTACCGATCTGGTCGCACCCGAGGCGATTCTCCCGGCATTGAAAGTCAACAGCAAGAAGCAGGCCTTGCAGGAGCTTGCGGCCAAGGCCGCTGAGCTGACCGGGCAGAACGAGCGCTCGGTGTTCGAGGTGCTGCTGCAGCGGGAGAAGCTCGGCACCACCGCGGTCGGCTATGGCGTCGCCATTCCGCACGGCAAGCTGCCCAAGCTGGAGAAGATCTTCGGCCTGTTCGCGCGGCTCGATCGTCCGATCGACTTCGAGGCGATGGACGGCCAGCCGGTCGATCTCGTCTTCCTGCTGCTGGCCCCCGAAGGCGCCGGCGCCGATCACCTCAAGGCGCTCGCCCGCATTGCCCGTCTGCTGCGCGACCAGGACATCGCCAAGAAGCTCCGCGCCTCGCGCGATGCGCAGGCGATTTATTCCGTGCTGGCGCTGCCGCCGGCAACGGCGGCGTAACCTTTCTTTTTTCCCGCCCGGCAAGGGCCCGATCGTCCGTCGCACCTGATTGTGAGGGCGGCGTCCCGTCATGCCACCTTGATCTCAAAGGTAGAAGGTACGACAATCTTCCCGCCTGAGACGCACGGCACAGTGGGCGGCGCCAAAATCCGCTGAGAGCCGTTCGAAGCCGTGGACCGAGCGGACGTGACTGGGAATGGAATGACGCCGTTGCGCCTCGCCGCCGCGGCGGGAGAGCGGCTCTGGGAATCAGGCCTCGACCGGCCGATGCCCGCGGTAGGCGCGCGTGCGAAGGCGCTCGTAGTGCACGGTGAGGCAAGATTTGCCGCGCGTCAGGCGGTCAGCTCATGACCAGCCTGCACGATTCCGAGGAGGACGACAGCGCGATCTGGCAAGCGCCCGGCGTCGGCGTGGAAAAGCTCGCCAGAATCGTGATGCGTGGCTCGATCACCGTCAATGTGATCGCGTCGATGGGTGTCTTCAACCCCGCGCTGCTTCCCGCAGAATGGAGCTTCGTGCAACAGGCCGTTGCGCTCCTGATGTGGGTCATCCTGATCTACGCCAGTGCCTTCGTGCGACCCTGCCTGCGCGTGCAGCCCAATCCCGATTTCATCGCGCTGGTCGCATTCTATGCTCTCGCCGCTGTTTCTGTGCTCTGGACCGGCCTCGCCACCGCGGCGATCATGAAGAGCGCGGCCCTCGTGATGACGACCTTTGGTGCGTACTGCCTGATCACGCGGATCGACATCGACGAGATCGTCGGAGCGACGGCGCTGGGACTCTTCATCTTGGTCGCCGCCTCGGCCCTGTGCGCGGTTTTCGTGCCCGAGATCGGCGTCGATCAGAGCTGGATGCACAACGGCCAGTGGCAGGGAATCTACGAATCGAAGCAGACCCTCGGTTTCATCAGCGCCTATCTGATGTTCTTTGCCTGCTATCAGAAGATGACGGGCCAGGGCTGGACAGTTTTTCTGCTGATGTTTCTCCTGGCATCGACATGCGTCATCGCCTCGGAATCCCGTGGTGCCGGTGCCGTTGCAATTGCCGCCGGTGCACTGCTCATGACCTCCCTATGGTCGATCCGCTGCATGAGGATTTACGCGGTGCTGCCGGTCGTCATGTGCATCCTGGCTGCGCTCCTGATCCTGTATTTCTATGTCACGGGCTACGATTCCATCCATCTCGGCGAATCGACCATCAATCTGACCGAGCGAACCTTCATCTGGCAGTACGCCATCAGCCATTTCGACGATGCGCCGCTGCTGGGCTTCGGCATCAACGGGTTCTGGACGCGCCCTGCCATTTACGACTACTTCAACCAGAACCACGGCTGGGTGCTGGACAATTATCATAGCGGCTACATTGCGGTGGCGATGGAAACGGGATTCCTGGGATCCGTGCTGTTCGTGGCGAGCGTCTATCTGTTCTCGGAAAAGGTCCTGTACCTGATCGCCACGCGGACGATCGACCGTCGCCACTGCGCTCTCATCATCGGATTCGTCGTCCTCAGCTTTCAATCGAATTTCACGGAGACGATGTTCCTTCGCTCGACCATGTTCACTTCGGTGCTGCTCGTCGCATTCTTCTTCGCGGTGTGCAGGCCGGTGCCGCAGCAAGGCCTGCAGCAATGATGGGGCAGCCAGGATGAATGCCATCTGCGTCCGCTGGGCTGTGACTTTCGGTCTCGCCTTCGCGCTCTCCGTGCTTGCAATCTGCTCCCCGGCAGAAGCAGCCGGACAGGCCGCGTCCGCGCCCCCAAAACTGGGGCGCGGCATCAACATCCTCGGCTATGACGGCATTTGGGAGGGAGGCCGGAACGCGCCATTTCGTCTGGACAACCTCACCGCGATCAGGCGCGCCGGGTTCTCGCACGTCCGGATCAATTTCTTCGGCTTCAAGTTCATGGACCCGGAGAATGCGCTGGATGAGATCGTCTTGAGGCGGCTCGATGCCGTGATCGAGGAGGTGCTCGCCCGAAATCTCATCCCCATCCTGGACGAGCACGATACCCATATCTGTCAGCGCGACGTCTCCGCGTGCGCCGGGAAGCTGAAAGCGTTCTGGACGCAAATCGCCGCGCGCTATGCCGGAAAATATCCGAGGCTCGTCTTCGAGGTGCTCAATGAGCCGGGCGGGCAGATGACGTCCGCCGCCTGGAACGCCCTTCTGAACGAATGTCTCGGAATCATCCGCGCCACCAACCCCCGGCGGCCGGTGATCGCCGCGGTTCTCAACGTCGACGAGCTGCCCGTCGAGGACCTGGTCCTGCCGTCAGATGACCGAAACATCATCGTGACGTTCCACTACTACGCGCCGATCCGCTTCACCCATCAGGGCGCACCGTGGTCGCCGACGTTCTCGCAAATAGGCCCGCTTGATTGGGGCACGCCGGAGGACGAACGGAAGGCGCGCGCCGATTTCGACAAGATCCGGTCCTGGTCCGAACGGGAAAAGCGTCCGATCTATCTCGGTGAGTTCGGCGTGTACGAGGCCGCGCCAGCCGAAGCACGGACGAGATATCTGTCGTTCGTGGCGCGAAGCGCGGAGCGGCTCGGCTGGGCCTGGGCCTATTGGCAATTCGATCATGATTTCGCAGCCTTCGACAGCGCGCGTCAAAGCTGGAAGCCGGAGATCATGCGGGCGCTGATTCCGGCGGGGCGCTGAGGCGGGGGCGTGACCTGAACTCAGCCGCGCCGGCGTGAAGCCATCCGACGATCGGATAGTTCAGCCTGGAGCGCCGTCATCAGGCTTAAGGCGCCGTGTTGCGGCGCGTTGTGATCAAACAGTATCGAAGTACCAAATGTATCGGAGTGTTGCTCCTCGAATACAGCGCGCGGAGGCCGGCCGATGTACCTTACCGGAGATTTCTATCGCTGATTGCTTCGGGGGTGACGAATGAAACGACTGCTGCTGGCGACGTCGGCTCTGATTGTCGCAGGCTCCGCTCAAGGTGCCGATCTGGGAGCTCGTCCCTACACGAAAGCGCCGGTTGCGGCGGCCGTGCCTTTCAGTTGGACCGGCTGCTATGTCGGGGGTCATGTCGGCGGCGGTGCGAGTCGAACGGGCTTCACGGATCCCGGCATCGGAACGGGGGCGGTCATCTCGCCTGCAATGACCATAGGCAATGTGCCTGGTGATCGCATTGGGGTGAACGGAGACGTCGGAATTGTAGGAGGCGTTCAGGTAGGTTGCGACTACCAATTTGCCAGCAATTGGGTGCTCGGGATTGCCGGCGATTTCACGGCCACCGATCTTCACGGCACCGCCAACGATCCCTTCTTCGCCGGAAAGACCGGCGCGCCCGCCACTCTATCGAGCCGCACCGACTGGGTCGCCAGCGTCACGGGTCGGGTCGGCTACACATGGGATCGCTTGCTCGTTTATGGCAAGGGCGGCGTCGGGTTTGCGCATGACCGATACAATCTGAACAATTTCTCGTCGATTGGCGGCTTCTTTTGTCCCGGTGTGGGATTCCTCGTTTTTGAGCCCTGCAATTCAAGCGCCAACACCGATCGTGTCGGCTGGGTGGCAGGTGCCGGTGTCGAGTGGGCCTTCGCCCCGAACTGGTCGGCCTTGGTCGAGTACACTCACTACGGCTTCGACAGCAAGCGCGTGGGATTCGCCAATCCAGCCGCCGCCACCACCGCGTTGATCGATATTCGTCAGGACATCGATATCGTGAAGGTAGGTATCAACTATCGGTTCGGCGGGTCACCCGTCGTCGCGAAGTACTGATTGATCGCTTAAGCAGACAAAGGGAGCGGCCGGGGCTCAACCTCGCGCCGCTTCCATGCGATTCACGATCCGCTGCCCGATCGGGCTCTTCAACCAGGCCTGGAAACCGGGCCGGTCCCAGATCATCCGACGCAATACCAGAAGCGATCCATCCGTATGCGATCGCACCGGTTTTTCGGGTTCGGGCTCGAGCGTCCATCCGAGCTTGGACAGATATTGAATGGTCGTCTGATTGCGCTCCAGCACGAACGCGCGGATGCGGCTCAGCTTGAGATCGTCGAACACGAACCTGAGCAGCGGAATGAAGGTGTTCACCGTCGCTCCGGCATTGCGGTGCTCCTTTTCTCCGATCACGGCGCTGACGAGCGCCTCGCTCGCCGCCGCGTTGATGTCGAGGCGGATGAAGCCGACATGGATGCGGCTGCCGCGCTCGAATATCCCGAGCAGGAGCCGTTCGCGCTGATCGAAGGATTTGATGTAGTCGGCGATCTCCGCCTTGGTCATCGCGCGCGGTGACGTGTTGAGGACATGCACCGTCCAGGGATCGGACAACCAGTCCGCCCAGCGCTGCGAGGCGTCATCGCGCTTGATGGTGCGCAGAAAATAGCGCCCGGCCGGAAACCACAATTGCTGCTTGGGCAGACGTTCGACTTTCGGCGGCATGCCGCATCTAAGCAGTTTCGAGACGGACGATCAATTTGGATGGCGCTAACGTGCAGGTCTCGTGCGGCGACGCCTTCGTGGGCGCCGCTTCCGCGCTTCAGCAGACCGTCGGCAGCAGGCGCCGGACTTCGTCGAGCAGTTCGGGGACCGCCCTCTTGTCACCCGCGAGGTGCTTGAGCAGCGCACTCTGGAACAGACCGTCGAACAGCGCGTAGAGCGCGCCTGGCGACGACGCCGGCCGCTTGCCGCCGAGCTCGGCATAGCGCGAGGCAATGCGCCAGATCATCGCTTCCAGGCTCTTGTCGATCTCGAGGACATCCTTGCGAAACGCCGCCTCGAACATCGCCTGCGAGCGCAAATCGTACCAAAGCCGGTGCATGCGGGCTTCGTTCTGCAGCGTTGCTGCGAGCTTGGCGAGGAAGCCCTCCGTCAATTCGTCGCGGCTCGTCGCTGTCGCGACGACCTCGTCATAGCGCGTCACGCACTTGGCCTTGTAGTGGCGAACGCAGCAGCAGATCAGGTCGAGCTTGTCGCTGAAATAATAGTGGAACACGCCGTGCGTGAACGCCGAGTTCTGCGCGATCTCCCGCAGGCTGGTCCGGGCGAAGCCGAGCTCTCCAAGCGTTTCGAGCGCGGCCTCGGCAAGCTCGATGCGTCGCGCGTTGAACTTGTCGTCCCGCACGATCTCCGCCACGGCCTCTCGCTTCGCCGCTCCTGTCGCTTGCCGCGCCATCTTCGCGCTGTCTCCCGTCTCTTGGTCACCACGATCACGTCGTCGGTCATCGTCTACAAACCATCCTCTTTGACAACTGTCAAATTTTTTCCTTGACAACTGTCAAGTTCCGGGAGGAGTGTGCGCGCCAAGAAATTTGGACAGTCGTCAAGACGTCAGCAAATGGAGGAAATGCACCCGCCGGCGCCGCGCCGCCGGAACGGACTCGCATGCCGTTGCGCAACCGCGCCGGCACCGTGCTGCCAATCGCAGCGCGCACCGATCATCAGCGAACAGATCAGTCCAAAAGATCAGTCCAAGCAAAGGGAGGACGTGCGATGAGTGAGAAGAGTCTTGATGGCCGCAAAGCCCTGGTCACCGGCGGAGCCCGCGGGATAGGAGCGGCTATTGCAGAAGCACTGGCGCGCTCCGGTGCGGCGGTCATGATCGGCGACATTCTCGATGACGCCGGCAAGGATAGCGCCGGCGAGATCGCCAGGCTCGGAGTGAAGACCGGCTTCGTGCATCTCGATGTCGCCGACGATGCGCAATGGGAGAAAGCGACTGCTGCGACGGTCGCCACCCTCGGCGGCTACGACATCCTCATCAACAATGCCGGCATTGAGATCACGTCGCTGGTCAGCGAGATCAGGGCCGAGGATGCGCGGCGGATGTGCGACGTCAACATCGTCGGCACCGTGCTCGGCATGAAGCACGCCTTCCGCGCGATGCGGCCGGGTGGAGCGGCGGGCAAAGGCGGCGCGGTCGTCAACATCGCGTCTGTCGCGGCGACGATCGCCTTCCCGAGCATCGCGGTCTATTCCGGCACCAAATCCGCGGTCGATCGCATGACACGGGTCGCTGCGATGGAGGCCGGCAAGCTCGGTTATGGCGTCCGCGTCAACTGCATCTATCCTGGCTTGATCCCGACCGACATGGGCCTGCAGCTGGCCAACGACATCGTCAAGATTGGTCTCGCGCCCGACGTCAACGCCGCGGTCGGCTCGGTGGTGGAGCAGACGCCTCTCGGCAAGCTCGCGGAGGTCGGCGACATCGCCAATGCTGCGGTGTTCCTGTGCTCGAACGAAGCCCGCTTCATCACCGGCATCGGACTGCCGGTCGATGGCGGCATGGGAATGTGAGCTGCAAACCCGACAACGAACATTTCGGAGGAACGACAATGAGCGCGAAGAAGCCCGTCATCGTCTATGGCGCGTCCGGCTACACCGGCCGCCTGGTCTGCGAATACTTACGCGAGTACAACATCCCCTTCATCGCCGCGGGGCGCAGCGCGGAGAAGCTCAACGCCGCAATGAAAGCGAACGTGGCCGGTATCGAGACCGCCGACTACGAGGTGGTGGAAGTGCCGCACACCGTGAGCGCACTGACGGAGCTGTTCAACGGCGCCTCGGTGGTGCTCAACACCGTGGGCCCCTTCGCCAGGTTCGGTGCCGAGGTGGTGCAGGCTTGCTGGGCGTCCCGATGCCACTACACCGACACGACAGGCGAGCAGGACTGGCTGATCACGCTCGAGCAGGAATGGGGCACGAAGTTCGCCAATGCCGGCCTGCTGCTCGCGCCGGGCATCGCGCAGATGTACACCACCGGCGAGATCGCCGCGCAGCTGTGCCTGGAGACGCCCGGCCTCGATACGCTAGATATCGCCGTGTTCTGGGGCGGTAGCCCGACCATCGCCTCGACGCAGACCATCCTGGTCAACGCCGCGATGGCAAAGGCCTACTATCTGGAGCAGAACAAGTATGTCGAGCATCAGGTGGATGCCGGCCTCTACAACCTCGCCATCCCCGGCCAGCATGAGCTCGCACTGGCGCTGCCCTGGGGCGGCACCTCGCATCCGGTGTGGTTCAAGCGCGATCCGCGTGTGGCCAACGTGAAGGTGCTGGGCGGCGTGTTCAACCGCGCGCTGATGCTGGGCGTGCCGCAGATCGTCGCCGCCGCGCTGGACGCGACCAAGAACATGAACCCCGATGACCGCTACGCCGCGTTGGCGCAGACCGCCGCCGGCGTGATGAACACCATGCCGCCGCGCGAGAACCCGCGCGTCAACAAGTCGCTGGATTCGGTGCATGCCTCCGGCCCGCTCGGACGCGCGCACTGCGTCATCAACGGCAACAGCAATTACAAGCAGACCGGCTTGTTGCAGGCCTATGCCGCGGCGCATCTGCTGCAGCAGCCGCCCAAGCGTGTGGGTTTCGCCTCCGGTTGCCAGGCGTTCGGTCATCACCAGCTGCTCGGCCAGCTGCGCAGCTTCGGGCTGGTCAGCAGACCGATCCTCACCGTGCACGACTGAGCAAGATCACGGGTGGCGCGGCCGCGCGCCACCCGCCAGCTGCTTCCGGGATTGATCATGCGCTTCATCGATTACCTCGACAAAGGTGCCTCGCTCGGCCCCGATGCGCCGTGCCTGACCATGGACGGGCGCGATCTCAGCTACCGCGAGGTGCAGTTGCTGAGCTATCGCGTCGCGCGCGGGCTCGCGCGATCGGGTATTGCTGCCGGCGAGAAGGTCGCAATCCTTTCCGGCAACGATCCGGTCGCGTTTGCATGCGTGTTCGGGATTTCCCGCGCGGGCTCGGTTTGGTGCCCGATCAATCCGCGCAACGAGGCGGCCGAGAACCGGCTCATCCTCGACCGATTCGACTGCAGCCTGCTGCTGTTTCACTCGAGCTTCGCGCCGATGGTCGAGGCGGTGCTTGCAGAGCTGCCGAAGCTGCGTGTCCTCGTCTGCCTCGATGCCGAGTTGCCCTTCGCGCCCTCGTTCGACGGCTGGCTCGCGGGCCTGTCCGCCGACCAATATCAACGCGAGACGGTCGACGATCTCGCGATGCTTCCCGGCACCGGCGGCACCACCGGAAAGCCGAAGGGAGTCATGCTGTCGGGTCGCAACATCGAGGCCATGACGGCACTGACGCTGATGGGCTATCCCTTCAAGGGTCGTCCGGTCTATCTCGCGCTCGCGCCGTTGACCCATGCGGCCGGTGTGCTGTGTTTCCCGATCATGGCGCTCGGCGGCCGCATCGTGATCATGCATCGCCCCGACATCGCCGAATTCCTCGAATTGATCGAGCGCTACCATGTCACGCACACCTTCCTGCCGCCGACATTGATCTACATGCTGCTCGATCATCCCAAGCTCGACTCGGCGAAGCTCGGGTCTCTGCAGTGCTTCTGGTACGGCGCGGCACCGATCTCGGCCGCACGGCTTGCGGAGGCGCTCCGGCGCATCGGGCCCATGGCGCAGTTATTCGGTCAGACTGAAGCGCCGATGATGATCTCGATGATGGCACCGGATGAGCATTACAATGCCGATGGCACGATCGCGATGGAGCGCCTCGCCTCGGCGGGGCGGATCAGCCCGTTGGTGCAGGCCGGCATCATGGATGGCGACGGCAATTTGCTGCCGACCGGCTCACGCGGCGAGATCGTGGTTCGCGGCTCGCTGGTGATGGAAGGCTACTACAAAAATCCCGAAGCCACGGCGGAGGCCTCCGCGCATGGCTGGCACCACACCGGCGACATCGGCTACATCGACGACGATGGCTACCTCTACATCGTCGATCGCGCCAAGGACATGATCATCACCGGCGGGTTCAACGTCTATTCGATCGAGGTCGAGAACGCGCTGCGGGCGCATGAGGCGGTACAGGATTGCGCCGTGATCGGCCTTCCGGACGAGAAATGGGGTGAGCGTATCGTTGCCGTGGTGCAGCCCCGTGCCGGCCAGAGCGTCGATGCGACGGCGCTGGCGGCCTTCGTCAAGCAGCGGATCGGCAGCGTCAAGACACCGAAGCAGATCGAAGTCTGGGACGATCTGCCGCGCTCCAAGGTCGGCAAGGTGCTGAAGCCGGATATCCGCGCGCGGCTGGCAGATCGCTCAGGCGGTTAGTTAGAGCGAAATGGCTTTAGGTTGAATCGATTGTCGCGGCTTGTTCACCTCTCCCGCTTGCGGGAGAGGTCGCGCCGAAGGCGCGGGTGAGGGCTTTCTCCTCTTGGGGATTGTCCCATTGCGGAAGCACCCTCTCCCCAACCCTCTCCCGCAAGCGGGAGAGGGAGCGCACCTCCGGCGTTGCGTGATCAAGCCACATCTCATCGCGCTTCAGCCCGAAAGCCGCTCCAGCACGTCGCGCACCAGCCCTTGCAGGAGATCGAGCTTGTAGGCCGTCATCGGCAATGGTTTGGCACCCGTGCTCGCCGCTTTCGCCGCTTCTGCGATCGATGCCGCATTGGCAAGCTTGCCGCTGAGCTGGACTTCCACGGCGGTGAGGCGAAGCGGCACGGGCGCGACGCCGCCGGCAGCGAGACGCACCAGCTGGAACTTGCCGCCGGCGATCACGACGCGGGCGCAGAGTTCCACCAGCGGCCATTCCGCATAGGTCCGGCTGATCGCCCGCTTGTAGGAAGCGCGCTCGCCCTCGAGCGGAGCAGGAAGCGCAATGTTCTTGATCATCTCGCCTGCTGCGAGTGTATGATCGGCGTGCGCGACCGAGCCGTCGCCGAGGAGACCGCTAATCGTCAATCCGCTGCGCCGGTCCGTGGTGATGGTCGCATCATAGGCGAGCAGAGCCGCCGCCATGGTCGAGGGATGCGGCGCGATGCACGGTCCGAGATCGAAGGCAACGCCATAGAGATGATTGCCGGAACGGGCAGGGCAGGTGCTGCCGCCTTTCTTCAGGCAATCGATGTCGGCCCGGCGGAAATACCAGCAGCGTGAACGCTGCGCGAGATTGCCGCCGAGCGTGGCAACGTTGCGCACCTGTGGCGTGGCGAGTCCCTGCGCGCTCGCCGCAATGCCGGGATAAGCGGCGAGGATGCGAGCGTCGGTCGCGATCGTGGCGATGGTGGCGAGCGCGCCGATCCGGGCCGCTCCATCGGCTCCCCAGCTGATCGTCTCGTCGCCGCTGGTCGAGATATCGATCAGCATTCCCTGCGACACCCCGCTGCGGCGGCGTTCGCTGAAGTCGGTGCCTCCGGCGCGGAATTCAGGCGTGGGATTGGCGGTGATGACGGCGACACTCATGCTGCATCCCTCCCTTTCAGCGCGGCCACAAGACGATCGGGCCGGAACGGAATTTCGGTCAGTCTCACGCCGATCGCATCGCGGATGGCGTTGGCGATCGCGGGCGAGGTCGGCACGGTGGCGACTTCGCCGATGCCGACGCTGCCGCCCGGCACATGCTCGAAACCGGCTTCGTCGAAATGCACGTCCAGTTTCGGCATGTCGGCGATCCCCGGAATGCGGTAATCCTCCATGCTGCCGCTCAAGATGTGGCCGCTCGAAGGATCGGCCTCCCGCGACTCATAGAGCGCGTAGCCGATGCCCTGGATCACCGCGCCCGCGGCTTGGCTTCGCGCCAGCGCCGGCGCGGCGAGCTTGCCGACCGCGAGGCCCGTATAGGCGTTGAGCACGCGCACATGGCCAAGCCAGGTATCGACCTCGACTTCCATCACCTGCACCGAGCTCGGCACGCCGGCGCCCACCACCATGTGATTCATCAGACGCAGCACCCAACCGAACACCCGGCCCATGATGCCCGCCTCGTGCAGCGCGGGCCTGACGCCGGGCGGCGGCTTGCCGTCCTCCTGGCGCTTGGCCGACACGGCGATATCAGGAGAAGCCGCGATCATCTCGCGCCACGGCGCGTTCGAGCCCGGAGCAGGTGTGCGAGAGGCGGTGCGCCTGATTTCCGCTTTCAGCTTGTCGATGGCGAGCAACGTCGGCGGCACCACTGAGGCGGTGACGCGGCTGCCGCCGGAACCCGGTCCGCGGGGCAGGCTGGAGCGGCCGATGCGAACGTCCACATCATGCGGTTCGAGATCGAACGCCTTCGCGACGGTGTTCGCGATCACGCTGCGTGTGCCCGTGCCGATATCCTGTACCGCGCAGCTTGCGACGATGCGGCCGCCCTTGATCGCGAGTTCGACCGAGGAGCCGGTCTGCCAGAGATAGAGCCAGTAACCGGTGGCGACGCCGACGCCGCGCCGGTAGCGGCCGGTCTGCGATGCGGCTGGCTTGCGGCTCTTCCAGACGTCGAGGCCGGCAGCCCAGTCGTACAGTCGCTGGCGGTTGGGATCGGGGTCCCAGAGCTTGCGCAGCTGAATCGGATCGACCTTCATGCGCAGTGCGGCTTCGTCGACCGCCTGCTCCAGCGCAAACGACATCGGCGGACCGCCGGGGCCGCGGAACGGTGCGCCGGGCGGCAAATTGCTGAGCACGTCGAAGTCGACGAGCTCCTTTGCTTCGGCCGGATAGATCAGCCGCGCCAGGCCCGCGATCAGCGAGTTCACGGCGGCGCCGGTATCGGCATGGGCGGTGAGCGACAGCGCCTTGAGGCGGCCTTCCGCAGAAGGCAGCAAGGACAGCTTCAGCTCGGCGGCCGGACGATAGCCGGTGACGGAAAGCTCCTCTTCACGATCGAAGGCGACGCGCACCGGCGCTTTCGCGGCGCGCGCAAGCTCGATCGCGGCGATGGTCTCCAGCCCAACGCTGCCCTTAGAGCCGAATCCGCCGCCGACATGATCGGCGATCACACGCACCTTGTCGTGCGGAAGGCCATAGCGCTTGGCGATCTTCTCCATGCTCTCGTGAATGGCCTGGGTCGAGAGGTGCACAATGAGCTGATCGCCATCGAACCTAGCCACGGCGGCATGTGGTTCGAGGCTTGCGTGCTGTTGCGTCGAGACGCGAAAGGTCTCCTCGACCAGCAGCGGATTGCGTTGCTGGCGCGCCTCGTCAAGCCAGCTCCTGGCGCGCTTGGCTTTCTGCGAGAACGGCGCCGAAGGCCCGCGCACATTGCCCTTCCACGACACCGGAGCGCCGCCGGCGCCCTCGGACACGTTGCCGGCACGCTTGCGGTCCTTCTTTTCGAACACGACGGGCGCATCGTCGCGTCGCGCTGCATCGAGCCCGATCACGGCGGGCAAAGGCTCGGGCTTGAAGCTGATCGCGGCGATGGCCTTCAGTGCGGTGCGGCGATCCGTGGCCGCGACGGCTGCAATCGGCGCGCCGACGAAGCGGACCATGTTGTCATCGTCGAGCAGCGGAACGACGGCGGCAACACCGGCAATGGCCCGCGCCGGCGCCAGATCAAGCCCGGTGATCCTCGCATGCGCGACGTGCGCGCGCAGGATGACGCCTTCGAGCTGGCCGTCATGGTGAACGTCGACCGTGTAGCGGGCCAGTCCCGTCACCTTGTCGCGGGCTTCCAGCCGCGGCGCGATGGGCTCGTTGCCGTCGAAGCGGCCCGAGCATGCTTCGGCGACGGCGCGATAGATGCCTTCATAGGCGCCGCATCGGCAGAGATGTCCCGATAGCGCGGCGGCGATCTCCTCGCGCGAGGGTGTCGCAGTGCCCTTGGTCGCGCGCCAGCCGTCATGGAAGGCGGCGGCTTCGACGACGAAGCCAGGCGTGCAGAAGCCGCATTGCAGGGCGTCGTGCGCCATGAACGCCTTCTGCACCGGATGCAGTCCGGCGGCTCCGACGCCCTCGATGGTCGTCAGCGATTTGTCGGTGGCCGCCTGCGCCGGCAACAGGCAGCTCACGACCGGCGTGCCGTCGAGCAGCACGGTGCAGGCGCCGCAGACGCCGGAGCCGCAGACGAGTTTGGTGCCGGTGAGGCCGCCATCGCGGATCACGTCGATCAAGAGCGCATCCGGATCGTCGGGCAGCACCAGAGGCCGTCCATTGATGGTCGTGCTGGTCATTTTCGAACTCCCGTTTTGCGGTGGGACTTCTTTGCGGACGGCGCCATCGCGCCGGCGATCAGCATGCGCAGCATGGTCTCGAGCTGTTTCAGGAACGCGTCGACCGGCTGCATGGCAGGGAAAGCGGATTTGGTGCCGTGGATCGCCATCTCGACGCAGCGCGCGAGCTCGCGCACGCTGACGCCGCTTTCGAGGTTAAGCTTTCGCTTGCGGCACACCCGCGCGATCGTGGTTGCGATCTCGTCGGCGAAACGGTTGGAATAGCTCTGGTAGAGGTCGCGCGCCTGTGCGAGGTGCTCGGAAAACAGCTCCTCGGTATGGGGCGAGTCCTTGAGCGAAGCGAGCAGCGACTGCATTCGCGCGCCGATCTCGGCGACCAGGATGTCGGCAAGCTCGAGGCCCGCTTCTTCCGCCGCCTTCGCGGCCGCGATTTCCGCAGCGAGGCCCTGCGCGTAGATCCGCTCGAGCACGGCGCGAAACAGCGCCTCCTTGGAGGCGAAGTGATGATAGAGCGCCTGCCGCGTCAGTCCGGCTTCCTCCGCCGCCTGCTCGATCGAGGAGCGGCGGAAGCCGTGGCGCCGGAACACGCGCAAGGCAGCGTCGAGGATCCGGTCCTGGGGAGGGGCCTTGGCCTGCATTTTGTCAGATTTGACAAACGCGAACGAAATGTCAAATCACGGATTGATGACGGTCTCGTGCGCGCAAGAGCCAAGGCCGCCCCGCGCGGGCGGGAACATCGCCGAATTCCCGTTGGCTGGCGATGGCGATGCGAAAACATCACGCTCAAATGAAAACGGGCACGCCTTCTTGCGAAGGCATGCCCGTTTGAAACCCTATTCGTGCGACGCGCGTGCTTAGTGCACGCTCACCGCTTGCAGCTCGTTGCTCCAGGCGTTGGCGACCGCGGCTTCGCGGCTGTCGGTCAGCATGATCGGCGTGCCGTCGGCGGCGTGGAGCGCGAAAAGCTTGAGGCCCGGCGCGATCTTGGGCGCCTCGGGGAACAGGCCCGGCACGTCCTCGGAGCGGATCTGCTTCACATAGGCGATATGGCCTTCGCCCAGGGTTGCCAGTGTCTCCGGAGAGACGTTCTTGGCTTCGTATTCGAACGCAACGTGACCTTCACTCATGGTCTCGACTCCTCTGGAACACTAAGCGGTCGAGTCCGCTACTCGTTCCATTATTCGTGCTCATTGATAGCGATTGTCTTAACGATCCGCTCCGGTTCAGGCCGGGCCAGATCGATCGACAACAACCCGTTCTTCAGATCCGCACCCAGCACCAGCATCCCCTCCGCCAGCACGAAGGTGCGCTGGAAGTGGCGCGCGGCGATGCCGCGATGGATGTATTGCCGGGTCTTGTCGTCCTGCTGCCGCCCGCGGATCACGAGCTGGTTTTCCTCAATGGTTACATCGAGTTGGTCGCGCGTAAATCCGGCGACCGCCAGCGTGATGCGCAAACGCTCGGGCTGGCCGTCCGTGCGGTCGCACCTCTCGATATTGTAGGGAGGATAACCGTCGGCGCCTTTGACGACCCGATCGAGCACGCGCTCGATCTCGTCAAAGCCCAGCAGGAAGGGACTGGAGAGCGTTGGAACACGAGACATAGTTTACAAAGTCCTCGCAGAAAGCGACTTTGGTGCATCAGGGCCCGCGAGCGGCGCCCCTTGATCAGCAATATGGGCATGTTCCCCTGTGGGTTCAAGCAGGTAGCGGGGGAGCTGTGGACGGGCCACTTTCCGCCATCGCCCGAATGCCTGGTTCGTCGTGGTTGGCATGACGCGTCGCGCGAGGCGATTTATCCCAACAAAAACAAACCCCCTTCTACTGTGCATGGGGTTGTTTTCGCACTTTTGTCGTCACGCCCCGGAGCCGCTCAGCCCTTGAGCCGCGTCCGCCCGTCGTCGCTGAACAGATGCAGCTTGGCCCGCACCGCCGCGACGCGGATTCTCGCGCCGATGGCGGGCGCTTGGGTTCCGGGAATGCGGACGATGACCTCGCCGGGCGGCAGCTCGCCGGGCGTGGCGGCGACGCGCTGGTCCTCCTGCTCGCGGGAGCCGTAGACGAAGGTCTCGGCGCCGACGCGCTCGATGGCTTCGACGGTGAGCGGCAGGACGAGGCCGCCGGCCGGCGTCTCGTCGGTGATGACGAAATCCTCCGGGCGGATTCCGACGATGCCGGCATCGGCCGCGGCGCTGCCGGCGAGCTGCGACCGGATCTCCTCGGGCCGCGTCGACATCAAGTTCATCGGCGGCGCGCCGATGAAGGAGGCGACGAAGGTCGTGGCCGGCTTCTCGTAGATATCAAGCGGATTGCCGACCTGCTCGACCTGGCCGCCATTCATCACCACGAGGATGTCGGCCAGCGTCATCGCCTCGAGCTGGTCATGGGTGACGTAGATCGACGTCGTGTTGAGCCGGCGCTGCAATTTGCGGATCTCGACCCGCATCGCGATGCGCAGCTTGGCGTCGAGGTTGGACAGCGGCTCGTCGAACAAAAACACCTTCGGCTGGCGCACGATGGCGCGGCCCATGGCGACGCGCTGGCGCTGGCCGCCGGAGAGCTGGCGCGGCTTGCGCTCTAGCATGGCGGAGAGCTCGAGCACGCGCGCGGCTTCCTCGACGCGGGTCTTGATCTCGGCCTCGGCCATGCCGCGGTTGCGCAGGCCATAGGCCATGTTGTTGTAGACGCTCATATGCGGATAGAGCGCGTAGTTCTGGAACACCATCGCGATGTCGCGATCGGCGGGCTCTACTCCGTTGACGACGCGGCCGCCGATGTCGATCTCGCCGCCGGTGACCGTCTCCAGCCCCGCGACCATGCGCAGCAGCGTGGACTTGCCGCAGCCGGAGGGGCCGACCAGCACGCAGAACTGTCCGTCGCCGACATCGACGTCGACGCCCTTGATGGCCTCGAAGCCGCCGGGATAGGTCTTGCGGACGCTGCGCAGGGTGACGTTAGCCATGGGTTGCACCGGCGAGTAGCGAGTAGGGAATGGCGAATGGGGACTTGTTAGCACGCAAGGCGGACGCAGCGACCCCATTCGCCACTCGCCATTCACTATTCGCCATCTTCACTTTTCCGTCTCGACCAGGCCGCGCACGAACAATTTCTGCATGGCGACGACGACGAACACCGGCGGCAGCATGGCCAGCACGGCGGTTGCCATCACGATCGGCCATTCGGTCAGCGCGTCGGTGGTGGTGATCATCTTGCGGATGCCGATCTGGATGGTCTGCATGTCGTCGCGCGTGGTGATCAAGAGCGGCCAGAGATATTGATTCCAACCGAGGATGAACAGGATCACGAACAGCGCCGCCATGTTGGTGCGCGACAGCGGCAAGAGCGTATCCCAGAAGAAGCGGAAGGGGCCGGCGCCGTCAATGCGCGAGGCCTCCAGCAGCTCGTCCGGCACGGTCATGAAGAACTGGCGGAACAGCAGCGTCGCGGTGGCCGATGCGATCAGCGGCAGCGACAGGCCGGCATAGCTGTCGAGCATGTGCAGGTCGGCGACGATCTTGTAGGTCGGATAGATGCGGACTTCGACCGGCAGCATCAGCGTGATGAAGATCAGCCAGAACAGCGCCATCCGGAACGGGAAGCGGAAATACACGATCGCATAGGCCGAGATGATCGAGACCGCGATCTTGCCCAGCGCGATCAGGAGCGCCATCACCAGCGAGTTCAGCATCATGTTGCCGACCGGCTCGCGGGTCGAGCCGCTCGTGCCGACGAAGATGGTCTGGTAGTAGGTCTGGAAGAAATGACCCCCGGGCAGCAACGACATCTGCCCGTTGGCGATCACCGCGTTGTCCTGGGTGGACGCCACGAAGGCGAGATAGACCGGGAAGGCGACGATCGCGATCCCGATCCAGAGGATAATATGGGCAATGTAGCGCCGAAAGCCTTCTTCCTCGACCATCAGTAGGTCACCTTGCGTTCGACGAAGCGGAACTGGATGCCCGTCAGCACGATCACCATGATCATCAGGATCACCGATTGCGCCGCGGAGCTGCCGAGGTTTCCGCCGAGCAGGCCGTCGGTATAGACCTTGTAGACCAGCGTCTCCGTCGACTTGCCCGGACCGCCGCGGGTCATCGTGTCGATGATGCCGAACGTGTCGAAGAAGGCGTAGACGATGTTGACGACCAGGAGGAAGAAGATGGTCGGCGACAGCAGCGGGAAGATCACGGTCCAGAACCTGCGCATCGGGCGGGCGCCGTCGATCGCAGCCGCCTCGATCACGCTTCTGGGGATGCTCTGCAGGCCGGCGAGGAAGAACAGGAAGTTGTAGGAGATCTGCTTCCAGGCGGCGGCCAGGATGATCAGCGCTGCGGCCTGGTCGCCGTCGAGCAGTGGATTCCAGTCGATGCCCAGCGCCCGCAGGTAGCGCGAGAGCACGCCGAGCGAGGGATGCAGCATGAAGATCCAGAGCACGCCGACGACCGGCGGCGCCACCGCATAGGGCCAGATCAGCAGCGTGCGGTAGAGCATCGAGCCGCGCAGCGGCTTGTCTGCCATCACGGCCAGCAGCAGCGCGAACGACAGCGACGACACCGCGATCGCGAACGAGAAGAAGAAGGTGCGCAGGATCGCCTCGAAATAGGCGGGCTCCTTGAACAGCTCGATGTAGTTCTCGAACCAGACGAAGCTGGTCGACAGGCCGAAGGCGTCCTGCAGCAGGAACGACTGGATCATCGCCTGCAAGGCCGGCCAGTAGAAGAAAATCAGAACGATCGCGAGTTGCGGCGCAACCAGCGCATAGGGCAACAGCTTCGATTGGAAAATGGCTTGCTTTTGCATGATGCCCAGCGCGGCAGGCCGGGGGACCGGCCTGCCGCTTGTCGCCTTACTTCACGGCGGTCTTTTCGAACTGGCGCAGCATGGTGTTGCCGCGCTCGACGGCCGCGTCCAGCGCCTGCTTGGCGGTCTTCTTGCCGGCCAGCGCCTGCTCGATCTCCTCCGCCCAGACGTCACGGAGCTGCACCATGTTGCCGAGGCGCAGGCCGCGCGAATTCTCGGTCGGCTCCTTGTTGGTCAGCTCGAGCAGCGGCGTCTCCAGATAGGGCTGATCCTTGTAGAAGCCATCCGCCTTGGCCTTCTCATAGGCTGCCTTGGTGATCGGCAGATAGCCCGAGGCCTTGTGGATGTAGACTTGGCGATCGGTGTCCGAGAGGAAGGAGAAGAATTTGGCGACGCCCTTGTAATCGTCCGCCGGTTTGCCGCCCATTACCCAGAGCGAGGCACCGCCGATGATCGAGTTCTGCGGCGCGCCCTTAGCGTCCGGGTAATAGGGCATCGGCACCGCGGTGAAGGCAAACTTGGCCTGCGCCTTGACGTTGCCGAAGAACGCGGACGAGGTCAGGTAGAGCGGACATTCGCCCGACGTGAAGCGGCCTTCGCCGGTGTTGGTGCGGCCGGCATAGTCGTAGGTCTTGTCCTTCTGGAGCTCGACCAGATTTTCGAGATGCTTGACCTGGAGCGGACCGTTGAAGGACAGCACGGTGTCGAAACCGTCGAGGCCGTTGGCCTTGCTGGCGAGCGGCACGTTGTGCCAGGCGGAGAGCTGCTCGAGATTGACCCAGGTGACCCAGGAGTTGGAGAAGCCGCAGGTGGCGTGGCCGGCCGCCTTCAGCTTCTTGGCGGCGTCGAACACTTCGGGCCAGGTCTTCGGCACCTCGACATTCGCTTTCTTCAGTGCGTCGAGGTTGACCCACATCACGGTCGAGGACGAGTTGAACGGGAAGGACAGCATCTCGCCCTTCGAGGTCGAGTAATAGCCGGTGATCGCAGGCAGATAGGCCTTCGGATCGAACTTCTCGCCGGTCTCGGCCATCAGCTTGTAGACCGGCTTCACGGCGCCGGTCGCGGCCATCATGGTGGCGGTGCCGACCTCGAACACCTGCATGATGTGCGGCGCGTTGCCGGCGCGGAACGCGGCGATGCCGGCGTTCATCGTGTCGGCGTAGTTGCCCTTGTAGGTCGGGATCACCTTGTAGTCGCTCTGCGTGGTGTTGAAATCGTTGGCGAGCCTGACGATGACGTCGTTGTTGGCGCCGGTCATCGCGTGCCACCACTGGATTTCGGTCACGGCAAGCGCCGGCGACGCGCCGAGACCAATTGTGAGTGCGACGGCCGCCGCCGTGCCAAAATGTCGAAGAGCCATCAAGAACCTCCCTTGCCCGTCACTAAAGAAGCGCTTGCGCTAGCAGCGCCATATGACGTTCACATGACTGTGTAAGCGGGAGAAACGAAAGCAGCAAGCGCGGCCAAATGGGAAGTTGTCAAATAGGCCAAGACGGAGCCGTCAGCCAACTCGTTCGCGCTGCACATGCGTGCGCGCGCCGCAGTGCGGCATTGAGATGAGGCACTATCGCGCCGCGGGCTCCGAACCTCTCCCACTTGCAAGCGGGAGAGGGAGCGCACCACCGTTGACGCTCGCCTTAGCTCAGCGTTTCCGCTCGGGACCGCAGACCGTGCCTTTTTCGACCATCGCGTCGATCTCGGCCTTGGAGTAGCCGAACTCGCCCAGCACCTCGGCCGCATGCTGGCTGAATTTCGGCGGCACGCGGCGCAGGCTCGGCTTGCTGCGGTCGAGCCGGATCGGCGAGGCAACGCCCTTGTACCAGTCCTTCTCGATAATATCGCCACGCGCGATCGTGTGCGGATTGGTCAACGCCTGGTCGATCTTCTGCACGGGACCTGCAGGCAGGCCGGCCGCGAGCAGGCGGTTGCACAGCGGCTCGGCCTCGTGCTGGCTGAACACGGCGGCAAGCTCGGCGCGCAGTGCCTCGCGATTGGCGATGCGGTCCTTGTTGCGGGCAAAGCGCGGATCGGTGCCGAGCTCGGGCTTGCCGATCTCCTTCGCCAGCTTGCGGAAGGTGCCGTCATTGCCGACGCCGATGAAGATGTTGTCGGTCTTGGTCGGGAAGATCGCGTAAGGCACGAGGTTCGGATGCTCGTTGCCGGTGAGACCAGGCGGCTTGCCATGCATGAAATAATTCGCGGTGTGCGGATGCATGATGGCAAGGCCGGTCTCGTACAGCGTCGTCTCCAGGAACTGGCCCTTGCCCGACCGCTGCCGCTCCGACAGCGCCATCAGGATGCCGATCGCCGCATAAAGTCCGGTGGTGATGTCGACCAGGGGCACGCCGATACGCATCGGCCCGCTCTCGGGCGAGCCGGTGGCTGCGATCATGCCGGTCATGGCCTGGATGATGGCATCATAGCCGGGGTTGCCGCCGCGCGGGCCGTCGGCGCCGAAGCCGCAGATCCGGCAATGCACGAGGCGGGGATATTTCTTGCTGAGGACGTCGTTGCCGATGCCCCATTTCTCCAGCGTGCCCGGCTTGAAATTCTCGATCAGGACGTCGGCGGTCTCCAGCATCTTGAGCAGCACGATTCGGCCGCCTTCGGAGGCGAGGTCGAGGCCGATCGAGCGCTTGTTGCGGTTGATGCCGACGAAATAGGCCGCATCCTCCTCGTGGAACGGAGGGCCCCATTCGCGCACCTCGTCGCCCGCGGGCGGCTCGACCTTGATCACGTCGGCGCCGTGGTCGGCGAGGATCTGGGTGCAGTAGGGACCGCCGAGCACGCGCGTGAGATCGATGACGCGCAATCCGCTCATGGCGCCCGTTGCTGCTTCAGTCATGCCTTCGCTTCCCTGTGTCGATCATTGGATCACAGGCCTAGCGAGGTTTGTTTGCGCCAGCAATGGCGCCGAGCGTGGAGCCGTATGCGCCGCCGAGCAGCCATGCCGCAGCATGGCAAATTCAGTCGGATGCGGCCGGCCCGAGGGGGGATTCCCGGGCCAGCCAATCCGCGCTGCCGATCAGACCACCGTCAGGCGAACGTCGACATTGCCGCGCGTGGCATTGGAGTACGGGCACACCTGATGCGCCTTCGCGACCAGCGCCTCGGCGTCTGCGCGGGCAAGGCCCGGCAGCGAGACCGCGAGGTCGATATCGAGGCCGAAGCCGCCCTCGGAGCGCGGGCCGATGCCGACGGTCGAGGTGACCGAGGCGTCGGCAGGCACTTTCGGGCCGCCCTGCGAGGCCACGAACTTCATCGCGCCGATGAAGCAGGCGGCATAGCCGGCCGCAAACAGCTGCTCGGGATTGTTGCCAGCGCCGCCGCCACCGCCGAGCTCCTTCGGCGTGGTGAGCTTGACGTCGAGCGCGCCGTCGAGGGTCGCAGCATGGCCGTCGCGGCCGCCGGTGGCCTTGGCGCTGGTCTTGTAGAGGACGTTCACGGACATTGTCGTCTCCTCGGGTCTTTCCGGGTTGGGGTGTAAGCTTTATCGCAGACAATTAGATTGCGCGCAATCTAATTCGTCGCGCCTCACATTTAATTGTTCGCAATTGAATGTGGCGCCGGCCGGGCCCAGAATGGGAGAAACGCGCAGGATTCTTCATGGCCCGGAAATCAACGGCGGTAGACCCGCTTCGTCTCGACAACCAGATCTGCTTCGCGGTCTATTCCGCTACGCACGCCTTTAACCGCGTCTACAAGCCGCTGCTCGATCGGCTCGGCCTGACCTATCCGCAATATCTGGTCATGCTGGTGCTGTGGGAGCGCGACGACGTGCCGGTCAAGGAGATCGGCGAGAAGCTGTTCCTGGATTCGGGCACGCTGACGCCGCTGCTGAAGCGGCTCGAGGCCGCCCATCTCGTCAGGCGCACCCGCTCGCGTGAGGACGAGCGTCAGGTTCTGATCGCCCTGACGCCGCAGGGCCATGCACTGAAGGAGAAGGCCCGCAGCGTGCCGCAATCGATCCTGGCGGCATCGGACTGCTCGGTGTCGGAGCTGGTCGCGATGAAAGACGAGATCGTCGCGCTAAGGGATCGGCTGAATGCGGTGATCGGGGAGTAGGGGGTTAGAGGCGATTCTTGGCGAAGGCGCGTCCGGATGCTGATTTCAGGTATCGCTCGAACCCGACGGCCTGCTTCTCGTCGCTGAATGCTATGTAGGTCTTGAGGCGCCAGGCCCGAATTTCGAAGTATGTGGTACCTCACCAGCATTGTGCTTTGCCAGTCGGGCGCGGAGGTCGTCAGTGATCCCGACATAGAAGTGGAGAGAATCAAGGCTCTCAAGGATGTAGACGTACTTCACGGGCACACTCCTCGGTAGGCGAGGAGAGCTTACACCCGCTCTTGTTTTGCTGAAGCCCGGCTTCGCCCTTCGGGCTTCGCCGCGGCAGCCTTCGCTAGCTTCGCCACGAGGGAGCGGAGCTGGCTTGCCGAGCCGTAGCTGGCGAAGCCAGCGAAGGCTGGTGGAGCCAGGCGGGATCGAACCGCCGACCTCTTGCATGCCATGCAAGCGCTCTCCCAGCTGAGCTATGGCCCCTTAGTCCAAATGGGAGGATCCTGGGGGACCCGTCCCGGCCGGCGAGCGCTCTAGGCGACTCGCGCGGTGCACCCTTTTTCACAGATCAGGGCTGATCTCAAGTCTCTTCATCACCGCCGACATCACCAATGATGTCGGTCACGTCCTCATCGCCCTCTTCCTCGTCGGCAATGAAGGTCGAATCGTCGTCATCATCGTCGTCGAGGGTCTCGTCGACCTCGATATCGTCCTCCGATTCGGGCACGACCGCCTTGACCTTGCCGGTGTTCTCCTCGGCATCGGCCTCCTCGAGCGAGACCAACTCCTCGGTCTCCGCCGGCTCCGGCGCGTTGTCCTGGGCCATGTTGCGGGCCTCGGCCGCACGGGGGCCGCGGGCAGGAGCGACCGGGGCGATCGGCACCACTTCGCCGGTATAGGGCGAGATCACCGGATTCTTGTTGAGGTCATAGAACTTCTTGCCCGTGGTCGGGCAAATACGTTTGGTTCCGAGTTCGGACTTGGCCACGGCAGGAATCCTGGGAATGTCTGAAAAGCGGTGCTTCACTTGGCTAGTTGGCGGCCCGCTGTCAATAGCGCATTACGGGAGAACGACATGCCCGTGACGGGGCGCGGACCATGTGGTACCTGCGCGCCAGCCCACCGGGCCTATTCAAGGACACAATCTTGACCCATTCCGATCAACCGAGGCCGCTCCAGTCTCGCGCCAGCGGTCCCCTGACCGGGAAAGTACGGGTGCCCGGCGACAAGTCGATCTCCCACCGCGCCCTCATCCTGGGCGCGCTCGCGGTCGGCGAGACCAGGATTTCGGGCCTGCTCGAGGGCGAGGACGTCCTCAACACCGCCAAATCGATGCAGGCGCTGGGCGCCAGCGTCGAGCGCACCGGCGATTTCGCCTGGACCGTCAACGGCGTCGGGGTCGGAGGCTTCGCCCAGCCCAAGGCAGCACTGGATTTCGGCAATTCCGGCACCGGCTGCCGGCTGGTCATGGGCGCCGTCGCCGGCTGCCCAATTTCGGCGGTGTTCGACGGCGACGCCTCGCTGCGCAGCCGTCCGATGCGCCGGATCCTCGATCCCCTGGAAAAGATGGGTGCCAGAGTCACCGCCGGCGGCGAGGGCGGGCGCCTGCCGCTGACCCTCCAGGGCGCGCGCGCCCCCCTGCCGATCGTCTACAAGACCCCGGTCGCCTCGGCCCAGATCAAATCGGCCGTGCTGCTGGCGGGCCTCGCCGCTCCCGGCACCACCACGGTCATCGAGACCGAGGCCAGCCGCGACCACACCGAGCTGATGCTGAAGCATTTCGGCGCCGACATCACCTCGGTCCAGGAAGGCCGGCACGGCCGCCGCATCACGCTGGTGGGCCAGCCCGAGTTGCATGGCGCCAATGTCGTGGTGCCCGCCGATCCCTCTTCGGCTGCCTTCCCGATCGTCGCGGCGCTGATCGTGGAGGGCTCCGATGTCGTGCTGTCCGACGTCATGACCAATCCGCTGCGCACTGGGCTGTTCACCACGCTGCGCGAAATGGGCGCCTCCATCGAGGAGAGCGAAGTGCGCGGCGATGCCGGCGAGCCGATGGCGCGCTTGCGCGTGCGGGCGTCGAAGCTGCGCGGCGTCGAGGTGCCGCCCGAGCGCGCGCCGTCGATGATCGACGAATATCTGGTGCTGGCGGTGGCGGCGTCGTTCGCCGAAGGCACCACGATCATGCGCGGCCTGCAGGAGCTGCGCGTCAAGGAATCCGACCGGCTTGAAGCCACCGCCGCCATGCTGCGCGTCAACGGCGTCAAGGTCGAGGTCTCCGGCGACGATCTGATCGTAAGGGGTCGCGGCCACGTCCCGGGCGGCGGCACTGTCGCCACCCATATGGACCATCGCATCGCGATGTCCGCGCTGGTGATGGGCTGCGCCTCCGATCAGCCTGTTACGGTCGACGACACCGCCTTCATCGCCACCAGCTTTCCGGATTTCATTCCGATGATGCGTTCGCTAGGGGCCGAGTTTTCATGATCATCGCCATCGACGGGCCCGCGGCTTCGGGCAAGGGGACGCTCGGCAAGCGTCTCGCCCACCATTACGGCTATCGTCATCTCGATACCGGCGTGATCTATCGCGCGGTTGCCTACGCCTTGATGCAGTCGGGGCACGATCTCAACGATGAGGCGGCCGCGGTGCAGGCCGCGTTGGAGCTCGATCCCGAAAAGTTCGGCAATCCTGCGCTGAAGACCCAGAAGGCCGGCGAGGGGGCCTCGATCGTCTCGGCAATCCCTCGGGTTCGCGAGGTCCTGGTCAATTTCCAGCGCCAGTTCGCCGCCGATCCGCCCGGCGCCGTGCTCGACGGCCGGGATATTGGAACCGTGATCTGCCCCCATGCCGACGTGAAGATCTTCGTGGTCGCCGACCCCAAGGTCCGCGCGCGGCGCCGCACCATGGAGGCCAAAGCGCGGGGCGAGGAGGCGGACGAGGCGGCCGTGCTCGCCGACATCCTCCAGCGTGACGAACGTGACAAGAATCGGCCGATTGCGCCTCTGAAACCGGCCCCGGATGCTTACTTGCTAGATAACTCCCAACTGGATATAGAAGGCGGCGTCCGGGCCGCCATCGACATTATCGAGGCTGTCCGAGCGGGCCGGTCGCGGGGTTAAGCCGCCGCCGTCATTGGAGGAAGTGCCCGCTCCCGCTCTTTGAGGTCGATACGCTTCGTCCCGGTTTTGGGACCGGCGCGATCCAGGTTCCGGACAAAGCTTTCAACGTATCGAACGCGCGGGCCTCAGCCGGCCCGCTTCCGCTGTTCTGGTCGCTAGATCGGGGCAACGAGCGGTCGCTCGAAGGTCTTGCGGACCTTCCGACACTGCGCGCGCGATGCGCCCATGAACCCAACGGCCGGCAGACATCCGCAACTGGAGAACAAATGGCTTCGACTTCTGCTGATACCTATAGCCCGTCGCGCGACGATTTCGCCGCGATGCTCGACGAGTCCTTCGCAGGTGGCAACCTGCAGGAAAGCTCCGTCGTCAAGGGCAAGGTGGTTGCAATTGAAAAGGACATGGCCGTCATCGACGTCGGCCTGAAGACCGAGGGCCGCGTCGCGCTGCGCGAATTTTCCGGCCCCGGCCGTGAGAGCGACCTCAAGGTCGGCGACGAGGTGGAAGTGTTCCTCGATCGCATTGAAAACGCCCTCGGCGAAGCCGTGCTGTCGCGCGAC
Organism: Bradyrhizobium sp. NBAIM03; assembly: GCF_020194055.1. NCBI lineage: Bacteria > Pseudomonadati > Pseudomonadota > Alphaproteobacteria > Hyphomicrobiales > Nitrobacteraceae > Bradyrhizobium > Bradyrhizobium sp. NBAIM03. The sequence continues at coordinate 89,491 of NZ_JADYVS010000023.1, read as the reverse complement.
AAGGCGCGCCGCGAAGAGAGCTGGGGCAAGCTGGAGAAGGCGTTCCAGAACAACGAGAAGGTCAACGGCGTCATCTTCAACCAGGTCAAGGGCGGCTTCACCGTCGACCTCGACGGTGCCGTGGCCTTCCTGCCGCGCTCGCAGGTCGACATCCGGCCGATCCGCGACGTTGCGCCGCTGATGAACAACTCGCAGCCGTTCCAGATCCTGAAGATGGACCGCCGCCGCGGCAACATCGTCGTGTCCCGCCGCACGGTGTTGGAAGAGACCCGCGCCGAGCAGCGCCAGGAGCTGGTGCAGAACCTCGAAGAGGGTCAGGTCATCGACGGCGTGGTCAAGAACATCACCGATTACGGTGCGTTCGTCGACCTCGGCGGCATCGACGGCCTCCTGCACGTCACCGACATCGCGTGGCGCCGCGTCAACCACCCGACCGAGGTGCTCTCGATCGGCCAGACCGTGAAGGTCAAGATCATCAAGATCAACCACGAGACGCACCGCATCTCGCTGGGCATGAAGCAGCTGCTGGACGATCCGTGGCAGGGCATCGAAGCCAAGTACCCGCTGGGTGCCCGCTTCACCGGCCGCGTCACCAACATCACCGACTACGGTGCGTTCGTCGAGCTCGAGCCGGGCATCGAAGGCCTGATCCATGTCTCCGAGATGTCGTGGACCAAGAAGAACATGCACCCTGGCAAGATCGTGTCGACCTCGCAGGAAGTCGACGTGCAGGTGCTGGAAGTGGATTCCGTCAAGCGCCGCATCTCGCTCGGCCTCAAGCAGACCATGCGCAACCCCTGGGAGGTCTTCGTCGAGAAGCACCCGACCGGTTCGGTGGTCGAGGGCGAGGTCAAGAACAAGACCGAGTTCGGTCTGTTCCTGGGCCTCGAGGGCGACGTCGACGGCATGGTCCACCTCTCCGATCTCGACTGGAAGCTTCCGGGCGAGCAGGTGATCGACAACTACAAGAAGGGCGACATGGTGAAGGCCGTGGTGCTCGATGTGGACGTCGAGAAGGAGCGCATCTCGCTCGGCATCAAGCAGCTCGAAGGCGACCCCTTCGCCGAGCCGGGCGATGTCAAGAAGGGTGCGGTCGTGACCTGCGAAGTGCTCGAAGTGAAGGAAAGCGGTATCGAGGTGAAGATCGCCGGTACCGACTTCACCACCTTCATCAAGCGCTCCGAGCTCGCCCGTGACCGCAACGACCAGCGCGCCGAACGCTTCGCCGTCGGCGAGAAGGTCGATGCCCGCGTGATCCAGTTCGACAAGAAAGCCCGCAAGGTCCAGGTGTCGATCAAGGCGCTCGAAGTCGCCGAAGAGAAGGAAGCCATCGCGCAGTACGGCTCCTCGGATTCGGGTGCGACGCTGGGCGACATCCTCGGCACCGCGCTGAAGAACCGCGACAGCAAGTAAGCGAAACGTCCGTTTTGCGACATCAAGGCCCCGGCGCAAGCCGGGGCTTTTTTGTTGCTGTCTCCACGAACTCCGCTGTCGTCCCGGACAAGCGACGCGAAGCGGAGCGCCGATCCTGGACCCATAACCCCAGGGAGAAGTTTGACGAAGACTCGGAGTTGCCAGCTCGCTCGACGACTCCTCCTTGGGGTTGTGGGTCCCCGCCCCCGTGCGCAATTGCGCACTAGGCGGGGATGACGACCGAGTCTGCGACGACTTGCTTGCCCCACACGAGGCCTTGTTTTCTTCAAATTGCGCCGCAATTGATGTATCGAGATAGGCCAATGGTCACGCCGTGACGGCACAACGCGCCTGATCTTTCATTTGGAGATATTCCGATGTCGCTCGATTCGGACATCATCGTCGATCGCCGCAGGATCCGCCGCAAGCTGACGTTCTGGCGGGTGATGGCGGCGCTGATCGCGATCGCGGCGATTGCAAGCTTCGCGCTGATTGCGACGCCCGGTGCACGCGGCACCCTCGCATCCGCCGGCTCGATCGCGCGCGTCCAGATCGAGGGATTGATCCGCAGCGATTCCGACCGCACGCAGGCGCTGGAGCGGCTCGAGAATTCGCAGGCCGCCGCCGTCATCGTTCACATCAACTCGCCCGGCGGCACCACCGCCGGCTCCGAGCAGCTCTATGACTCGCTGGTCCGTCTCAAGGCGAAAAAGCCGCTGGTGGTGGTGGTGGAGGGGCTGGCCGCCTCCGGGGGCTACATCACCGCGATTGCGAGCGACCACATCGTCGCCCAGCAAAGCTCCCTGGTCGGCTCCATCGGCGTGCTGTTCCAGTACCCCAACCTCTCCGAGCTCATGAAGACGATCGGCGTCAAGGTCGAGGAGGTGAAGTCCTCGCCGCTGAAGGCGGCGCCCAACGGTTTTGAGCCGACCAGTCCCGAGGCGCGCGCCGCGCTCGATGCGCTGGTGAAGGATTCCTATGCCTGGTTCAAGGGGATGGTGAAGGAGCGGCGTGGCATGGATGACACGCAGCTCGAAAAAGTCGCCGACGGCCGCGTCTTCACCGGGCGCCAGGCGATCGATCTCAAGCTGATCGACCAGATCGGCGACGAGAAGACGGCCGTGACCTGGCTGGTCGAGCAGAAGGGCGTCAAGAAGGGGCTACCGGTGCGCGACTACAAGCTCCAGCCGCGCTTCGGCGACCTGCCGTTCCTGAAGACGGCGGCCGCATTGACGCTGGAAGCGCTCGGTTTGGGCTCGATCGCGCACCAGATCGGGCAAACCGGCGTCGCGCAGGCGGTGGATCGGCTCGGAATGGATGGAATGCTGGCCTTGTGGCAGCCGGCTGCGTCCAACTGACCGTCGGCAGGCGAGTTTCAGAGCTTTTTCGCGTCTGACGCGTGCTGGCGCAGCCTGCTTTTTCGGCATTTGTCACGCATTTTCACGACGCCCATCCTTGATTTAGCGTCTTGACAGATCACGGTATTTTCACGGAAATGGTCGTCCGCACGCTCCCGGGTCCTATCTCTCGATGATCAAATCCGAACTTGTTCAGCGTATCGCCGAGCACAACCCGCATCTGTACCAGCGGGATGTCGAGAACATTGTGAATGCGATTCTCGAAGAGATCGTAGCGGCGCTTGCACGCGGTGACCGCGTCGAGCTGCGCGGCTTCGGTGCCTTCTCGGTCAAGCATCGCCCTGCGCGCGCAGGGCGCAATCCACGCACCGGCGCCCATGTGCCCGTCGATCAGAAGAGCGTTCCGTTCTTCAAGACCGGCAAGGAAATGCGCGAGCGGCTGAACCGCGACCATCCGGATCCCGGCGGCGTAGACTAGAGCGCGATGTGAGCGCGCTTTGGGGTTTTTCGCGGTCGCACAGGATGCGGCCGCAAGCTTGATTCAAGGCGAGCGAAGCCAGATGCGAAAGTTCCTGACCGCGCTGATCGTACTTCCGCTGGGCCTGATCCTGGTGGCGTTCGCCGTCGCCAACAGGCATTTCGTCACGGTCTCCTTCGACCCCTTCATTGCCGACGACCCCTCGCTGTCGATCACCCTGCCGCTGTTCCTGTTGCTGATCCTGGCGGCGGCCCTGGGCGTTGTCGCGGGCGGCTCCGCCGTCTGGCTCGGCCAGCGGCGCTGGCGGCGCGCGGCGCGCCGGAATGACGCGGAGGCCCGGGCCGTCAGGGCCGAACTGGCCGATCTGCGGGCCCAGGCGACGGCAGCGAAGGCGGAGTCCCAGCGCCTTCCCGTTCCCTCCGGGATGGGCCTGTACGGGCCCGTCGGGCGAGACAAGCAGCGCGCGACGTTGTAGAAGCGGCCCCGACCGAAAAGCCCCGTTTTCCGGCCGCGGACCCGCGGCCTCTACCCGCTTTGAGACCATGTCCCTGCTCGTCAAGATCTGCGGCCTGTCCACGCCCGAGACGCTCGAAACGGCGCTCGAGGCGGGCGCCGACATGGTCGGGTTCGTGTTCTTTCCGCCGTCGCCCCGGCACCTGTCCCTGGAACTCGGCCGTGACCTCGGCCGTCAGGTCAAGCGGCGCGCGCTCAAGGTGGCGCTCACGGTCGATGCCGATGACGCAACGCTCGACAACATCATGGACGCGCTGTCGCCGGACATCTTCCAGCTCCACGGCGGGGAGAGCGTGGCGCGGCTGCGCGACCTCAAGCAACGCTTCGGCCGCCCGGTGATGAAGGCGGTCCCGGTCGCGACAGCGGCCGATCTCGCGGTGCTGCCCGGCTACGCCGCGGTCGCCGATCGCATCCTGTTCGATGCGCGCGCGCCGAAGGACGCGATGCGGCCCGGCGGCCTCGGGGAGCCCTTCGACTGGCACCTGCTCGAAAAGCTCGATCTGAAACTGCCCTATATGGTTTCGGGGGGGCTGCACGCCGAGAATCTCGCCGAGGCCCTTCGTGTCACCCGCGCCGGCGGCGTCGACGTGTCCTCGGGTGTCGAGAGCGCGCCCGGCGTGAAAGACCCAGAGATGATCAAGGCCTTCATCCGCGCCGCGCGCGCAAGCAAAGATGCCAGTCAAGAGTTGAGCGTCCGATGAACATTGCCAAGCCAAACTCCTACCGCAGCGGCCCCGACGATCGCGGCCATTTCGGCATTTTCGGCGGACGCTTCGTCGCCGAAACTTTGATGCCGCTGATCCTCGACCTGGAGAAGGCCTACACCGAGGCCAAGGCCGATCCGGCGTTTCAGGCCGAGATGAACGGCTACCTCAAGAACTATGTCGGCCGGCCCTCGCCGCTCTATTTCGCCGAGCGCCTGACCGAGCATCTCCGCGGCGCCAAGATCTACCTCAAGCGTGAAGAGCTCAACCACACCGGCTCGCACAAGGTGAACAACGTGCTCGGCCAGATCATGCTGGCACGGCGCATGGGCAAGAAGCGCATCATCGCCGAGACCGGCGCGGGCCAGCACGGCGTTGCCACCGCGACGCTGTGCGCGCGCTTTGGCCTCGAATGCGTGGTCTATATGGGCGCCGTCGACGTCGAGCGGCAGCAGCCCAACGTCATCCGCATGGAGATGCTGGGCGCCAAGGTGATGCCGGTGCAGTCGGGCACGCGCACGCTGAAGGATGCCATGAACGAGGCGCTGCGCGACTGGGTCACCAACGTGCATAACACCTTCTATTGCATCGGCACGGTGGCCGGTCCGCATCCCTATCCGACCTTGGTGCGCGATTTCCAGTCGGTCATCGGCGACGAGACCAAGGCGCAGATGCAGGAGATCGAGGGGCGCCTGCCGGATTCGCTGGTGGCCTGCATCGGCGGCGGCTCCAACGCGATGGGCTTGTTCCATCCGTTCCTCGATGATTCCTCCGTGGAGATCTTCGGCGTCGAAGCCGCCGGCCATGGCCTGACGCAGCTGCATGCGGCCTCGATCGCGGGCGGCCGCCCCGGCGTGCTTCACGGCAACCGCACCTATCTCTTGATGGATGCCGACGGCCAGATCCAGGACGCGCATTCGATCTCGGCCGGTCTCGATTATCCCGGCATCGGCCCTGAGCATTCCTGGCTGCACGAGGTCGGCCGCGTCAATTATCTCTCCGCGACCGATGACGAGGCGCTCGCCGCGTTCCAGCTGCTGTCAAAGCTCGAAGGCATCATCCCCGCGCTCGAGCCCGCGCATGCCATCGCCAAGGTGATGGAGCTCGCGCCGAAGCGGCCGCGGGACCACCTGATGGTCGTCAATCTCTCCGGCCGCGGCGACAAGGACGTCCCGCAGGTCGGCGACATCCTGAGGGGCAAGAAGTGACCACGCGTATCGATACCCGTTTTGCCGAGCTGAAAAGCCAAGGCCGCGCGGCCTTTGTCACCTATGTGATGGCCGGCGATCCCGATCTCGCGACCTCGCTCGAGATCGTCAAGGCGCTGCCGAAGTCCGGCGCCGACGTCATCGAACTCGGCATTCCCTTCACCGATCCGATGGCGGACGGTCCTTCGATCCAGGCTGCAGGCCTGCGTGCGCTCAAGGTAGGCATGACCTTGAAGAAGACGCTGGAGCTGGTGCGCGACTTCCGCAAGGACGACAAGGTCACGCCGCTGGTGCTGATGGGCTATTACAATCCGATCTACATCTACGGCGTCGACAAGTTCTTGGCTGATGCCAAGACGGCCGGCGTCGACGGCCTGATCATCGTCGATTTGCCGCCGGAGGAAGACGACGAGCTCTGCATTCCCGCGCTGAAGGCGGGGCTCAACTTCATTCGCCTGGCGACGCCGACCACCGACGACAAGCGCCTGCCTGCGGTGCTCGCGAACACATCAGGCTTTGTCTATTACGTCTCGATCGCCGGCATCACTGGTGCGGCGGCGGCGGACGCCAATGCCGTCGGCGAAGCTGTCGCGCGCATCAAGCGGCATACCAGGCTGCCGATCTGCGTCGGTTTCGGCATCCGCACGCCGGAGGCGGCGCGCGCCATTGCCGAGAAGGCCGATGGGTCGGTGGTCGGCACCGCGCTGGTGGACGCCCTCAAGAACAGCCTCGATGCCGAGGGACGGGCGACCGCCAAGACCGTTAACGCCGTCGCCGAATTGACGGCCGCTCTGGCCCAGGGCGTCAAGGGCGCGCAGCAGGCGGCGGAATAGGCTATAATTCCGCTGTAGCTCTTTAGTTTGAGCATGATCTGGTCGGAAAACCGCTTCACACTTTTCCGGATCATGCTCTAACGCGGGCGACACGGCGGCTTGCCGGGCAGATGTCCGGCCGCCATATATCCTTCAGGCGATTCCCGGCGGGATCGCACATCGGAGCAAACCATGAACTGGCTTACCAACGTGGTCCGGCCGAAGATCCGCAACATGCTGCGGCGGGAGACGCCGGAGAACCTGTGGATCAAGTGCCCGGATTCCGGACAGCTCGTGTTCTACAAGGACGTCGAGGCCAACCAGTTCGTCATCCCCGGCTCGAACTATCACATGCGCATGGGCGCGGTCGCGCGGCTCAAGTCGATCTTCGACAACGAGACCTGGTTCGACGTGGCGCTGCCCGAGGTCACCCCTGACCCGCTCAAGTTCCGCGACGAGAAGAAATATGTCGACCGCGTCAAGGATGCGCGGGCGCGGACCAATCTGAACGATGCGGTCAAGGTCGGCTACGGCAAGCTCGAAGGCTCCGCGGTCGTCGTCGCCGTGCAGGATTTCGACTTCATGGGCGGCTCGCTCGGCATGGCTGCGGGCGAGGCCATCGTGCGCGGGATGGAGCTTGCGGTCGAGAAGAAGTCGCCGTTCATCGTGTTCGCCGCGAGCGGCGGCGCACGCATGCAGGAAGGCATTTTGTCCCTGATGCAGATGCCGCGCACCACCGTTGCGGTGCAGATGCTGCGCGAGGCAAAGCTGCCCTACATCGTCGTGCTGACCAATCCGACCACCGGCGGCGTCACCGCGTCGTATGCGATGCTCGGCGACGTGCAGATCGCCGAGCCCGGCGCGCTGATCGGCTTCGCCGGCGCGCGCGTGATCGAGCAAACCATCCGCGAGAAGCTGCCTGAAGGCTTTCAGCGCGCCGAGTACCTCAAGGAGCACGGCATGGTCGACATGGTCGTGCATCGCCACGAACTGCGGCCGACGCTGGCGCGGCTCTGCCGCCTCTTGACCAAGGCGCCGGCGCAGGAAGGTGCATCGAAGTCCGTGCAGCCGGTCGCGAGCCCGGCACAGATCGTATCCGCCGCCGAGACGGCGCCGGCAGCGCCGCACGCGTGAACGTCTCCCCTGACAGTGCAAAGACACCGCTCGACGAAGTGATCGGGCGGCTGTCGGCCCTGCATCAGAAGCGAATCGATCTCGGGCTGGAGCGGATGCACCGCCTGCTCGCTCGGCTCGGCCACCCCGAGCGCAAGCTGCCGCCGGTGATCCACATCGCCGGCACCAACGGCAAGGGCTCGACGCTCGCTTACCTGCGCGCGACGCTGGAGGCTTCAGGTCTGCGCGTCCACGCCTATACGTCCCCTTATCTCGTCCGCATCAACGAATGCTTCCGGCTCGGCCGCCTCAGTGGCGGTGTGCTCGTCGGCGACGACGAGCTGCGCGCGGCGTTGGAAGAGGTCGAGCGCGTCAATGCCGGCGAGGCCGCGACATTGTTCGAGCTGAAGACGGCGGCCGCTTTCCTGCTGTTCGCGCAGAACCCGGCCGACATCGTGCTGCTCGAGGTCGGCCTCGGCGGCCGGCTGGATTCGACCAACGTGGTCGATCAACCGGCGGCCTCTGTGATCACGCCTGTTAGCATGGATCACATGGATTTCCTCGGCGATACGTTGGCGTCGATTGCCGGCGAGAAGGCCGCGATCATCAAGCGCGGCGTGCCCGTGATTTGCGCCGAGCAGATGCCGGAGGCGATGGCCGTGATCGAAGCGCTGGCGAGGCGCATGCGTGCGCCGCTGTTCGCCGCAGGCGAGAGCTGGCACGTCAATGTCGAGCGCGGACGTCTGGTCTATTCCGACGATCGCGGCTTGATGGACCTGCCGGCGCCGCGTCTGTTCGGGCGCCACCAGTTCGCCAATGCCGGGCTCGCGATCGCGACGCTACGCGCGCTGCCGACCATCAAGGTCAATCACGCCGCGTTCGAGGCCGGCATCGTCGGTGCCGACTGGCCGGCGCGGATGCAGCGCCTCACCTCGGGCGAGTTGCTGTCCTGGGGTCCGCAGGGCTCGGAGATCTGGCTCGATGGCGGCCACAATGCCGAGGGCGGGCGCGTTGCGGCGGCCGCGCTCGGCGACCTCGAGGAGCGGGTGTCGCGGCCGCTGGTGATCATCGCCGGCATGATGGCCAACAAGGATGCGCACGCCTTCCTCGCCAATTTCGCCGGCCTCACCCGTCACATCATCGCAGTGCCGATTCCCGACACGGAGAATGCGATGCCGGTCGACCGTCTCGCCGATGCCGCGCGCAGCCTCGGCATGCGCGTCGAGCCCGCCCCCGGCGTCGAGGCCGCCCTGCGCGCGCTGGCGCAGCTCGCCTACGAGTTGCCGCCGCGGATCCTGATCACCGGCTCGCTGTATCTCGCCGGCCACGTGCTGGCCATCAACGGCACGCCGCCTGCATAGAGGTTGCCGTAGCTCGGATGGAGCGAAGCGCAATCCGGAATCGTGCCACAAGCAAGGAAGGTCCCGGATTACGCTGCGCTCCATCCGGGCTACAGGAAATGCCAATGCGCTTCGCCGCGATTGCCGATGTCCACGGAAACTATCTCGCGCTGGAGGCCGTGCTCGCCGACATCCGCGCGCTCGGTATTGCCGACATCGTCAATCTCGGCGACATGCTGAGTGGCCCGCTCAATGCGCGCCGCACCATCGAGATCCTGATGCCGCTCGACGCCGTGCACGTGCTTGGCAATCACGACCGTTATTTGCTCGACCGTCCGCCGGAGAGAATGGGTTCGTGGGATCGTCCTGCCTACGAACAGCTCGATGCCGCCCACCTCGACTGGCTGCGCGCGCAGCCGATGACGCGTGTCTTCCGTGAGCAGGTGTTCTTCTGCCACGCGACGCCCAGCAGCGATGAGGTGTACTGGCTCGACACCGTTCATCCCGACGGCACGGTGGCGCTGTCGCCGCTCGACCGCATCGAGCAGCTCGCGGACGGCATCACGCAATCGCTGATCCTGTGCGCCCACACCCACCTCGCCCGCGCGGTGCGCCTGCGCGACGGCCGGCTGATCGTCAATCCCGGCAGCGTCGGTAGCCCTGGTTTTCGCGACAAGCATCCGTACGCGCATGTGGTCGAGGCCGGCACGCCGCACGCGCGCTATGCGATCCTCGAACGTGCCGATGCTGCCTGGCAGGTGACGTTCCGCCACGTCGCCTACGATCACGAGGCCATGGCCGCGCTGGCGCGCCGCAACGGTCAGCCGGAGCTTGCGAACGCGCTGGCGACGGGGTGGATCAAGTAGGTGTTGCTGCGTAGCCCGGAGGGAGCGGAGCGCAATCCGGGGCCATCGTTGCTTGGGGCATGATTCCCGGATTACGCTCCGCTCCATCCGGGCTACGGGCTACTTCAACAGCTTCATCGGATCGGCCGCCTTCTGCTTCAGCTGCTCGAACGTGCATTGCCGCGGCGCCTTGTCCGGGCGCCAGCGCAGGATCGAGGTGCCGTGGCGAAAACGTTCGCCGCTGAAATGGTCGTAGCAGACCTCGATCACCAGCTTCGGCTTCAGCGGACACCACTTTGCGGAACGCTCCGTCGACCAGCGGCTCGGCCCGCCCGGCGCGTTGCCGGTGAAGCCGGGCTCGCCGATCAGTGCTTCGAGCCGATCGGTCAGATCAGGCTTCGCCTCCGCCTTGATCGCCGAGGTGAAGCCGACATGGTGCAGCAGGCCGTCATCGTCGTAGAGCCCGAGCAGCAGCGAGCCGACGACGTTCCGGCCGGCGATCTTGTTGGTGGCATAGCGGAAGCCACCGACCACGCAATCGGCGCTGCGGAATTTCTTGATCTTCTGCATGCCGTCGCGATTTCCCGCCTGATAGGGCAGATCGATCCGCTTGGCGATGACGCCGTCCGAGCCGCCGCCGGATTGCGCGAGCCACTTTTTGGCTGTGGCGTAGCTCGTCGTCGTCGGCGAAAGACGGAAGAGGCTGCCCTTGAGGTTGGCTTTCGCGAAGGCTTCCAGCGCCGGCCGCCGTTCGCGCAGCGTCTTCTCAGCCAGGCCCTTCTGTCCGGATGTCGCGAGCAGATCGAAGACGAGGTAGAGCGCCGGTGTCTCCACCGAGAGCTTCTTCACGCGGCTTGCCGCCGGATGAATGCGTTGCAGCAGCGCGTCGAAGGAAAAGCTCTTGCCGTGCGACACGACGATTTCGCCGTCGAGCGTGAAACGGTCGGCCTTCAGCTCCAAGGCAGCAGTGACGATTTCCGGGAAGTAGCGCGCGAGGTCTTCGCCGGATTTGGAGCGCAGGTCGACGTTGCTGCCGTTGCGCGCCAGCAGGCAGCGGAAGCCGTCCCACTTGGGTTCATATTGCCATTCACCGCCGCGCGGGATCGCGTCGACCGACCGCGCCTCCATTGCGGCGAGAGAGGTGGGCTTGCGATCGCGCTTTCGGGGAGGAGCAGGCAAGGGCAGGACTCGTCATACGCTGAACACGTCCCATCAACGCCAAACGGCCGGCTTTCGCCGGCCGTTGTCGAAAATAATCTTGCGCCAGTGGATCAGACCGCGGAGGTGATCCACTGCTGCAGCTTCGCCTTCGGCGCGGCGCCGACTTGGCGCGAGGCCATTTCGCCGCCCTTGAAGATCATCAGAGTCGGGATCGACATCACGCCATACTTCGAGGCGGTCTTCGGGCTCTCGTCGACATTGAGCTTCACGATCTTGACCTTGTCGCCCATCGCGCCGGCGATCTCGTCGAGAGCGGGTGCGATCATGCGGCAGGGGCCACACCATTCGGCCCAGAAATCGACGACCACGGGGCCGTTCGCCTTGAGCACTTCGGCTTCGAAATCGGCGTCGGAAACCTTGCTAACGGCCATTGGGAGTACCTCACTCGGTTGAAAGAGAATCGGCGCGACCTGGAATCGCGCCCGGGATCATGTGGTCAACCTATGAACGGCCCCTTGCCGGGTCAAGGACGCTCACACCGAGATGAAGGGATGCCAGCGCCGCGTCCAGCGCGGGGGGCGAAATCTCCATATATTCAAGGGCCTCGGTCCAGAGCAGGACGGCCCTGACGGACCTTTGGGGATAAAGCCGCGACAGCACCGCCCGGTACAGCGCAAGCTGGTGGACATAGGTCGCCGGCGCCTCGGCCGCGCTTTTGGGCGCTGCCTGGTTGGTCTTGAAGTCGACGATCAGGACCTCCTCAGGGCGCACGACCAGTCGGTCGATCTGCCCCGACACCAGGGCCGGCGTGCGGCCCGGCCGCTCCAGCCGGCCGGCGATCGCGACCTCTGCCCGGCTGCCGGCGGCAAAGACGGGCGCAAAACGCGGCTCCGTGATCAGGGCGCGCACCTTGTCGGCCAGTGCGATGCGATCGGCCTCCGGCCAGTCCGCGGCGTTGCGCGCCATGAAGCCGAGCGCGGCCTCGCGCCGGCGCTCGCCGGCGATGTCGGGCAGCGATTGCAACAGCCGATGCACCAGCGTGCCCCGTTGCAACGCCAGCGCGCGCGACTGCACCGATTCGCCCGATCGGACGCTGCGGCCCTCCTCGGCAGGCTGGCCCGAGGGGCGCACGGGATCCTCGTCGATGGTCTCGCGCGGGGCCGGTGTCCGCAGCCACTCCGGCAGCGCGATGGTCTGGTGCACGGAGGCCGCCGGCGCGCCCAGCGCCGCGACGTCCTCAGGACGGGCGAACCGGGTGACCTTGCCGAGCGGCGTCTCGATCACCTGCTTGTCGAGGCCCGAGCCTTTGAGCCCGGTGTCGACGAGGTCGTACCAGCTCAGCTTGCGCACCGTCTTCATGTTGCCGGGCATGCAGCCGCCGACGATCAGCCGATCGGCCGCGCGCGTCATCGCGACGTAGAGCAGGCGGCGATATTCGTCCTCGGTCTCCTCCAGCATCGCCTTGCGCGCCTCGGCGACAGGCCTGGGATCGTCGGCCTTGCGGCCGGCCCAGACCACGACCTCGCCGCCATTGCCGCGCGGTACCTGGATCAGCCGCAGCCGCTGCGAGTCCGCGGGCGAGGACGTGGTGTCGACCATGAACACGACCGAGGCCTCCAGGCCCTTGGCGCCGTGCACGGTCATCACCCGCACCTCGTCGCGCGAGATCTCCATGTCGCGCTTCACTTCGGTGTCGGCCGAGCGCAGCCAGGCCATGAAGCCCTGCAGCGAAGCCGGCGCCTTGCGCTCGGAGTTCAGCGCGAGCTCCAGGAATTCGTCGAGCGCGTCGTTGGCCTCATGGCCGAGCCGGCGCAGGATGCGCGCACGCCCGCCATCGCCGCCCAACAGCCAGGCGTAGAACGCGAACGGCGTCTCCTCGCGGGCGCGGATCTCGCAGGCTTCCAGGCGACGCAGCACGGTCGTGAATTTCTCGTTGCCAGCCGCGTGTTCGCCGAGCGCGCGGCGCAGCGAGCCCTTGCGGTCCCAGGCAAGAGTGAACAAATCGTCGTCATCGAGCCCGAACAGCGGGCTCTTCAGCGCCACCGCGAGCGCGAGATCGTCCTGTGGCAGCAGCAGCGCGTCGGCCAGGTTCATCAGGTCGATGATGGCGATGTGCTCGGTGAGCTTGAGGCGGTCGGCACCGGCGACCGGAATGCCGGCGTGCTTCAGCGCCTGGATCACGGCGTCGAATGCGTTGCCGCGCCGGCGCACCAGGATCAGCATGTCGCCATAGCGAAGAGGACGACGCTCGCCCTCGTGCCCGGTCAGCGTGCCGCTCTCGACCAGCCGCTTGATCTCGGCCTGGATGCGTCGGGAAAGCTTGACCTCGGGGCTGGTGACGGCGACGCCGTCGAATGGCGCACGCCAGCCCTCGATGTCCTGCCGATCGTCGGCCTCGGCGAGATCCCACAGCTCGATCACGCTCGGGCCGGCATCGCTCAGCGAATTGTGCAGGGGATGGCCGATCTCGACCGAATGGATGCTCTTGTAGATCGCGGGATCGCGGAAGACGTGGTCGACCGAATGCAGGATCGTCGCGCCCGAGCGGAACGAATAGGTGAAGGCGACCGGATCGAATTTCAGGCCGGCGGCGGTGAACTTGCGATGCAGCTCGCGCCTGCGCGCGTCGAACTCGTGGGGAGCTGCGCCCTGGAACGAGAAGATCGACTGCTTCTCGTCGCCGACAGCGAAGATGGTGCGGTTCAGCCCCTCGCGCGCACCTTCGCCGGCGGTGAACTCGGAGATGATGTGCGCGATGATGTCCCATTGCCGCGGGCTGGTATCCTGCGCCTCGTCAATCAACACGTGATCGACGCCGCGGTCGAGCTTGTAATGCACCCAGCCCGAGGCGATACGGTCCAGCATCGCCAGCGTCTTGTCGATGAGGTCGTCGTAGTCGAGCAGGCCGCGCTCCTGCTTCTCGCGGCGGTAATTCGCGGCGGCCGCTGTCGCGATATGCAGCAGGGCCGCGGTGCGGTCCCGAACCGTCACGGCACGGCGCTTTTCGATCAGCCCTGCAAGGCGCTGCGCCTCGGCTTCGAACAGGCGGGCCACGGAGGGATTGTGATCGCAGAACTTCTTGGTCAGCACCGCCTTGCGCGGCAGCTTGTCGTCGGTGAGGAAGACGGACAGATAGGCGTCGACCTGATCGCTGCCGGAAAACACCTTTGCCGCGCGCAGCCGCCCTGCCTGGTCATTGTCGGATTTGCTGCCGTCCTCCAGCGCGAAGGCAATGTCGTCCCAGCACGCGCGCGGCAGGAACGGGCCGTCGAGAATTTCCGTCTCGACGGCTTCGATACGGTCGCCGATGTCAACGCCCAGCACCGCAGCCATCTGCGCCGCTGCGGCTTCCGCATTGCCGGCCTGGTCGGTCCAGGCCATGAAATGATCGCGGCTGAGGCACGCCTCGCGCACGACCTCCTTGAAGGTGACATCCGCGGCGCTCGCCATCGCCGTCAGCAGCGCGCGGCCGGTGACGCTCTCCGGATCGCGTGCGGCTTCCAGCAGCACCTTCAAATTGGCGCGTTCCATCATGTCGGTCTGGTCGCGCTCGTCGATCACGGCGAAGCGTGCGGGAACGTTGGCCTCGAACGGAAATTGCTGGAGCAGGCGGGTACACAGTGCGTGGATGGTCTGCACCTTCAGCCCGCCCGGCGTCTCCAGCGCGCAGGCGAACAGTTTTCTCGCGTCGCGGCGCAGCTTTGCGCCGGGATGCGGGATGCCGACCGCGCGGATCGCCGCGTCGAGCGCGTCATCGTCCAGCGTCACCCAATGACCAAGCGTGGTGAACACGCGCTCGGCCATGTTGGCGGCGGCAGCTTTTGTGAAGGTGATGCAGAGAATCTTCTCCGGTGGCACGCCCGAGAGCAGCAGGCGGATCACGCGCTGCACCAGCACATGCGTCTTGCCCGAGCCGGCATTGGCCGAGACGAAGGCCGATGCAGTCGGATCGGAGGCGCGCGCCTGCCGCGCTCGCACCTCGTCAGGGATGGGACGCGGCGCCTTCACCATTCCTCGATTCCCAACCCGCCGGCCGCGGACCATTCCTTGATCCGGGCAAGGTCGTCATAGGTGCCGTAGCGATTCGCCCACATCGGCAGGTTCAGCGATATATAGGCCTGGTTCTCGTCCTCGAAGGCGCGGATCAGCGCTTCCAGCTTGGCTCTTGCCTCGGCCGCCGCGGTGTCCGGCGGCTGCGGCTCGTCGCCGGGCTTGTACTTGAGCTCGAGGATGCGCTCCTCGCCGGGCGGATTGTTGCCGCTGAGGCGGACATAGACGAGCTGGTTCACGGAGGCACCGGCATCGATGTCGGGAAAACCACCCTCGCGCAGGATCGCGGCTTCCAACGTCAGCTGCGGCGACAGGCCCATGCGCACCTGCTTGCCGGTGGGCGGCTGGCCGGTCTTGTAGTCGAGGATGGCGTAGCCGCCGCCCTGGCGGCGTTCGATGCGGTCGGCGCGCGCGGAAAGGCGGAAGCTGCGCTGAGGATCGAGCATGATCGAGATCTCGCCACGGGTCTCCGCGACGATCGCCGCGATCGCCTCGCGCCGCGCCGTCTCCCATTCGCCGAACCAGCGCGCGATGCGCTGGAAGCGCGGCCACCACAGCGCCCGTGCTTCGGGCCGCTCCATCAGCGGTGCAAAGTGCTTCTCGCCGATCGCGCGCAGCACCCGCGCGGGATCGTCGGGCAGACGCGCCGCATAGCTTTCCGTGAATTCGCCGATGGCGTCGTGAATCGCCGATCCGCGGTCGGCGGCCGAGAGCGGCATGTCGACGGGATCGAGCGCATCGAGCCGCAAGATGCGTTTGGCGTAGATCGTGTAGGGGTCGCGCAGCCAGTCTTCGATCTCGGTGACGGACATTTTGAGCGGGCGTGTCGCGCGCGGCGGCCGTGGTTCCGGCTGCTTGATCGGCTTGACCTCGTCGGGCTGGTCGAGCGCCGAAGCGAACTGCACATATGTCTCGCCGGCGCGAACCGCCGCCTGCCAGAGCTCATCGCCGGCCACCGCCTCCAGCCGATGAAGGAAGCGCGAGGCCACCGCCGGCGCGCCGCCGGCCTTTGCGGAATGAGTGAGAATGACCTCGTCGCCGCCGAGCAATTGCGCGAAGTCATGGGCGGACAGGCCGATGCGGCGCTCCGGCAGATCGAGCCCGAGCTCGTGCCGCATCGGCCGGCTCAGCCAGGGATCGATGCGCGGCGCCGGCGGCCAGACACCTTCGATCAGGCCGCCGACGATGATGCGGTCGGCCTGCATCAGGCGCGATTCCAGCGGGCCGTAGATTTGCAACCGTGCGCCCGGCCTGTCGCGCCGCCGCACCGCGCGGTCCCCGAAGGCGGTCTGGAACACGCCCGCGTAGTCCGCTAGCTGCACCATCAATCCGCTGGTCGTGCCGCCGCGCAAGAGATCGTCGAAGGCGCCGGCGAGCGCGAGTCCATCGCGATCCTCGAAGGCGAGCGGAATGCCCTGATCGTCGCGCGACAGCTCGATCATGATCTCGCGATGCCGATGCGCAAGCTCCGCGAAATCATACGGCTTCGCCGGCGGCAGGCTCTCGATCGACGCCAATGCCTTTTGCAGGGCGTCGATCAGAGCCTGGATGCGATCGAGATCCTCGGCCTTGAGACGCGCCCGCGGCTCGGCGCGATGCAGTGCGGAGACCTCGCTGCGCCACAGCTTTGCCAGCTCCTCGCGGAAGCGGTTGAACTCGCGCAGGAGGCCCGCGGTGCCTGCCGGCGGACGCGTGCCGCGCAGCACCGCAAGCTCCAGGCTCTCGATCGCCATCTTCCACGCCCCCGGCGCGCGGCCGAGCCGGCACAGCGGATGCTTCAGCATCGCCAGCAGCGTCGGCGGCTCCAGGCCCTTGGTCGCCGCCTCCGCCGCAAGGCGCGCAAACGTGCCAGCGGATGTCTCCATCAAGACGTCGCCGCCGGAATCATCGAAGGCGAGATCCCATCGGGTCAGCGCCGCCATCACCCGCCGCGCCAAGGCGCGGTCGGGCGTGACCAGCGCCGCGGATTTGTCCAGGTGTCTGGCCTCGCGCATGGCGATGGCGATGGCGAGCGCTTCCATTTCAGGATTGGGCGCTTCGACCACCGCGAGGTTCTTCATGCCGCCCGCGATCTTCGCGGCAACATCGGGCTGCTTCAGCCGGTCGTGCCAGACCTCGGTCTTGGCGGACGGCCGCATCGATTCCGACGCGAGCAGGTCGCGGCCGTCTTCCGCCGGCGGCTGCAAAATCTCGACATCGCTGCGCTTGATGCCGAAGCGATCGAGCAGCGCATGCATCGCATATTGCGGATGGTTCGACGCCGGATTCTCGGTGATGCCCAAGAGGTCCCTGCTGCCGCCGATGCTGCGCCAGGCATCCTCGTCGAGATCGGTGTCCAGACCGGGCAGCACCACGGCGCCATGCGGCAGCGAGGCGACCGCATGCAGGAACTTTGCGGTGGCCGGCATCGAGCCGGTCGAGCCCGCCGCGACCACGGGTCCACTTGGATGCGCGGTCAAGCGCCTCGCTTCCGCTGCGATCAGAAGATCGCGCCGCGCGGCCGGCTCGATCCGGTTGATCTCGGCGAGGTGATTGGGCCAGGTGATGCGGGCAATGCGCAGGAATTCGAGCGAGTGCTGCCAGTAGCGGTCGAGGTTGTCAGGCACGAGGCCGTCGAGCGCGCTCCAGTCGACGCCGCGCGTCACCATGTCGTCGATCAGGCGCGCGAGATCGGACGCCAGCGCCAGCGTCGAGGCGGGGCCGCCGACGACCAGCGGCGCCAGGACCGGACCCTTGGCCCAGGCGGCGACGAGCTGCGCCAGCGTCAGGCGCCGCTCGAGCTCGCCCAGGCGTGGCGGAATGTCGAGCGGCGCGGTCCCGGAGAACTGCTCGCTCTCGCCCGCGAAAGCGAGCTCGTCCTCGTCGATGTCGCCGAGCGCAACGATGCGCGGCAGCACGACGGCATCCGCCTTCATCTCGTCGAGGAAGATCTCGCGCACGACCCGCATGGCGCGCCGCGTCGGAAGATACAGCGTAGCGTCCGCCAGCCGCGCCGGTTCCTTGCGCGCCTCGAATCCCTCCACCAGCCGGCCGTCGAGCAGGGCCGTGACGACCGTGCGCAGGAACGGAACTGAGATGGGAACGCTGAAGACGCGCATGGGCTGCCTGATTCGAAGGATCAGGCAATATAGGGAGGCGGGGTCAAATGGTCATGGGTGGCGGAGGAGTCGTCCCCGCTGTTCGCCGAGGTTCGTAGCCCGGATGGAGCGCAGCGCAATCCGGGATGCTGCTCCGCGGCGAGAGGCCCCGGATTACGCTACGCTCCATCCGGGCTACGGCCTCTTCGAGGCAGCCCCTAAGCCACGCTCTCCAAAAAAGCCTCTTCCGCGGCGTGCACGGCGTCGGGCGTGCCGACATGCATCCAGACGCCGTCGAGGCGCAGGCCGAACAGCCGTTCCTGCTCGTTGGCACGGTCGAACATTTTCGTCAGCGAGAATTCGCCCCGGGGTGCGTCCACGAAGATCGCGGGCGACATGATCGCCGCGCCGGCATAGACGAACGGAACGACCTCCTTCTCCTTGCGCTTGCGCAAGGCGCCGTCGGGCAGCATGCCGTAATCGCCGCGGCCGCCATAGCCGATGCTGGTCGCGGTCGGCGCCATCAGGAGCAGGATGTCCATTCGATCGGGATCGAAATTTTCGGCGAGCCGCGTCAGGTTCGAGCGCACGCCGTCGATCCACAGCGTGTCGGAATTGACGTGGAAGAACGGCGCATCGCCGAGCAGCGGCAGCGCCTTGACGACGCCGCCGCCGGTGCCGAGCACCTGGTCGCGCTCGTCGGAGATCGTCACGCGCGGAAGCTGGCGTGATGCGACGTGGTCGATGATCTGGTCCGGCAGGTAGTGCACGTTGACCACCGCCTCGGTCACGCCGGCCTGGCCGAGCTTGTCGAGCACGTGGTCGAGCAACGGCTGGCCTGCGACCGGCACCATCGGCTTCGGCATCTTGTCCGTCAGGGGGCGCATGCGCAGGCCAAACCCTGCGGCGAGCACCATGGCTTTGGTCGGCTTGACGGACATCCTTCCCCTTCTCAGACCTTTTCGCGTCGCAATCCTAACACGAGGCTCGATCTGCCGCACCGCATCTCGACCGCCTTAACCACCCGCCGTGACGGTTGTACGACGGGTGTTGCCGTCACGCCCCAACGGCTGTGGAACGTACCTTCTTCTTCTTGTCGCCCACTTTCAGGAAATTGACGCCGATCTGGTCGCCATTGACCCAGGCCAGCTCGCAACGCCGGTAGGCGAGCCCCGTGGACGACAGCAGGAGAAAGAATTCCTTCAGATGCAGACCTTCGACCGAGCCGTCGATGGTCAGCTTGGCGCCGGTCTCGGAGACGTCCTCCATGGTGCAGTCGCGCCGCCAGGTGCCGTCGATTCCCATCATCTGGGCCGAAAACCCGCGCTCGAAAATGACCCGGCTATTTCCGCGCTGATCCGCTTTCGCTGCCATCTGCCCCGCTCCAGCCCCGCAATGTTCCGGCTCCCTCGGCGCCAGAATAGCGACATCTTGGCTAACGGCCGGTAAATCGGTCCTGAATCAGCCCGGCGGCGGGACGTTGGCGAGATACCAGTCGCGCAGATGGGCGAGCGCGGGATGCGCCAGCGAGCGCTGGAGATAGGTCCAGATCCGCGGCTGATGGCGCAGGTAATGCGGCTTGCCATCGCGGCGGTTGAGCCGGGCGAAGGTGCCGAGCAGGCGCGTGTTCCGCTGCGCCGACATGATCGCGTAGAGCTCGGCGAAGCCGGCGGCGTCGAAGCTCGTGTCCTGCGCCCGCCGCGCCTTGATGTAGCGCGACAGCAGCGTCAGCTCGATAGTCTCGGGTACGTCGATGCGGGCATCCTGCAGCAGCGACACCACGTCGTAGGATTGCGGCCCCAGCACGGCGTCCTGGAAATCGATCACGCCGACGCGTTCGACACCGTTGCGCTCGCCGAGCCAGATCAGATTGGGCGAGTGATAGTCGCGGATGATCCACGTCCTCGGCGCCGCCAGCGGTCTCTTCAGCAATTCGCGCCACATCGCAAAAAATTCCGCGCGCGCCTCATCGCTCAGCGGCGCGTTGCGATCGGGCAAATACCATTCCGGCATCAACCCGATCTCGATCAGCAGCGCCTCGACGTCGAAGACGGGGATCGCGTAGGTCTGCCCGTCCAGCGGCAGCGTCTCCGGTAGCGTCTTGCCGTGCAGCATCGCCAGCACGTCGGTGGCGGCTTCGTAGCGCCCGAGAATCGGCCGCGGCGGATCGCCCTCGATCACGCCCTCGCTGCCGAAATCCTCGGAGATCAGAAAGCCCTGGTCGAGATCGAAATGATGGATCGCAGGCGCGGAGATCCCCTGCGCCCGGAGGCCTTCGTCGATGGCGACGAAGGGTTTTACGTTCTCGGCCAGATGCACCGCGGCGCTGTAGGATTTTCCGTTGTAGAGCGCCGCGCCGTCGGGCCGCTGTGGGAAGTTCATGAGGATGACGATGTCCTCATCGCGCACCAGCCGCGCGTAGGAGCGTGTCGAGGCGTCGCCCGGCATGCGCTTGCGCGTCGCATCGATGTAACCGGATGCGTCGAGGAAGTCGCGCAGCGCCTTCAGCCGCGCAACTATAGCTGCGCTCTTGCCATGGCCTGTGATGTCGGCGGCACGTGCGCTCGCGCCCAGCGCCGGCCGATGCGTCAGCGCGATGTCGATGCGGTTCTCGGGCATCGCCGACGGGGCGCGCTCCGGCCATTCGATCAGCACCAGCGTGGCATCGGGCAGCGGCGACAGCCCGATCTCCTCGAGCTCGCTCTCCTCCTCGACACGGTAGAGATCGGCATGCAGCACCGGGAAGGGCGGCAGCTCGTAGCCCTGCACCAGCGTGAAGGTCGGGCTCGGCACTTCCAGCGCATCGTCACCGGCGAGATAGCGGATCAGGCTGCGCGCCGCCGCGGTCTTGCCGGCGCCGAGATCGCCGGTCAGCGTAATGACGTCACCGGGACCGACCAGCAGCGCGAGGTCGGCCATTAATTGCGCCGTGGCCGTCTCGTTGTGAAGCGCGACGGAGAATGTGGTTGTTTCCGTCATTCGGCGGCGTCGCGATGCGCCGCCTGGTCGGTCGGGAAATCGCAGATCACGACCGTGCCGCGGCCGACGATCGAATCCACCCGCACCTTGCCGCCATGCAGCTCGACGAAGGAGCGCACCAGCGACAGGCCGAGCCCGGCGCCGCGGTGACGCGAGCCCTGCGAGCGGCTTTCGAACCAGTTGAACACCTTGTCTTTCATGTCGGCAGGTATTCCAGGGCCCGAATCTGTCACGGTGAAGACCACGCTGCGGTCCGTGCGCCGCGCGCTGATGCCGACGGTGGAATCCTGTGGAGAAAACCCGACCGCGTTGGCGAGGAGGTTATAGAGCACCTGCACCACGCGCTTCTCGTCGCCGACGAAGCTGCCGACGTCGGGCGCGATCTCGACCTTGAGGCGGATGCGGTCGGTGGCGAGCCGGTCCTGGATGCCCTCGGCGGCAAGCTCGATGGCCTTGCTGACGTCGACCTGCCCGAGTTCCAGCTTCATCGCGCCGGCGTCGATGGTGGCGAGATCCAGGATGTTGTTGGTGAGCGCGAGCAGAGCGTTGGTCGATTTGGTGACGTAGTCGAGATATTCGGCCTGCTTCGGCGTCAGCGGTCCGGTCGAGGGATCGCTGAGGAAATGCGCAAAGCCGATGATAGTGGTGAGCGGCGAGCGCAGCTCGTAGGAGACGTGGTGGACGAAATCCACCTTCATCTGGTCGGCCGCCTCCAGCGCCTCGTTGCGCTCGCGCAGCGCGCGCTCGACATTCTCGGTGTCGGTGATGTCCTGGAAGGTCAGCATGGTGGCGCCGTCCGGCAGCGGCCGGATCATGCCGTCGAGCACGCTGCCGTCCTTGCGCTCCAGCTTCAGCGGCAGGTCGGCGCGGTTCTCGATCGCGGTGATGGCCTCGCGGATCTGGCGCCAGACTTGCGGATCGTCGAACAGCTGATGGCACCAGCCTTCGACGGTCTGGATATGCGGCTCGTCGCGCATGGCATCGCTCGACAGCTTCCACATCCGCACGAAGGCCGGATTGAACAGCTGCGCCTTGCCGTTGCTGCCGAACACCGCGACCCCCTCGGCGAGGCTGTCCAGCGTCTCGCGCTGGACGCGGATCAGGCCGTCGAAGCGGCGGGCGAGGTCGAGGCTTTCAGTGACATCGTCGAACAGATAGGTGACGCCTCCTTCCGGGTTCGGCGTGGTGACGACCGAAAGCGCGCGTCCGTCAGGCAGGAACCAAGTGTCCTTGGCGGTCTCGACCGCGCGATAGGCCTCGTGCAGCTTGGCCTTCCAGGCGCGGAAATCCGGCTGCTCCGGCAATTTGCGCGCGGCGCGGAGCTGGTCGAGCACGCTGGAATCGTCCGGATGGGCGTCGAGGAAGTTGCGATCGAGATCCCACAGCCGGCGATAGGAATCGTTGTAGAAGGCAAGGCGCCGCTGGCCGTCGAACACGGCAACGCCGGAGGAGAGCTGGTCGAGCGTGCGGCGGTGCGCCTCCGCCATGCGCACCAGCGCCGAGCTCAGCGCATCCGCCTCGCTGGCATCGATGGCGACGCCGACGCTGCCGCTGCCGACATTGACGGCGCGCACGTCGTAGATGCGCCGTTCGCCGCCGACCACGATCGGCAGCCGCGAGGTGAAATTGGCGGCGTCCTTCAGCCCCCGCTCCATCGCATTGCGGTCGTCGCTGTCGAGCAGCTCGAGCTTGCGCTCCTGGGCATCGATGGCGCTGGTCGCCTCGGTGGCGCGCACATAGGCCGGGTTGGCGTAGGTCAGCGCGCCGTTCTCGCCCTTCGCCCAGATCGGCCACGGTGCGGCCGCGGCAAAGCCGCGAAGCATCTCGGTCTCGTCGGAGAGCGCCTTGTAGCGCAGATTGGTTTCGGCCAGATCACGGCGCAGGCCCGAGAGCTCGCGAATGCGGACGATGGCCTGGCCGCCGATGGCGCGCCCGATCGCTTCCAGCATATGGCCGTGCGCGGTGGTCAGCGTCAGCTGGAACCCGTCGCCGCGCTCGCGCAGCGCATCGACCGCATGGTCCATCAGCAGCGCCGGTTCCGGCGGCAGCCAGGTTCCGAACGCCAGCACGCGCTGCGGCGAGGAATCGCGCGGCAGCACCAGCGCGATATCGCCGGAAATCTGCGCGCGGTTGTCGCCCGCCGGCCATGAGATCAGGATCTGCGGCTCGGCGAACAACAGTGCGCCGAAGCGGTCGGCCTGGAGCTGAAGTTCCCCGATCCGCGCGCGCAGCCGCGCCTCGTTCTTCGCCGTGCGCACCCGCGTCCGCATCAACAGGATCGCGGCCATCACCGAGAAGCCGAGCAGGGCCAGCGCGGTGGCGAGCACCGCGAGTTCCTGCCGGTTGAGATCCATCACGAGGGCGAGGGTGTCGATGAGGTCGGCGGCCTTGGCCGGCGCAGCCGGCAGCAGCGCTGCGAGAGCGCCTCCCACCAAGCCGTTGCGCGCCAGCGATGTGCACGACAACAGCGTCCGACGCATCGACACGATCACGCCTGACATAGTTGCCCCAAGACGCGGAAATTCAAGACCGCACGAATCTGCGCGCGGCGACCCCCGTCGCGCGCGAATCAAAAGACAATACCCTCACCGCGACTCCGCCGGTAAGAGTCCAGATCGTGAACGCAAAGGCGGCCCCAAAAAAATGCGGGCCGCGCGGTTCCAAGGCGCGTGATTCTGCGGATGATTCGGCTGGAGTTGTCTTGGGTTAGCGCCCGGTCGAGCCAAAACCGCCGGCGCCGCGATCGGTCGCCGACAAGGTGACGACGGGAACCAGCGCGGCCTGCAGCACCGGCGCGATCACCATCTGGGCGATGCGCTCGCCGCGCTTGATCACGAAAGGCGCGCTGCCGTGATTGATCAGGATCACCTTGATCTCGCCGCGGTAGTCCGCATCGATCGTGCCCGGCGAATTCAGCACGGTGACGCCGTGCTTGGCTGCCAGCCCCGAACGTGGCCGCACCTGCGCCTCGTGTCCGGGCGGCAAGGCGATGGCAAGACCGGTCGGCACCAGCGCATACTGGCCCGGTGCGAGCGCCATGGGCGCGTCGTCCGGCACCGCCGCCATCAGATCGAGGCCGGCGGCCTCGCTGGTTTGATAGGCCGGCAGCGGCAGGCCTTCGGCGTGGGCGAGGCGTTGCAGCTCGACGGTAACCTCGGTGCTCAAGACGCGGTCTCCAGGGATTTGCCGGTCACGCTTTTCGCGATCTGCGCGACCAGTTCGATGGCGACCTGTTCCTTGGTCATCGCCGGCCAGGAATCAACTGCAATCTCGCCGTCCGGCGCACCGGTCTTGCGGCTGAGCAGGTGGACCGTGTTGCGGTCGCCGCCCATCACGCCGGTGGCGGGCGAGACGTCGTTGGCGACGATCCAGTCGCAGCCCTTGCGCGCAAATTTTGCTTTGGCGTTGTCGATGAGGTGCTCGGTCTCGGCGGCAAAGCCGATCACGAGCCTCGGGCGCTTGTCGGCGAGCTTGGAGATGGTGGCGAGAATGTCGGGGTTCTCGACCAATTGCAGCGGCGGCATGCCGGCCGCGGTTTTCTTCAGCTTCTGCTCGCCTTCATTGGCGACGCGCCAGTCGGCGACTGCGGCGGCGAAGATCGCGACGTCGGTGGGAAGCGCGGCCTTGACCTGCTCCAGCATCTGCCGCGCCGATTCGACATGCTTCACCGTCACGCCCGGGGGATCGTCGAGGTCGACCGGACCGCTCACCAGAGTAACCTCGGCGCCCGCGGCCTGTGCAGCGGCGGCAATGGCAAAGCCCTGCTTGCCGGAGGAACGGTTAGCGATATAGCGCACCGGGTCGATCGCCTCATGGGTGGGACCGGCGGTGATCAGCACGCGCGTGCCCGCGAGCGGCTTCGGCGTCGGCGGCCGCAGCAGGCGCTCGGCGGCATTGGCGATCTCGATGGCTTCCGACATGCGGCCCGTTCCGGCTTCGCCGGCCTCGGCCATCTCGCCCGCATTCGGGCCGATCAGCACAACGCCGTCGCGCTGGAGCTGGGCGACGTTGCGTCGGGTCGCCGCGTTGCTCCACATCAGCGGATTCATCGCCGGCGCCAGCAGCACCTTGCGGTTGCTCGCGAGCAGGATGGCGCTGGCGAGGTCGTCGGCATGGCCGTTCGCCATCTTCGCCATCAGGTCGGCCGTGGCCGGCGCCACCACGATCAGGTCGCAGTCGCGCGCGAGGCGTATATGGCCGGCATCGAACTCGCTCTGCGGGTCGAACAGGTCGGTATAGACGCGCTCATGCGACAGGGCGCTCGCGGCCAGCGGCGTCACGAATTGCTGCGCCGCATTGGTCAGCACGCAGCGGACCTCGATGCGGCGCTCCTTCAGCCTGCGGATCAGGTCGAGCGACTTATAGGCCGCGATCCCGCCGCCGATGATCAGGGTGACGCTGACCTCGGGAACGGCGCCGCTGCGCTGCGGCGTCGGGGCGGCGGAGGGCACCGCAAACGGCGTCAGCGGCTCCTCGCGGCCCTCGATCAGCTCCCGCAGGATGACCCGGACCTCCTCCTCGACCGACCTGTGGTTCTTGGCCGAGCGCAGCCGCAAATAGGTTTTGACGGCGTCGTCGAGCTTGCGGATGGTCAGGCTTGCCATGACGCCCTCCGGCACGGAATGATAGCGATGCTATCACCCATGTGATTGCAGTGCAATCACAGATTTCGGACGGCGATCAGAATCCCGATGAAGGTCGCGGCGATGATCCAGAGCGCCACGGTGCGCCAGCGGTTCTTGCGGCCCTCGCTGCGTCCCATCGCCGCGATGCTCTCCGGCGAAAGCCTGATGCCCTCCCGCGTCATGGTCTCGAGCTGCTCGAGCACCTTCACCGACCGCTCGGCGATCTCAGGCAGGCGCATCAAGACCCGCGCGATGTCCCCGGTCCCTGTGAGGGCGCCCTCGATGCGGCCGATGGGTCCGAGGTTGCGCTCGATCCATTCGCGCACCACGGGATCGGCGATCCGCCAGATGTCGAGCTTGGGATCGAAGCCGCGCGCCACGCCCTCGACCACCACCATGGTCTTCTGCAGCAGGATCAGCTCGGGCCGCGTCGTCATGTCGAACAGGCCGGTGACCTCGAGCAGCAGCGTGAGCAGCCGCGCCATCGAGATCTCTTCCGCCGTGCGGTTGTGGATCGGCTCGCCGATGGCGCGGATGGCTTGGGCAAAATTCTCGACCGAATGATGCGCGGGCACATAGCCGGCCTCGAAATGCACTTCGGCCACGCGGCGATAATCGCGGGTGATGAAGCCGAGCAGGATCTCGGCGAGGAAGCGCCGCTCCTTCATGCCGAGCCGGCCCATGATGCCGAAATCGACCGCGACGAGGCGGCCGGCGTCATCCAGGAACAGATTGCCCGGATGCATGTCGGCGTGGAAGAAGCCGTCGCGCAGCGCGTGGCGCAGGAAGCTCTGGATCACCTTGCGGCCGAGATCGGGCAGGTCGACCCGCGCCTCGGCGAGGCGCTTGTGATCGTTCAGCGCGATGCCGTCGATCCATTCCATCGTCAGCACGTTGTGCGTGGTGCGGTCCCAGTCGACGGCGGGCACGCGGAAATCGGGATCGTCGCGCGTGTTCTCCGCCATCTCCGACAGCGCGGCAGCCTCTAACCGTAGGTCCATCTCCATCGCGACCGAGCGCGACATGGTGTTGATGACCTCGATCAGGCGCAGGCGCCGCGCCTCGGCCGAATAGGCCTCAGCCTTGTGCGCGACGTAGAAGAAATCGGAGAGATCGCGGCGGAAGCGCGCGGCAACGTTGGGTCTCAGCACCTTGATCGCGACGGACTTGCGGATGCCGTCGCGCACCACCTCGCCGCGATGCACTTGCGCGATCGAGGCCGCCGCGACCGGCGGGCCGAAGCTCACAAAGATGTCCGTCAGCGGCCGTTCCAGCGAGGTCGCGATCGTGGCCTCGGCTTCCTGCTGCGGAAAAGGCGGCAGGCGGTCCTGCAGGCTTTCGAGGTCGCGCGCCATGATGACGCCGACCACGTCGGGGCGCGTGGCCAGGAACTGGCCGAGCTTGAGATAGGCCGGGCCCATCCGCGTCAGCGCGCGCGAGATCCGCGGTCCCTGCTTGGCGCCACGGCGCTCGATGATGCGCGCCAGCTTCAGCGCGAGCTGTCCCGGCGGCGGCACCAGGCTCGGATCGACCGCGCCGAACACGCCTTCGTGCGCAAACACGAACGCGGCGCGGATCAGGCGCGCAATGTGGGTGACGGCAGAGATCACAAACGCCAGCCCGAATGCAATGCGACGATGCCGCCGGAGAGTGTCTGCCAGCTGACGCGGGCAAAGCCGGCCTCGCGGATCATGTCGGCGAAGGCGGCGGGCTTCGGAAATTTGCGGATGGACTCGACGAGATACTGGTACGATTCGGCGTCGCCCGTGACCATGCGCCCGAGCGGGGGGATCACCTTGAACGAGAACAGATCATAGAGCTTGTCGAGGCCGGGCATCTCGACAGTGGAGAATTCCAGGCACAGGAAGCGGCTGCCGGGTCTCAGCACGCGATAGGCCTCGCGCAGCGCAAGGTCGATCCGGGGCACGTTGCGGATGCCGAAAGCGATCGTATAGGCATCGAAGCTGCGGTCGGCGAAGCCGAGCGATTCGGCATTGCCTTCGACGAAATCGACCTGGGTGTCCAGATGACGCTTGGCGGCGCGTTCGCGCCCCACGGCCAGCATGTCCGCATTGATGTCGCACACCGTGGCGTGGAAGCCGGGGCCGGCGGACTTGGCGGCACGGAACGAGATGTCGCCGGTGCCGCCGGCGACGTCAAGCAGCGCGAACGGCCGGTCGCCCCTCGGCGGATCCAGCGCGGTGATCATGATGTCCTTCCAGACCCGGTGCAGGCCACCGGACATCAAATCGTTCATCAGGTCATAGCGCGACGCCACGCTGCGAAACACATCGTTCACCAGCGTCTGCTTGTCCCCGAGGGGAACGTCCCTGAAGCCAAAATGCGTGGTTTCGCCCGGCCGATCCATTACTCTACTCCACTCGGCGGACCATAGCCCGCCCGCCGCAATGGCGCTATCACACCGCATTCATAAGGTGAATGCCCGACCATGCCTGAATTGCCCGAAGTCGAGACCGTCCGCCGCGGCCTTCAGCCCGTGATGGAGGGCGCGAAAATCCTCGATGCGGAGGCCCGCCGGCCAGATTTGCGCTTTCCGTTCCAGCCCGACTTCGTGGCCCGGCTCAGGGGACAAGTCGTCACGGGCCTCGGGCGCCGTGCAAAATATCTCATGGCCGATCTCGCCTCCGGCGACGTGCTCTTGATGCATCTGGGCATGTCGGGCTCGTTCCGCGTCATCAAGCCGGACAACGAGGCTCAGCCAGGCGAGTTTCATTATCCGAAGGCCAAGGATTCCGCCCACGACCACGTGCTGTTTCGGATGTCCTCGGGCGCCGACATCGTCTTCAACGATCCGCGCCGCTTCGGATACATGAAAGTGATTGCGCGTGGCGCGCTCGAAGACGAGCCGCTGCTGCGCGGGCTCGGCCCCGAGCCGCTCGGCAACGAATTCGACGCCGCGATGCTGGCGCGCTCCTGCCAAGGCAAGACCACGAGCCTGAAGGCCGCGCTGCTCGACCAGCGCGTGGTGGCCGGGCTCGGCAACATCTATGTCTGCGAGGCGCTGCACCGCTCGCATCTGTCGCCGCGGCGCATTGCTGCGACGCTATCCACCAGGAAGGGCGAGCCGACGGATCATGCGCAGCGCTTGGTCGGCGCGATCCACACCGTGCTGAACGATGCCATCAAGGCCGGCGGCTCCAGCTTGCGCGATCACCGCCAGACCACCGGCGAGCTCGGCTATTTCCAGCACTCGTTCAAGGTCTATGACCGCGAAGGCGAAAAATGCACGACGCCGCGCTGCGGCGGCACGATCAAGCGGTTCGTGCAGAACGGTCGTTCGACCTTCTGGTGCCCGAAATGTCAAAAGTGACCGTCGGGATTGCCGCAGCGTCGTAGCCCGGATGGAGCGCAGCGTAATCCGGGGCCGGCCTCTCCGCGGAGAGACCTTCCTGGATTGCGCTTCGCTTCATCCAGGCTACGGGAGCCCTCGCTACAACGCGCGAGGCGAAGCAATCCGGCCGGGCTGGTGGCCGAACTGCTTCGTCGCTTGGGCCCGTTCACCGGATGGCGAAGAGCCCGACTGTCGTCCGAGCGATCGCCCCGCTCAGGACGCCAGTGCCGTGGTCTCGTCCGCCGCCTGTTCCGCAGCGATCTGCAGCATGCCGTGCGCAGCCGAGATGACCTGGTCGATCAGGACATTGGTGGTGGCTTCGAGCTCGAGCCGGGTCTCGAACCAGCGCCAGAGGCCGCGGATCTCGTCCGCCGACTTTCCGTTCGGCGCGAATTCACTCACGGCAAGGCCGCTCGCAAGCGAGTCCTGGTGATCGTTGCGCATCACGATCAGCGGACGCGCGAGCACCTCGGCAAGATCGAGCGCGGCTTCCTCGGCGAGCGCGGTCGCGGCGTTGTCGATGCGCTGTCCGCGGATCGGCGTCTGGTTGAGCACGAAGCTGTAAGGCCGCTTCCAGGCGCGGGCGACGCTGAGCGTCGAGACGGTCGCCTCGATGTCGGCGACGCTGGGACGGGCCGGGATCAGGCAGAGGTCGGAATGGCGGATCGCGGCGGTGGTGGCGGCGCTGAGGCCGGCGGCGGTGTCGACGATCGCGAGCTGGAGGCCGCTGTCGGCGAGCATCTTGAGACGCGGCGCGATATCGGCGGCGTGATAGATCGGCTCGACGACGAGATCGTCGGTAGAGCGGCGGCGCTGCCAGTTGGAGAGGGTGCCCTGCGGGTCGGTCTCGATCAGGCGGACGGTGAAGCCGGCCTGCTTGGCGGCCAAGGCGAGGCCGATGGCGAGCGTGCTCTTGCCGCTGCCGCCCTTTTGGGTGGCCATTACGATCGTATGCATTGAAGGTCAATCCTTTGGAGTGCTGGGTCAGGGATACGCCACGCGAACGTGCATCGCTTCTGGATGCTGAGCGCTTCTCGCTCAGGACGTGCCGGCCCGATCCAAAGGGGATCGCGGAGGTCCGAATCAACGGCAACGATGATGGCGGAATCGCGAATGCCAGCGAATCCGTACCATTACCGGCTCCGTAATCGTACGTAAGGTGGCCCGCACGGCCGTGCCCCGGCTCTGCGCGGCAGCGCAAGCGCTGCAACGCGTCCAGGGGCACGAGACCTACTTGCGCACGCAGATCACGCGCACGACGGCGGCTTTGGCGTCCGTCGACGTGCCATTCGGGCTGACGCCCTTCGCCTTGAGAAACCCGCGCACCGCCTCGGCAGAGACCATCATCGCCTGTGATGCCGGCACCGACGTCGCGGGTCCCGCGACCACCGCCGGCTTCAGCAGCGCGATGCCGGCGAACTTGCCGTCGCCGTCGACGGCTGGGCTGCCGGAGAAGCCGACCGCTGGCGGCGGCGAGAGCGCGGAATTGCTGCTCATCGCCGGCGTCAACGCGGCCTTGAGGTTCGACACGGCGGCGGCGCCGCCCTGGCTTTGCGGATCGGCGATGCCGACGACATCGACATTGGTCTTCGCGGCCCCTCCGGCGAGGCTGAGCGGCCTCAGGTCGCGCGCGCCGTAGATGCGCAGCAGCGCGAGATCGTGCTCCTTGTCCTCGGCGAGACGGTCGGCGCTGCCATGGCCGGCGATCGTGATCGCAAGGCAGCCATCGGTGACGAGGCGGTCGGTGACGATCGCGCCGTCCTCGCTGACGACGATGCCGGTGCCGTATTCAACGGTCTTGCGCGGCGGCGGCCCGGCCAGCGGTCCCGACGGAAACGCGTTGAACGCGCTCGACATCGCGATCACGACCGGCTCGACCGTATTCTCTGTCGCCTGGTCGTAGAGGATCGTCATGGTGCGGACCTCGTCACCCTTGAAGGTGCCGCGGACGTAGAACTTCTTCTGGCCCTGCAAGCCCGACAGCACGAAGAAATCCGGCTTCACCACGGTGTAATCGACCTTGCGGCCGGACGGCTCCTTCTCGAGATCGGCGAGCTTGGCCGAGGTCGGGCTCACTTCCTTGCGGCGGCTGAGAACCACCTGCACCGTCCCTGTCGGCGAGGTCCATTTCGAGCCGTTGGCGTCGCTTGCCTGCTGCGGCACCAGCTTGCCGGGAATGCCGAGCCGGGCGCCGCTGGTCGGCTCCGTCACGATCTTCCAGCCGACGCTCTCCTGCTTCTTGCGTGCCGCCTCAGTGAGCGCGGTGCGCTCCTGCGGATTGAGCACGCCGGTCGGCTTGCCGCCCTTGGCCTTCTGGTACTCCTTGATGGCGTTGACCATGCGCTCGCTGACGTCGCCGGTGATGGCGCCGTTATATTGTCCGACCCAGGCGAGGTCGGACTGGAGCGCCAGCCGCTCGGCTTTGGCCATGCCATCGGCCGTCGCGGACGGCGTCTGCATCGCAGGGGGCTTGACCGGAACGGTCTGGATCGTTTTCGGGGCGCCTGGCACTTGGGGCGTCGTCATCTGGGCGTGCGCGCCCGTGGCAGCCGCCAACATCAGTGTTGCCGCAAGCATCGATCTCATGACAAATCCAGCCAGCCCGTTGAACGCCAAAACATTGAAAAGCATGCGATTGAAGCACATCTCGTTGGTCGCGAACAATGTTGCGGTGGTTCAGTGGCGTAGAGGCTGCGAGCTGAGATCCTCATCCTGAGGAGCGGCCTCGAGGCCGCGTCTCGAAGGATGGCCGCGGCGAAA
This sequence comes from Bradyrhizobium sp. NBAIM03, assembly GCF_020194055.1. Classification (NCBI taxonomy): domain Bacteria; kingdom Pseudomonadati; phylum Pseudomonadota; class Alphaproteobacteria; order Hyphomicrobiales; family Nitrobacteraceae; genus Bradyrhizobium; species Bradyrhizobium sp. NBAIM03. Next base: position 57,703 of record NZ_JADYVS010000023.1, on the reverse strand, counting down.
TCGGGACCTGCATGGTTCGAGACGGCGCTTTGCGCCTCCTCACCATGAGGGTTGAGAGCGGCGGCTTGGTAGGAGAGGCGTACGACGATGCTGAGCCCGGACGAACTCGAACGCTATGCCCGCCACATCGTGTTGCGCGACGTCGGCGGCCCCGGCCAGGCGGCGCTGAAGCGGGCCTCGGTCCTGGTGATCGGCGCCGGCGGGCTCGGCGCGCCCGCGCTGATGTATCTGGCCGCCGCCGGCGTTGGCACGCTCGGCGTGGTCGACGACGACGTGGTGTCGCTGTCCAACCTGCAGCGCCAGGTGATCCATACGACGCCCGATATCGGGCGGCACAAGGTCGAGAGTGCCGCCGAGCGGATCGCGGCGCTCAACCCACATGTCCGCTTCATCGGTCACGCCACCTGGCTCAACGCGGATAACGCGCTCGGCCTGATCGGCGATTACGACCTGGTGCTCGACGGCTCCGACAATTTCTCGACGCGCTATCTCGTTTCCGATGCCTGCTTCTTCGCCAAGCGGCCGCTGATATCAGCGGCGCTCGGCACCTTCGACGGCTCGCTGACCACCATCCGCGCGCATGAGACGAACGAGCAGGGCGAGTTCAATCCGACCTACCGCTGCCTGTTTCCGGAAGCGCCGCCGCCCGGCACGGTGCCGGCCTGTGCAGAGGCCGGCGTCATGGGCGCGCTCGCGGGCGTGCTCGGCTCGATGATGGCGCTGGAGGCCATCCGCGAGATCGTCGGCTTCGGCGACGGCCTCGTCGGCCGCCTCCTGATGATCGATGCGCGCGCGATGCGCTTCGAGACGCTGCGCTATTCACGCGATCCCGCCAATCCGCTCAACGGCGACGGGCCCGTGTTCGAGGATCTCAGCGTCCATCGCACCTGATCGCCGCGGTTACGCCGTCGCCGGCTTCTCGCTGTCGAGATGCGCCATATGCTCGGCCGGGTAGCGCGTGCCGGCCGCGATATTGGGTGGAAACGCCTTGGCCAGCGCCGCGACATGCACCGGCGTCAGCGTCACCTTCGTTGTGCCAAGCGCTTCGCTGAGGCGGTTGCGGGTGCGGGCGCCAACCAGCGGCACGATCGCGTTGTTCTGTGCAGCGACCCAGGCGATCGCAACCTGTGCCGGCGTTGCGCCGATCTCGTTCGCGATTGCGCGCAGCTGCTCCACCAGCGCGAGATTGGTATCGAGGTTCGCACCCTGGAAGCGCGGCGTCATCAGCCGGTAGTCACGGCCGGCCCTGCCTGAGTCCTTCGACCAGTGACCGCTGATCAGGCCGCGCGCGAGCACGCCGTAAGCGGTGATGCCAATGCCGAGCTCGCGGCAGGTCTTCAGGATATCGCGTTCGATGCCGCGCTCGATCAGCGAATATTCGATCTGGAGATCGGCGATCGGATGCACCGCATGCGCGCGGCGGATGGTGTCGGAGCCGACCTCGGACAGGCCGATATGCCTGACATAACCGGCCTTCACGAGATCGGCGAGACCGCCGATGGTCTCCTCGATCGGCACATTGGGATCGAGACGCGCGGGACGGTAGATGTCGACATAGTCGGTGCCGAGGCGCTGCAGCGAATAGGCGAGGAAGTTCTTTGTCGCCGCCGGCCTCGTGTCCATTCCCGCGAATTCACCGGCGGGGCCGCGCAGCGCGCCGTACTTGACGCTGAGCTGCACTTTGTCGCGCGGCACGTCCTTCAGCGCGTCCCGCAACAGCATCTCGTTGTGCCCCATGGCGTAGAAATCGCCGGTGTCGAGCAGGGTGATGCCGCCGTCGAGCGCCGCGTGCACCGTGGCGATGGCCTCGCCGCGATCGGCGGCGCCGTAGACCTCCGACATGCCCATGCAGCCGAGGCCGAATGTGGAGACGGTCGGGCCGGTTGAACCGAGTTTGCGCTGTTCCATGATGATCATCCTCGAAAAGGCGGCTGCGCCGCGTCACGAGGCCAGATATGAGCCAGAGCGATTGCGCTGATAAGCTGGACAATCCAGAACGCCTTGTTCACATTGACGAACAATGGCCGAGCCCGATTTGCGCGATCTCGATGTCTTCGTGGCAGTTGCCCGCACCCGGAATTTCCGGCGCGCGGCGGTCGAAATTCGCGTGTCCGTATCGAGCCTTAGCCAGCGGCTGCGGGACCTGGAGGAACGTCTCGGCGTCCGCCTGATGAACCGCACGACCCGCAGCGTCGCGCTGACCGAGGCGGGCGAGCTGCTGTTGTCGCGCGTCGCACCGGCGCTACGCGATGTCGGCGATGCCTTGGAGCAGGTCCGGGGCCTGCGCGGGGTCGCCTCGGGCCGCCTGCGCATCAATGCGCCGCCGCCCGCGGTCGATCTGGTGCTGGCGCCGCTGGCCGGGCCGTTCCTGAGTGCCCATCCGCAGGTCGATCTCGACATCGTCAGCGAAAGCGGCTTCGTCGACATCGTGAGCGGGGGCTATGACGCCGGCGTGCGCTATGGCGAGCATCTCGCGCAGGACATGGTGGCGATCCCGCTGAGCGGCCCACAGAGCTACGTCGTGGTCGCTTCGCCCGGTTACATCGCGCGGCGCGGCAGGCCGAAGCATCCGAAGGACCTGCTCGACCATGATTGCATCCGCGCACGCTATTCGAGCGGCGTCATGCACGATCTGGAATTCGAGAGAGCCGGGCAGGTGGTGAAGGTCGATCCGCCGGCGAAGCTGATCTCGACTAACATGAATCTTGCGATGCGCGCCGCGCTCGACGGCGTCGGCATCTGGGCCACGCTCGACGGCTATGTTGGCGATGCCGTGAAGTCGGGCGATCTGATCAGCCTAATGGAAGAATGGTGCGAGCCGTTTCCAGGCCCGTTCCTGTATTATCCGAGCCGGCGCCAGACGCCGCCGGCGCTGCGCGCGTTCATCGATTTCGTTGCGGATTGGCGCAAGCGCGAAGGGCGCGGGAAGTAAACCTCAAAGCATGCTCGGCAGCACGCGGTCCGGCGGCTTGTGGGCGTCGAGGAAGGTGCGGATGTTGATGATCACCTTCTCGCCCATCTCGACGCGGCCTTCGATCGTGGCCGAGCCCATATGCGGCAGCAGGGTCACCTTGCCGGCTCTGGCGAGCCGCACCAGCTTCGGATTGACCGCGGGCTCGTGCTCGTAGACGTCGAGGCCGGCGCCGCCGATCTCGCCGCCTTCGATCAGCTTGATCAGCGTGTCCTCGTCGGTGACCTCGCCGCGCGCGGTGTTGACGATATAGGCGTCTTTTCGGATCAGCTTCAGCCGCCGCGCCGAGAGCAGGTGATAGGTCGCCGGCGTGTGCGGGCAGTTCACCGAGATGATGTCCATCCGCGCCAGCATCTGGTCGAGGCTTTCCCAATAGGTCGCGCCTAACTCCTCGGCGATCACGGGGGCGACGGGACGGCGGTTGTGATAGTGGATCTGCAGGCCGAAGGCGCGGGCGCGGCGTGCCACCGCCTGGCCGATGCGGCCCATGCCGATGATGCCGAGGCGTTTGCCCCCGATGCGGTGGCCGAGCATCCAGGTCGGCGACCAGCCGGCCCAAGGCTTGCCTTCGGTCAGGATCGAGGCGCCTTCGATCATGCGCCTGGGCACCGCGAGGATCAGCGCCATGGTCATGTCGGCGGTGTCTTCGGTCAGCACCTTCGGCGTGTTGGTGACGGTGATGCCGCGGGCATGGGCGGCTGCGACGTCGATATTGTCGACGCCATTGCCGAAATTGGCGATCAGGCGGAGCTTGCAGTCGGGCTGGTTGACGACCTCGGCGCTGATGTGATCGGTCACGGTCGGAACCAGCACGTCGGCGGTGCGGGCGGCTTCCGCGATCTGCTCGGGCGACATCGGCGTGTCGTCGAGATTGATCCGCGCGTCGAACAGCTCGCGCATCCGCGTCTCGATCGAATCCGGCAGCTTGCGCGTCACCACGACGAGGGGCTTTTTCTTCACCGACATGTCCTGCTCTCATGAGACATCGCAGGCCGCCTCTGTCGCCAAAGGCCGGTCGTTGAGGCCTCATTAACCCGGTTGTTCGACACTGCCCTTGCCGTGTCCGTCCCCGGCGTTTCCTCCAAGCTCACCCGACATTTCCGGCCGGAAAATCGGGGCCAATTGGTTGCTCAAGTGCCCGTTCTCTCTAGCAGAAGGCCGGGCCAAGACAAGAACCACGGCTCAAGGCTTGGAACCCGCGTGGGGCGGGGAGAAGGGGCAGGCGCGGCAGGGTTTGGAATTTGGGGTGAGGGCCCGGTGTGCCGGGTCTTCGAAGGAGACGGGTTGATGGCGTTGGGGCGTTTTTGTTGGGTGATGGCGCTCGTTTGCACCTGGTTGAGCGCCTCGGTCGGGCCCTCGCATGCGGCGAAGGACAATACCCCGCAGACCACCAGCGGCTTGCCGGTGCCGCGCTATGTCAGCCTCAAATCGGATCACGTGAACGTCCGCGCCGGCCCGACCAAGGACAATGACGTCGCCTGGGTCTACACCCGTGCCGGCCTGCCGGTCGAAATTACCGCCGAGTTCGAGAATTGGCGCCGGGTGCGCGATTCCGAAGGCGCCGAGGGCTGGGTCTATCATTCGCTGCTGTCGGGCCGCCGCACCGCGGTCGTCACCATGAAGCACAAGGACGATCTGGCTCCGATCTATGACCGGCCTGATCTCGACAGCGCGGTTGCGGCCAAGCTCCAGGCCGGCGTCGTCACCCAGGTCAAGAAATGCGCCGCAGGCTGGTGCCGCGTCGTCGGTAATGGATTCGACGGCTGGATCCAGCAGGAGCGCCTCTGGGGCGTCTATTCGGACGAGCAGTTGAACTGACGCCAAAGGCGTCATCCCGGGGCGATGCGCAGCATCGAACTATGGTGCGCAGTTGTGCACCTGAGGATCTCGAGATTCCGGGTCTGGTCCTTCGGACCATCCCGGAATGACGGGCTAAAGGAAATGGCCGGGACAAGCCCGGCCATGACGATCTCAGCTCGATCTTAAGACGATCTCAGCGCTTCTTGCGCAGGCGCACGACCATGTCGATGCGGGAGATCTCGTAGCCCTCGGGCACCTCCGGCATCTTGGACAGCGCCAGATGCGGATCCTCGATGTCGACCAGCTCGTGGCTGTTCTCGAGATAATAGTGGTGGTGGGTGGTGACGTTGGTGTCGAAATAGGTCTTCGTGCCGTCGACGCTGACCTGGCGCAGCAGGCCGGCATCGGTGAGCTGGTTCAGCGTGTTGTAGACGGTCGCCAGCGACACCGGGACCTTGGCGAGGGTGGCTTCCTCATAGAGCATTTCAGCCGTGAGGTGGCGTGCGCCCTTGCCGAACAGCAGCCAGCCCAGCGCCATGCGCTGGCGCGTCGGCCGCAACCCCGCGGACTGCAGCATTTCGTTGACGTCGTGCCAGGGACACCCGGTCAGGGCCGGCTGGCGGCCGGACAGGAGGGCCGCGGCATGGTCGTCGTCGTGTTGGGACGCGGTATTCTCGTTCATTTCCAAGATTTCGGGCACGCGTGAACAATATCTCCCTGTAACATAAGAAGAGAAAGATGCAGATGCAAGTTTCTCGCAACTAGAGACGTTCTAATTAGGCTCGGAACCGGTTGGGGGAGCCCGTCATTTTACCTTCATCTCTGCGCTTTGCTACCCGAAATGGCCTGTGTTAGAGAGCGCGCGGTTCCGCTTAGCCGATTTTGGCGCAGCCGGGCATGGAGGCCCGGTTGGCAATCCATGCGAAGCTTGCGCAAGTCGCGGCCGGCGGTGGCGATTGGCGGTCCGATCGAGACGGGCCCATTTTCGCCAGGAACGCCGCTCAATCGGGATTTGAACAGAGGCTCGTGAATGCTGAACAGGCGCAACGGTTACGACTATGAAGATCTGCTGGCCTGTGCCCGCGGCGAGATGTTCGGCCCAGGCAACGCCCAGCTGCCGCTGCCGCCGATGCTGATGTTCGACCGCATCACCGACATCAACGACAATGGCGGTGAGTTCGGCAAGGGTCTGGTGCGCGCCGAGCTCGACGTGAAGCCCGACCTCTGGTTCTTCGGCTGCCATTTCAAGAACGATCCGGTCATGCCCGGCTGCCTCGGACTCGATGCGCTGTGGCAGATGGTCGGCTTCTACCTCGGCTGGAGCGGGGGGGAAGGCCGCGGCCGGGCGCTTGGCCTGAGCGAGCTGAAGTTCGGCGGCCAGGTGCTGACCGACGCCCGCAAGGTTGTGTACAACGTCGATATCAAGCGCGTGATGCGTTCGAAGCTCGTGCTCGGCATCGCCGACGGGTGGCTTTCGGTCGATGACCAGATTATCTATCGCGCCAAGGATCTGAAGGTCGGCCTGTTCAAGCAGGGCACGAGCCTGGGCTGAGCGCATCACTAAGAAGACAACGATTGAGGCGAGGCTGTCATGAGGCGGGTTGTGGTCACCGGGATGGGCATCGTCTCGTCGATCGGAAACAACACCCAGGAAGTGCTTGCGAGCCTTCACGAGGCGAAGTCGGGCATTTCGCGGGCTGAGAAATATGCCGAGCTCGGCTTCCGTTCGCAGGTGCAAGGCGAGCCGTCGCTCGATCCGTCGACGGTGGTCGACCGCCGCGCGATGCGCTTCCTCGGCCAGGGCGCGGCGTGGAATCACATCGCGATGGAGCAGGCGATCCAGGATTCCGGCCTGTCGCCCGACGAAGTCTCCAACATCCGCACCGGCATCATCATGGGCTCCGGCGGCCCCTCGGCGCGCACCATCGTCGAAGCCGCCGACATCACCCGCTCCAAGGGACCGAAGCGCGTCGGCCCGTTTGCGGTGCCGAAGGCGATGTCCTCCACGGCATCCGCGACGCTCGCGACCTGGTTCAAGATCAAGGGCGTGAACTATTCGATCTCATCGGCCTGCGCGACCTCGAACCATTGCGTCGGCAATGCCTATGAGACCATCCAGATCGGCAAGCAGGACGTCATCTTCGCCGGCGGCTGCGAGGAGCTGGACTGGTCACTGTCGGTGCTGTTCGACGCCATGGGCGCGATGTCCTCGAAGTACAACGACACGCCGGCCACGGCCTCGCGTCCCTACGATCTCAATCGCGACGGCTTCGTCATCGCCGGCGGCGCCGGCGTGTTGGTGCTGGAAGAGCTCGAGCATGCCAAGGCGCGCGGCGCGCGCATCTATGGCGAGGTGGTCGGCTATGGCGCGACCTCTGATGGCCACGACATGGTGGCGCCGTCGGGCGAAGGCGCCGAGCGCTGCATGCGCATGGCGATGTCGACGGTGAAAACCAAGGTCGACTACATCAACCCGCACGCGACCTCGACGCCGGCCGGGGACCCGCCGGAGATCGAGGCGATCCGCAAAGTGTTCGGCGTCGGCGAGAAGTGCCCGCCGATCTCGGCGACCAAGGCGCTGACCGGCCATTCGCTCGGCGCCACCGGCGTGCAGGAAGCGATCTATTCGCTGCTGATGATGAACAACGGCTTCATCTGCGAGAGCGCGCACATCCAGGAGCTCGACCCCGTGTTCGCCGACATGCCGATCGTGCGCAAGCGCATCGACAACGCCAAGATCGGCACCGTGCTGTCGAACTCCTTCGGCTTCGGCGGCACCAACGCCACGCTGGTGTTCAGCCGGCTGGATGCGTGATCTCTGACTTTGTCATGCCCCGCGAAGGCGGGGCATCCAGTACGCCGCGGCTTCTCTATTTATCACGACGGTCTCTGGAATACTGGATCGCCCGCCTGCGCGGGCGATGACGTCGAAAATAGGAGCGATGGCGGCATGGAAGGTTTGATGAAAGGCAAGCGCGGTCTGATCATGGGCATCGCCAATGATCATTCCATCGCCTGGGGCATGGCGCGGACGCTTCATGCCCATGGCGCCGAGCTTGCCTTCACCTTCCAGGGCGAGGCGCTCGGCAAGCGCGTCAAGCCGCTGGCGGAGCAGCTCGGCGTCGATCTGGTGCTGCCTTGCGACGTCGAGGACATCGCCAGCGTCGATGCCACCTTCGCGGTGCTCCGCGAAAAGTGGGGCAAGCTCGACTTCGTGATCCACGCGATCGGCTTTGCCGACAAGAACGAGCTGAAGGGCCGCTATGCCGACACCAGCCGCGAGAATTTCTCGCGCACCATGGTGATCTCCTGCTTCTCGTTCACGGAGGTCGCAAAGCGCGCCGCCGAGCTGATGACGGAGGGGGGCAGCATGATCACGCTGACCTTCGGCGCCTCAGAGCGCGCGATGCCGAACTACAACGTGATGGGCGTGGCCAAGGCGGCGCTGGAGGCCTCCGTGCGCTATCTCGCCGCCGATTTCGGACCGCGCGGCATCCGCGTCAACGCGATCTCCGCCGGCCCCATCCGCACGCTCGCCGGCTCCGGCATCGGCGAGGCGCGGGCGATGTTCGCCTTCATGCAGAAGCATTCGCCGCTGCGCCGCGGCGTCACGCTCGACGACCTCGGCGGCTCGGCGCTATATCTGTTGTCGGATCTCTCCGGCGGGGTGACCGGCGAAGTCCATTATGTGGATTCCGGCTACAACGTCATCCTGATGCCGCGGCCGGATGATCTGAAGTCATCGGAATAGCTTCGTAGCCTGGATGGAGCGCAGCGAAATCCGGGACAGGCTCATCCGCGGATGCGATTGCCCCGGATTGCGCTGCGCTCCATCCGGGCTACTGCAGCTACTTCGCTTTGCCTACCCTACGAGAGCTTGCTTAACCCGCCGCGATCTTCTCCGCGCGCTGGAAGGCCGGCCGCGCCGTGCAGCGCGCGAGATAGGCGTCGAACGCCGGGCGCGACGGCACCATCTTGAACAGGCGCACCGCGAAATTCAGGCCGGAGCCGATGACGACGTCGGCTGCGGAAAATTCCTCGCCGAGAATCCACGGGCCCTTCTCGAGCGCGGCCTCCAGCACGTCGAACACCTGCGTCGCGCTGCCCCAGGCCGCGGTCGAGGTCGGGATCTCGATCTTGGTGAAGATCTGGATAATGGCGGGCTCGATGCAGCCCGGCGAGAAGAACAGCCATTGCAGGTAGCGCGCCCGGCGCGGATCGGTCACGGCTGGCGCGAGCCTGGTTTCGGGATAGCGGTCGGCGATGTAGGCGCAGATCGCGGCGGCTTCGGCGAGCGCGGCATCGCCGTCGGTCAGCGCCGGCACCTTGCCCATCGGATTGATCTTCAGATAGTCCGGCGCCTTCTGCGCGCCGGTCGAGATGTCGGTCAGCACGCGCTCATAGGGCAGGCCGCTCTCCTCCATCAGCCAGAGCGTCGTGAACGAGCGCGAGCGGGGCGACCAATAAAGCTTGATCATGGCGGGAACCTTTATTGCTGGAGCAGCTGAGGTAGCGTTTTGTCGAGACTCGTCGTCAGCAGCGTGCGGACACCATCGCGCAGCGCTTGGTTGCCCGCCACCTCGTTGGCAGACGCCGGAAAGGCCGTCTCATCCAATTCCTTGTTGGGGCCGCTGATCGGGTTGATCCCGATCAAGCGTGACATCATGGGTTCGGCATCCGTTGACGCCGCGCCCTTCTTGACGACCTCGAACGACTGTCCGTCGTACACGGTGATATAGGTCAGCGCGAACAGGAACGTGCGTCGCTTGATGGGATTGCCCCACTTCACGATGCCAAATCCTTCGACGGATTGATTCGTGTTGCTGAAGCCGTTCTGAAATCTCTCGACCAGGACATAGAGCTGACATTTGGTGCCTGCCGCGCTCTGCTGAACGAATTCCTGCCGCTCCTGGTTTCGTCTCAGCATCGGCGATCCGGATCCGCCAGCCTGCGCCCAGGCGCTCGGTGAATAAGCGAGGCGCTTGACAGATTTGCCGGCTGCGGCCGCGCGAACCCGCGACATGACGATGTCATCAAGTCCCCAGCCATCGATCGCGACGGGCACGTACTCGTTGCCAAACATGGTGAAGCCAACCTGCTGAACACCGAACCGGTTGCCGACGACGGAAATGAGACCAATCCCGCACGGTCCTGCATCCGCAGCGACAGCCTGTTTGGAGCTCGGGGCGGCTTTCGGCGTGGTGCTCTTGGCTGGCCGAGCCGGCGATGGAGCGGATTGGGCCGCCGCGCCTGCGATGAGCCCTAACAGAAAGATCGTAGTCAAGCAGATGCGAAACATGGGACGGCTGATGCAGGTTGCGGTTTCAGGATATTCTCATCGACGAGAGACATCTACTAGTGCGCGCCGATGACAACCGCAAGGTGAAGACCCGCTCGTCCTACCCGCCGCCTGGCCGTTGCCGCTTCCACCGGTAACACTTCATCACGAACCCGTTCGACGGCTCGATCTCTTCCTTCTCGAACACAAAACCTTCGCGCTCGTACCAGCGCCAGGCCTTCTCGTTCTCGCGGACGCAGCGCAGATAGATCTCGTCGGGCATTTGCGTGCGCGTGAAAGCGAGCAATTGCCGGCCGAGCGATCGGCCCTGATGGGCAGGCGCGACGAACAGCATGTCGAGATAGAGCTTCGGCAGGTGCAGCGCGAGCATCGCTCCGATCGTGCCGCGATCGTCGGCGACGAACAGGCTCCAGCCGTTCTCGATCTCGCGCTTGATGCGCGCACGCAAATTGGCCAGCAGGAAGTCGCTGGCTTCGCCGAGCCCGGTCGAGACCCAGCTCTCCATCCAGACGCGGCCGATCTCATCGTATTCGTCGGAGCGGGCGAGGCGGATGACCGGATGCGACATGAGCCAGTCAAGCCTTCTGGCCGCGCAGGGATTGCCGCGCGCGCACCTTGCCCGCGGACAGGCACACCACCTCGGAGATCTGCAGCAGCTGCCGCGACAGCGGGCTGGTCTTGCGCCAGACCATGCCGATGGTTCGCGACGGCTCGGGGTCGCGGAAGCGCGCCAGCGAGACCGAGGCGGAGCGCGTCTCCACCGGCACCGCCATCTCCGGGATCAACGTGACGCCGATGCCGGCGCTGACCATCTGCACCAGCGTCGATAGCGAGTTCGCATCGAGCATCTCGCGCGGCGGCGCGGCCTGCATGTTGCAGAAGGAGAGCGCCTGGTCGCGGAAACAGTGCCCTTCCTCGAGCAGCAGAAGCCGCATCTCGCGCATCATCTCGCGCGACGGCACCGGCGTGCCTTCATCGGCGCCCGGCCGCACCAGCAGAAACTTCTCCTCGAACAGCGCGACCTCGGTGAGCGAGGGCTCCGACACCGGCAGCGCCACGATGGCGGTGTCGAGCCGGCCCTCCACCAGCTCCTGGATCAGCCGCGGCGTCATGGTCTCGCGCACGCGGATGTCGAGCTCCGGGTGCATGCGCGTGAGGTTCTTGGTGATCTTGGGCAGCAAATAGGGCGCGATGGTCGGGATCATGCCGATGCGCAGGCGGCCGGCGAAGCGGTCCTGCGAAGCGCGCGCGAAATCGCCGAGCTCGTCGACCGAGCGCAGGATGTCGCGGACCCGTTGCGCCAGCTCCTCGCCGAACCGGGTCAGCGCGACCTGGCGCGCGCTGCGCTCCAGCAACAGGCCGCCGAGCGTCTCCTCCAGTTCCTTGATCTGCATCGACAGCGCCGGCTGCGAGATCGAGCAGGCCTCGGCGGCACGGCCGAAATGGCCGTGGCGCGCCAGCGCATCGAAATACCGGAGCTGGCGCAGCGTCAGATTGATCATCAGAAAATCCTATCGCAGCGATCACTAAAGTCAACTTCCCCTGATAGGACGCGACGCTTAGAGTGGTTCTACCTGGCCAAGGGCGCGAGTTCGACGCCGCCAGAGGAGGTATTCATGGACGACACTTCGAAGTGCCCGTTTTCGGGCGGAAAACCCACGCGCTCAAACCGCGATTGGTGGCCGACGCAGCTCAACATCGAGGTGCTGCACAAGAATTCCGACAAGTCCGATCCGATGGACAAGGACTTCGATTACGCCAAGGAGTTCAAGTCGCTCGACCTGAACGCGGTCATCAAGGACCTGACCGCGTTGATGACGGATTCTCAGGAATGGTGGCCGGCCGACTTCGGCCACTATGGCGGCCTCATGATCCGCATGGCCTGGCACAGCGCCGGCACCTATCGCACCACCGACGGCCGCGGCGGCGCCGGCGCCGGTCAGCAGCGTTTCGCCCCGCTCAACAGCTGGCCCGACAACGCCAATCTCGACAAGGCGCGCCGTCTGCTCTGGCCGATCAAGCAGAAATACGGCCAGAAGATTTCCTGGGCCGACCTGATGGTGCTCGCCGGCAACGTCGCGCTCGAATCGATGGGCTTCAAGACCTTTGGTTTCGCCGGCGGTCGCGTCGACGTCTGGGAGCCGGAAGAGCTCTATTGGGGGCCGGAAGGCACCTGGCTCGGTGATGAGCGCTACAGCGGCGAGCGCCAGCTCGCCGAGCCGCTCGGCGCGGTGCAGATGGGCCTCATCTACGTCAATCCGGAAGGCCCGAACGGCAAGCCGGATCCGGTCGCCGCGGCCAAGGACATCCGCGAGACCTTCGCCCGCATGGCGATGAACGACGAGGAGACCGTCGCGCTGATCGCTGGCGGCCACAGCTTCGGCAAGACCCATGGCGCCGGCGATCCCTCGCTGGTCGGTCCAGAACCGGAAGCCGGTGCGCTTGAAGACCAGGGCCTCGGCTGGAAGAGCAAGCATGGGGCGGGCCACTCCGCCGACTCCATCACCAGCGGTCTGGAAGTGACCTGGACGAAGACGCCGACGAAGTGGAGCAACAACTTCTTCGAAAATCTCTTCAACTTCGAATGGGAGCTGACGAAGAGCCCGGCCGGCGCTCAGCAATGGACCGCCAAGAACGCCGAAGCGATCATTCCGGACGCGTTCGATCCGTCGAAGAAGCATCGGCCGACCATGCTGACGACCGACCTCTCGCTGCGCTTCGATCCCGCATATGAGAAGATCTCGCGTCGCTTCCTGGAGAACCCGGATCAGTTCGCGGACGCCTTCGCCCGTGCCTGGTTCAAGCTCACCCATCGCGACATGGGTCCGATCCAGCGCTATCTCGGCCCGCTGGTGCCGAAGGAGACGCTGATCTGGCAGGATCCGATCCCCGCCGTGAACCACGAGCTGGTCAGTGAGCAGGACATCGCGGCCCTCAAGTCGAAGATCCTGGCCTCGGGCCTGACGGTGCCGGAGTTGGTCTCGACGGCCTGGGCCTCGGCCTCGACGTTCCGCGGCTCGGACAAGCGCGGCGGCGCCAACGGTGCGCGCATCCGCCTTGCTCCGCAGAAGGACTGGGAGGTCAACGAGCCGGCTCAGCTCGCCAAGGTGCTCGGCAAGCTCGAAGCGATCCAGAAGGACTTCAACGCCTCATCCGGCGCCAAGAAGGTCTCGCTCGCCGACCTGATCGTGCTCGGCGGCACCGCCGCCGTCGAGAAGGCTGCCAAGGATGCCGGCGTCGACGTCAAGGTCGGCTTCACGCCGGGCCGCATGGATGCTTCGCAGGAGCAGACCGATGCGGCCTCCTTCGCCCCGCTGGAGCCGCGAGCCGATGGCTTCCGCAACTACATCGGCAAGCGGCATCAGTTCATGCAGCCCGAAGAGGCCCTCGTCGACCGCGCCCAGCTGCTGCGGCTGACCGGTCCGGAGATGACGGTGCTGGTCGGTGGCCTGCGTGTGCTCGGCGCCAATGCCGGCGGGTTGAAGCACGGCGTCTTCACCTCGAAGGTGGGAACGCTAAGCAACGACTATTTCGTCAACCTGCTCGACATGAGCACGCAGTGGGCACCGCCCGGTGCGGACGGCGTCTACGAAGGCCGCGACCGCAAGACCAACACCGTCAAGTGGACCGCAACGCGCGTCGATCTGATCTTCGGCTCGCACTCGCAGCTTCGCGCCTTCGCCGAGGTCTATGCCACCTCGGACTCCAAGGAGAAGTTCGTGAAGGACTTTGCGAAAGCCTGGACCAAGGTGATGAACCTCGACCGCTACGACATCGCGGCGCGATCCTGATCGGGGGCCCGCAAACAAAAGGGCGGCCGAGAGGCCGCCCTTTTTTCATCATCCCGGATCGGCGTTACACGTCGAGTGTGCCGGCCTTCGCGGCAGCGTAGCGCTCGCCCACCGCCTTCCAGTTCACCGTATTCCACCATGCCTTGAGATAATCGGCGCGCCGGTTCTGGTAGTTCAGATAGTAGGCGTGCTCCCAGACGTCATTGCCGAGCAGCGCCCGCTTGCCGTCCATCATCGGATTGTCCTGGTTGGGTCGCGTTTCGATGGCGAGCTTGCCATCCTTGCTGACAGTCACGAACACCCAGCCCGAGCCGAAGACCCGTCCGCCGGCAGCGTTGAAGTCGGCTTGCAATTTCTCCATGCCACCGAGATCGCTGTCGATCGCGGCGAGCAGGGCGCCTTCCGGCTTGCCGCCGTTCGGTCCCCATGATCTGCCAGAACATCGTGTGGTTGGCGTGGCCTCCCATGTTGTTGCGGACGCCGGTGCGGATCGCGTCGGGTACGGCGCCGAGATTGCCGAGCACCTCACCGACCGGCTTTCCAGCGATCTGCGGATTGTCCTTCGCGAAATTGTTCAGGTTGGTAATGAACGCCTGGTGATGGCGGCCGTGATGAATCTCCATCGTCTTGGCATCGATATGCGGTTCCAACGCGTTCGGCGGATAGGCCAGCGGATCGAGTTTGAACGGCCCTGTGGGCGCCATGGCCGCCTGCGCAAACGCCAAGCGCGGGGCAGCGGCGGCCGCAACGAGGCCGGTGGCTGCGAACATGAGACGGCGCCGGGATATGGATGACATCTGGTTCTCCTGTCTGGGACGATCCGCTGAGTGAAGCGTATGGCGGTAGACGTAGATACGCGGTTGCAGCCACTGCGGGTTTCGAACGAAGTGGCTGTGATGGTGCGACGGAATCGCGCATGGCGTTCGACGAAGCAGGTAGCAAACGGCCAAAAAAAGAAGGGCGGCCTTTCGGCCGCCCTTGGTGTTCAGATGTTCCGAGAGGTTACTCGCCGGCGGCTTCGCGCGGGGCCTTTTCGCCCTCGGCGGCCTTCTCCTTGCCCTCGAGATCCTCACCGGTGGTCTGGTCGACCACCTTCATCGACAGGCGGGTCTTGCCGCGATCGTCGAAGCCGAGCAGCTTGACCTTGACCTTGTCGCCTTCCTTGACGACGTCGGAGGTCTTCTGCACGCGGTTGGCCGCGAGCTGGCTGATGTGGACGAGACCATCCTTGGAACCGAAGAAGTTCACGAAGGCGCCGAACTCCATCACCTTGACGACAGTGCCGTCATAGATCTGGCCGACTTCCGGATCGGACGCGATCGACTTGATCCACTTGATCGCCGCCTTCATCGCCTCGCCGTCGCTGGAGGCGACCTTCACGGTGCCGTCATCCTCGATGTTGACCTTGGCGCCGGTCTTCTCGACGATCTCGCGGATCACCTTGCCGCCGGTGCCGATCACCTCGCGGATCTTGTCGGTGGCGATCTTGAAGGTCTCGATGCGCGGCGCATATTCGCCCAGCTCGGCGCGGGCCGCGGTGAGGGCCTTGGCCATCTCGCCGAGGATATGGATGCGGCCGTCCTTGGCCTGAGCCAGCGCGACCTTCATGATCTCTTCGGTGATGCCCTCGATCTTGATGTCCATCTGGAGCGAGGTGATGCCCGCTTCCGTGCCGGCGACCTTGAAGTCCATGTCGCCGAGATGGTCCTCGTCGCCGAGAATGTCGGAGAGAACCGCAAAGCGCTTGTCCTCGAGGATCAGGCCCATCGCGATGCCCGCGGTCGGCCGCTTCAGCGGCACGCCCGCATCCATCAGCGCCAGCGAGGCGCCGCAGACCGAAGCCATCGAGGACGAGCCGTTGGACTCGGTGATCTCCGAGACCACACGCGTGGTGTAGGGGAATTCATGGTGCGGCGGCAGCACCGGACGAATCGCGCGCCAGGCCAGCTTGCCGTGGCCGATCTCGCGGCGCTTGGTGCCGCCGAGGCGGCCGGTCTCGCCGACCGAATAGGGCGGGAAGTTGTAGTGCAGCAGGAACGTTTCCTTGTACGTCCCGGACAGCGCGTCGATGTACTGCTCGTCCTCGCCGGTGCCGAGCGTGGTCACGACCATAGCCTGGGTCTCGCCGCGGGTGAACAGCGCCGAGCCGTGGGCGCGGGGCAGCACGCCGACCTCGGCGACGATGTTGCGCACCGTCTTGCTGTCGCGGCCGTCGATGCGCTTGCCGGTATCGAGGATATTCCAGCGAACGATCTTGGCCTCGAGCTCCTTGAACACGCCGGCGACACGGAGCTTGTCGTATTTCGGCTCCTGGCCCTCCGGGAAGTAGTGGGCCATCACCTTTTCCTTGGCGACGCCGACGGCGGCATAACGCTCCTGCTTGATCGGAATCGCGTAGGCGGCGCGCAGCTCCTGCTCGACCAGGCCGAGCATCTCCTTCTCGAGCGCGGCGTTGTCGATGACGGTGACTTCGCGCGGCTCCTTGGCGGCCTTCTCGGCGAGCTCGATGATCGCGTTGATGACAGGCTGGAAGTGGCGGTGACCAAACATCACCGCGCCGAGCATGATGTCTTCGTTCAGTTCCTTGGCTTCCGATTCCACCATCAGCACGGCGTCGGCAGTGCCGGCGACGACGAGGTCGAGCTGGGTGTCGACCATCTCGTCGAGCGTCGGATTGAGAATGAACTCGTCATTGGCGAAGCCGACGCGGGCTGCGCCGATCGGGCCCTTGAACGGCACGCCGGACAGCGTCAGCGCCGCGGAGGCCGCGACCATCGCCACGACGTCGGGATCGTTCTCCATATCGTGCGACAGCACGGTGACGATCACCTGGGTCTCGTTACGCCAGCCGTCGACGAACAGCGGGCGGATCGGTCGGTCGATCAGGCGGGAGACCAGCGTCTCCTTCTCGGTCGGACGGCCCTCGCGCTTGAAATAGCCGCCGGGAATGCGGCCCGCAGCGTAGGCCTTTTCCTGGTAATCGACGGTCAGCGGCAGGAAGTCGACGCCTTCGCGCGGCGCCTTCGCCGCGACGACGGTGGCGAGCACCACGGTCTCGCCATAGGTGGCGACGACGGCGCCGTCGGCCTGGCGGGCGATCTTGCCGGTTTCGAGCTTGAGTGGGCGTCCGCCCCAGTCGATCTCGACTGAATGCTTATTGAACATAGAGGTCTTCTTTCATGGGTTCTCGAAAGAAGGGACGCTTCCAAAAACAAAAACCATGCGCAAGATTGCGGGACGCTGATCGGAGCGGATGATCAGCGTCCTGCGATCCTGCCATGGTTTTTGGATGTCGGATGGCGTCCATCCTTTCGGGTCATACGGGCGCCTTGCCCGTTGTGCCCAGCCGCCGGATTGCTGCTGGACTGTCAGTCGGCACGAATGCAAACACCGAAACTTCGATCTTCGCTCATCATGCCCGGACGCGAATCAACAATCCGCATCCGACGCGCACGCAACCTCGATCAAAAAGCTTAAAAACAAGCGCTTTCGTTCGAAACCACGCGCGAAAACGCGCGCCGGTGGCGCGCGCAGGAACTCTTAACGACGAATATTGTGCTTCTCGAGCAGCGCCTTGTACCGCGCCTCGTCCTTCTTCTTGAGATAGTCGAGGAGCGAGCGGCGGGTCGAGACCAGCTTCAAGAGGCCGCGACGCGAATGGTTGTCCTTCACGTGGGTCTTGAAATGGTTGGTGAGGTTGTTGATGCGTTCCGACAGGATCGCGACCTGAACCTCGGGCGAGCCGGTGTCGCCGGCCTTGGTGGCATTCGTCTTGATGACTTCCGCTTTGCGTTCTGCGGCAATCGACATCGTCAATTTCTCTCGTTGCGACCGGGGCTGGCAGTCAGGCCGGTCAGGTTGAACACACGCTTGGGGATGATTTCGCCATTGCCAACTTCGGCAAGCGCCAAAAGACGGCCTGCCACCGTGACATAGACTGTGCCGCTACAAGTGGGCGCATCCCGTCCGCGCAACAAAACGGCCTGGCCCCGATGGAGCCTTGCCGCATCAGCCCGAGTGACGGCCAGTGCCGGGATGTCGTCCAGCGCGGTCTCAACGGGCAAAAGCGCGTCGGCGAGGCTGCCCTCGCCGGACGCGGCTCTATCGCACAAAGCCTCCAACTGATCCAGCGGAATCATGTCGTTTTCGCCAAATGGGCCGACCAGGGTCCGCCTCAGCGCGCAGATATGGCCGTAAGTGCCGAGAATCCGGCCCATATCGCGGGCGAGCGCCCGCACATAGGTGCCCTTGCCGCACTCGGCCTCGAACACGGCCCGGTCGTTATCTGGTTGATCGACAAGGGTTAAATGGTGAATCTCGACCGGGCGGGGCGCCAGTTCCACAACCTCGCCGTCGCGGGCGAGGTCATAGGCGCGCTCGCCCTGGACCTTGATCGCCGAATAGCGCGGCGGGATCTGCTCGATCACCCCGGTGAAGCGGGGCAGCAGGGCCAGGATCGCCTCCCGGCTCGGACGCTGCTCCGAGGTCGCGGTCACCCGGCCCTCGATGTCGTCGGTATCGCGCTCCTCGCCCCAGCAGACCGTGAAGCGGTAGCGCTTGCGGCCGTCCATCACGAAGGGGACGGTCTTGGTGGCTTCCCCGAGCGCGACCGGCAAGCCCCCCGAGGCGAGCGGATCGAGCGTGCCGGCGTGTCCGGCGCGCTTGGCGTTGAACAGGCGCTTGAGCACGGCGACGGCCTGCGTCGAGGTCATGCCGATCGGCTTGTCGAGCACGACCCAGCCATGGACGTCGCGGCGGTCGCGGCGGACCTGGTTGCCCTTCTGCTGCTTGGCGCGCGGATCGTTGTTGACGCGGCGCGGCTCTTGATGCGGCTGCGAATTGCCGCCCATCTCCGCGAAATCGTTGGTCTGCGCGTCGCGCTGATCGGTGTCGTTGCCGCCGATCGTGCCGTGAGCGGGGTCCATGGTCATTGCTCTTCTTCCCGATCCGAATGCGGATCCTGTTCCAGGTCCTTCTGCACCGCAGGCGTTCGCAAAAGCTTCTCGATCCGTTCCGCTTCGTCGAATCGTTCGTCGACGCGGAAGCGAATGTCAGGTGCAAATTTCAGGTTAACGCGCCGCGCGACCTCGCCGCGCAAGAACTTCTTGTTGCGCTCGAGCGCAGCGATGACGATCTCGGTGTCGCGGCCACCGAGCGGCATCACGTAGACCGTCGCGAGCTTCAGGTCGGGCGACATCCGCACCTCCGGCACGGTGATGATGTGACCTTCGAGGTCGGCATCATGCACATTTCCTTGCGCCAGAATATCGGCCATCGCGTGGCGAACCTGCTCGCCGACGCGCAGCTGACGCTGCGAGCCTCCGGGCGCGGAACTCTTCTTCTGATGATGCCGTGGCATTTTTCGAAAATCACCTCGTCATGCCCGCATCTGGGACACGGGCATTGTCATTTGTCCTGTTGAAACGAAGAGGGGGTGGATGGCCGGAAAAAACCGGCCATCGCACTCCCGCAATCTCAGTTCAAAAAGATCCGAACGCTTCGGTAAGATTTGGACTTACAGGGAGCGCTGGATCGTCTCCACGCGATAACACTCGATCACGTCACCGGCACGCATGTCGTGGTAGTTCTCGAAGGCCATGCCGCATTCCTGGCCGGACTGGACTTCCTTCACTTCGTCCTTGAAGCGCTTCAGCGTCGACAGCTTGCCTTCGTGCACGACGACGTTGTCGCGGATGAGGCGCACATTGGCGCCGCGTTCCACGGTGCCGTCGGTGACGCGGCAGCCGGCAACCTTGCCGACCTTGGAGATGTTGAAGATCTCCAGGATTTCGGCATTGCCCAGCATGGTTTCGCGCAAGGTCGGCGCGAGCAGACCGCTCATCGCCTTCTTCACGTCGTCCACGAGGTCGTAGATGATGTTGTAGTAGCGGATCTCGATGCCGTTGCGCTTGGCGGCCGCAGCGGCCTCCTTGTTGGCGCGAACCGAGAAACCGATGATTGCGGCGTTGAAGCCTTCGGCCAGCGTCACGTCGGATTCCGAGATACCGCCGACGCCGGCATGCAGGATGCGGGCGGCGACCTCGTCGGTGCCGAGCTTCTCCAGCGAGCCGAGGATGGCTTCCAGCGAGCCCTGCACGTCGGCCTTGACGATCAGCGGGAATTCCTTGCGGCCCGCCGTCTTCAATTGCGACATCATCTGCTCGAGCGAGCCGCGCATGCCGGAGATCGAGGCTGCCGCGTTCTCGCGCTTCTGGTGCGCGCGGTAGCTGGTGACCTGGCGGGCGCGGGCTTCGTTCTCGACCACCGCGAGACGATCGCCGGCCTCGGGCGGGCCGTTGAAGCCGAGCACCTCGACCGGCACCGAGGGGCCGGCCTCCTGCACGGTCTCGCCCTGATCGGAGATCAGCGCGCGGACGCGGCCCATTTCGGCACCGGCGACGATAATGTCGCCGACGCGAAGCGTGCCGCGCTGCACCAGCACGGTCGCGACCGGACCGCGGCCGCGATCGAGCTTGGCCTCGATCACGGTGCCTTCGGCCGGACGCTCCGAATTGGTCTTGAGGTCGAGGATTTCGGCCTGCAGCGCGATCATCTCGAGCAGCTTGTCGAGATTGGTCTTGTTCTTGGCGGACACCTCGACGTCGACGACTTCGCCGCCGAAAGATTCCACCTGCACCTCGTGCTGGAGCAGCTCGGTGCGCACGCGCTCGGGCTTGGCGTCGGGCTTGTCGATCTTGTTGATGGCAACGATGATCGGCACGCCGGCCGCCTTGGCGTGATTGATGGCTTCGACCGTCTGCGGCATCACGCCGTCATCGGCCGCGACCACCAGCACGACGATGTCGGTCACCTTGGCGCCGCGGGCGCGCATCGCGGTGAACGCGGCGTGGCCGGGCGTGTCGATGAAGGTGATCTTCTTGCCGGTTTCAGGCGATGTCACCTGATAGGCGCCGATGTGCTGGGTGATGCCGCCGGCTTCGCCGGAGACCACGTTGGCGTGACGGAGCGCGTCGAGCAGCGAGGTCTTGCCGTGGTCGACGTGACCCATGACGGTCACCACGGGCGAACGGGTCTCGGTGTCGGTCGAATCGTCGGTCGCGTCGAACAGACCTTCTTCAACGTCGGAGGCGGCAACGCGCTTGACGGTGTGGCCGAGCTCTTCGGCAATCAGCTGCGCGGTGTCGGCGTCGATCACGTCGGTGATCTTGTGCATCGCGCCCTGCTTCATCAGCATGCGGATGACGTCGACCGCGCGCTCGGACATGCGGTTGGCGAGTTCCTGGATGGTGATCGCTTCCGGAATGACCACTTCGCGGATGAGCTTTTCCTTGGGCTCGTTCGAGGCGTGGCCCTTCAGGCGCTGGGTGCGGCGGCGGAACGAGGCGATCGAGCGCTCGCGCACCTCATCGGCATTGAGCGCGGTGACGACGGTCAGGCGGCCGCGCTCCTTCTGCGGGCCGGGCTTGTGGGTGGGCTTGGGGGCTACCACGGGACGCGCGGCGCCGCCGGGACCGCGGCGGATCTGGCGCGGCGCCTCGTCGTCGTCAGCTTCGGCCGCAACGGCGGGGCCGCGGCCAGCCGGTCCACCCGGACGCTGCGCGGTCGTGGTTGCAGGGCGCGCCGTCGTGGTTCCAGGACGCGCTGTGGTGGTGGTTCCAGGCCGGGACGCAGGCGCACCGGCGCGCGGTGCGGAGGCGGCCGGTACCGCGGCGGCGGGACGCGGTGCGGACGGCTGCTCGCCTTCGCCAAAACGCTTCTTGGCCTCGGTCTCGGCCTTCCGCTTGGCTTCGTCCTCGTGACGGTGGCGCTCTTCCTCGGCCTTGCGGCGGGATTCGGCGGCTTCGCGCTCGGCGCGCTCGGCAGCCTCACGGGCGGCGCGGCGCTGGGCCTCTTCCTCGGCCTGGCGGCGTTCCTCGACCTCGCGCAGCTTGGCATCGGCGAGCGCACTGGCGCGGGCCGAACGCTCATCCTCGGTGAGGGTACGAAGCACCACGCCGGAACCGGCGTTGCGCGGCGGGGGCGGAGCCGGACGCGGCGGCGCGGCGGGTGCGGCCGGCGCCGGCTTTGCCGTCACCTCGGGCGCGTGCGGCTCGGGTCCATCGCCAATGCGGCGCTTGCCGCGCTTCTCGACCACGACCTGCTTGCTGCGGCCATGGCTGAAGCTCTGGCGCACGGTGCCCGTTTCGACGCGCGGCTTGAGCGATAGCGTCTTGCTCGGAACGCTCAGCTTCTTGTCGCCAGGGGTCTTGGTATCAACCATTCAGCAGTCCTAATCCTGATTTATCAGTGTTGTGCGTTGCCGCACCATCCAATCGGGTCGTCGTTGTCTCTCAGAAATCCTGGCCGGGTTTTTCGGCAGTCTTGTCGTCGTCCGCCATCCGGTATCGGACCAGGATCTGGCTACGTGACAGGAATGGCTTGCTCGCCGGGCCCGCGAGCAGGGCAGCATGTATCACATTTGACCGGGTCAGTGCCAAATCCAATTCTACCGATTTCAGAGCGGTGACGACGGGAATCTGCGCCTTAGCACCGCGATTCCCGGCATTCTGACGCGCCAGCATGTCCAATTTGCGGATTCCGTCCGCGGCCCCGTCGCTGGCATGGATCAGGACCTCGACCGTTCCTTCCCGCAGGGCGCTCTCGACCTTGCCGAAGCCGGCCACGACCTGACCCGCCTTGGCGGCGATCCCAAGGGCTTCGGTCACGCTCCGGACCAGGAGCGCCTCGATGTCGGTGGGAAGCGTCTGAGGGATGCGCAGCTCGCGCTTGAAGGCCTTGCTAAACTGGTGACGCCGCACCGCTTCCGCAACCGTCTTGCGGGAGGCGGTGAGCCACATCCCGCGTCCGGGCAGCTTGCGCTTGAGATCGGGAACTATTTGTCCGTCAGGCGATGCAACGAAGCGGATCAGCTCGTCGATCGGCCGGACCTCGCGGCTGACCGCGCACATGCGCATGGTCGCGGACCTTTCGGTCCGCGGCCCATGGTCAAGTTCGAGGTCGGAATCTGCAAGCATCCGGGCGACATTCTCCTTTGCCCTTAAGCCGGTTGATCTTCGGTCGCCTCGGCCTCCTCGGTGGGCTTGGCGAGATCGGCTTCGGTGATCCAGCCGGCCTTGACGCGGGCCTGCATGATCATCGCTTCGGCGTCGTCACGGGAGATGTCGATGCCGTCGAGCGCACCGGCGTGCTTGGTCGGCTCGCTGCCTTCCTTGCGCTCGGTCCAGCCGACCAGATCGTCGGTGGCGCAGCCGGCGAGGTCCTCGACGCTCTTGATGTCGTTCTCGCCGAGCTTCACCAGCATCTTCGAGGTCACGCCGGGCACGTCCTTGAGCGCGTCCTCGACGCCGAGCTCCTTGCGCCTCGCCTCGAGCTCGGCTTCCTGCTGCTCCAGATATTCGCGGGCGCGGTTCTGCAGCTCCTGCGCGGTCTCCTCGTCGAAGCCCTCGATGCCGGCGAGCTCCTTGACGTCCACCATCGCGAGCTCCTCGACCGAGGTGAAGCCCTCGGACGCCAGCAGCTGGCCGACCACTTCGTCGACGTTGAGCGATTCCATGAAGACGCGGGTCGAGTTCTCGAAGTCGGCCTGGCGGCGCTCCGATTCCTCCTGCTCGGTCAGGATGTCGATATCCCAGCCGGTGAGCTGCGAGGCCAAGCGCACGTTCTGGCCGCGGCGGCCGATCGCGAGCGAGAGCTGGTTGTTGGTGTCGGGCACCACGACCTCGATGCGCTCGCGGTCCTCGTCGATCACGACCTTGGAGACTTCCGCCGGCGCCAGCGCGTTGACCACGAAGGTCGCGATGTCGGGCGACCATGGAATGATATCGATCTTCTCGCCCTGCAGCTCGTTGACCACGGCCTGCACGCGCGAGCCGCGCATGCCGACGCAGGCGCCGACCGGATCGACTGAGGAATCGCGGGAAATCACGCCGATTTTCGCGCGCGAGCCCGGATCGCGGGCCACCGCCTTGATCTCGACGATGCCATCATAGATCTCCGGCACTTCCTGCGCGAACAGCTTCGCCATGAACTGGGGATGGGTGCGGGAGAGGAAGATCTGCGGGCCTCTCGTCTCGCGGCGGACGTCGAAGATGTAGGCACGAACGCGGTCGCCGTTGCGGAACACCTCGCGGGGCAGCATCTCGTCGCGGCGGATGATGGCTTCGCCGCGGCCGAGATCGACGATCACGCTGCCATATTCGACGCGCTTGACGACGCCGTTGACGATGTCGCCGATGCGGTCCTTGAATTCCTGGTACTGCCGGTCGCGCTCGGCCTCGCGCACCTTCTGCACGATGACCTGCTTGGCCGATTGCGCGGCGATGCGGCCATATTCCAGCGGCGGCAGGGTGTCGGCGATGGTGTCGCCGACCTGGGCGCCGGGATTGGCGCGCTGCGCGTCCACCAGCGAGATCTGGTTGGAGTGATTCTCGACCTTGTCGACCACCAGCATGTGGCGCGACAGCCGCAGCTCGCCCTTCTTCGGGTCGATCTCGGCATGAACGTCAGTCTCGCTGCCGTAACGTGCACGCGCCGCCTTGGCGATGGCGTCCTCCATCGCCGCGATGACGATGCCGCGGTCGATCGACTTCTCGCGTGCGACGGCGTCGGCGATCTGAAGCAATTCGAGTCGGTTGGCGCTGACTGCCATGGCTAGTCTCCTTGGTCAGGCTCGATCTCGCCGCGCCGCGCGCGTTCGGCGGCAAGGCGATGTTTCTTCGTGTTGGTCGGGGCCGGCTTCTTCTTCGGCTTGGTGTTCTTGGTGATCTTCGCACTGATCTCCGCGTGCGGTGCAGCCGGCGGCTCCAGTCCGAGATCCCTGCGCATCTTGCGCTCCTCGGCCTTGCCGCGGCGCATGGATTCGGCGATCAGCTCGTCGGTCAGCACCAGCCGGGCCTCGCCGATATCCTCCATGGTCAGGAGAACGTCGGCATCGTCGCCAGCCTTGGCATCGTCGCGATGCAGATGCACGCGGTCGCCCTCGACCGCGCCGAGCGTGCCGCGGAAGCGCTTGCGCCCCTCATGCGCGACCGCCATCTCGATCTTCACCAGGTGCCCGGAATAGCGCTCGAAATCGGAGCGGCGCACCAGCGGGCGGTCGATTCCCGGCGAGGAGATCTCGAGCCGATAGGCGCGGTCGATGGGATCGGCGACGTCGAGCACGGGCGACAGGGCCCGCGAGATCGCCTCGCAATCCTCGATCTGCATCGAGCCGTCCGGCCGCTCGGCCATGATCTGCACGGTGCAGCCGGCCTCGCCGGAAATGCGGATCCGGACCAGGCGGTAGCCCATGCCCTGGAGCACGGGAGCTGCCACCGCGGACACCCGTGCCGCGACGCCGGGCTCGACCACGAGCCGCGGCTCGGCCAGCAATTCGGCATCCGTGGAACCAGGGTTCGGTTCGGTCATGTCCAGGGTCAGAGCGCTCGTTGGTTAAGGCTTGGGTTAAGGCTTGGTTACGATTTCAAAGCCCGCTTCGGAACTTTCCCGACGACACGTCGGGCGCATCTCCCGCCGAGCCGCGTTCAGGTAATAAAAAAGAGCGGGTCCTTGCGGGCCCACTCTCACTACGCGGATCGTATGAGAAGATGAATTGGCGCTGATATAGCCCTTTCCGCTTCTCCGGACAAGGCCCATTGCAGCGGGAACGGGGCCTTTTTGCGCCCGTCTGCGGGCCCTGCAACGCTTCCTTCATCAAGCAGGCCTAGATTTCCCGATTGTGGGGCGGCTTGGACCTAGGGCGCACCCGCGGCGTGCCCCGTTCGAGTTGCGTTTTCATGACCGTTGCCACGTCGCTCATTCCTGGACTGGACGATATCGTCAAGCGCGGCGACCCGAGGCGTCGTGGCGAGATCGCGCGCGCCATTTCCCAGCTGTTCTTCCAGGACGCGGAAAAGCTCCGCCCTGAACTGATCGATCTCTTCGACAATCTCCTGATCGATCTCGTCCCGCATGCCGAGCTGGCCTCGCGCGCCGATCTGGCCGAGCGCTTCTCGCGCCTGAACAACGCGCCGCCGCACCTCGTCAATCAGCTCGCGCGCGAAAACGAGATCGCGGTCGCCGGCCCCGTGCTGCGCCGCTCGCCAGTGCTCGACGACGCGGCTCTGGTCGAGATCGCGCGCTTGAAGGGCCAGGGTCATCTGTTGGCGATGACTGAGCGTCCAGCTTTGTCTCCCGCCGTCACCGACGTGCTGGTCGAGCGCGGCGATCGCGACGTGGTGCGCCGTGCCGCCGCCAATGCCGGTGCGGTGTTCTCGCCGGGCAGCTATTCCGAGATGATCAAGCGCGCGGCGCAGGACGGCGTGCTGACGCTGAAGATCGGCCAGCGCAACGACCTTTCCGGCGAGCACCTGAAGCAGCTGCTCGATGGCACGCTCGACGTCATCCGCCGCCGCCTCTCCACCGTGGTCAATCCCGCGCGCCAGGTCGAGATCAAGCGCGCGATGGCGGCGATCGAGGGGGCCGCGCTGCCGCCGGGTCCGCGCCGCGATTTCTCCGCGGCACAGCGCACGGTGCTGACCTTGAATCGCGAAGGCCATCTCGGCGAGAGCGCGCTGCTCGGTTTCGCCAAGGCGCACAAATACGAGGAATCGGTCGCCGCGCTGTCGGCGATGTCGGGCGTTCGCCTCCAGGTCCTCGACCGCCTGATCGCAGGCGACCGCTACGATCCGCTTCTGATCCTCGGCCGCGTGCTGAGCCTCGGTTGGCCCACGGTGCGCGCGCTCATCCTGCTCTGGTACGGCTCGAACCGCACGCCGGCCGATGCCGATATCGAGGCCGCGCGTCTGAACTTCACGCGCCTGATGCCGGCCACCGCCGAACGCGTCGTGAATTTCTGGCGCAACCGGCAGACGATCTAGCGTCCCACTCCGTCATTGCGAGCGAAGCGAAGCAATCCAGAACTCGTTCCGCGAAAACGCTCTGAATTGCTTCGTCGCCAGCGCAAATTGCCTTGCAATTTGTCGCGGGCTCCTCGCAATGATGGCTAACCCACCCGCCTGAACCGCAGATAAGCCGCCTTGCGTCCCTCGCGCGCGGCCTTTCGGCCGTAGCGCGTCATGGTGTAGCCCGGCCATGGAAGCCGGAAATCGTCGGCGCGTTCGGCCAGCCAGACGAAGTCCTGCGAGCGCGCAAGATGCGCCAGTGTCCAGGCGCAGTAATCGTCGATGTCGCAGACGAAGCGGAATTCGCCGCCTCGCTTGAGCACGCGCGCCATCGCGGCAATGGTGCGGTCCTGGACGAAGCGCCGCTTCCAGTGTCGCCGCTTCGGCCAGGGATCGGGATGGATCAGGTCGATCCGCGACAGCGACTCCTTGGGAAGCCAAGCCAAGAGCTCGGCGGCATCGCCCGCGAACAGGCGGATGTTGCCGATGTTGGCCGCCTCGATCTGCGCGAGGATCTTGGCCATGCCGTTGACATAAGGCTCACAGCCGATGAAGCCGGTGGTGGGGAAGTTCTGTGCCTCGGCCGCGAGATGCTCGCCGCCGCCGAAGCCGATCTCGAGCCTGACGTCGTCGGCTGCGGGATCGAAGATGTCGCGGGCGTCCGCCGGCGCCTCACCGTCGATATCGAGGGCAAGATGCGGCAGCAGTTGCTCGATCAAGCCGGCCTGGTGCTGCCTCAGCTTGTGACCCTTGCGGCGCCCGAAGAAGGCGCGCTCGCTGTCGTCGCGGTCGGGGCTTGATTTACGTTCGCTCATCGCAGCGTCTGATAAAGCCGATGGAGCAGCCGCGCGCGTGGAGCCAGCGAGGAGACATAGAGCTGCTCATAATGGGTGTGTGCACCCTTGCCGTCGACGCCGAGCCCGTCGAGCGTTGCGGTGAAGGGAGCGGTGAAATTGCCGTCCGAGCCGCCGCCGGTGTGGGTGTCGATCAGCTCGAAGCCGATCTCGCCGGCGAGCGTCTTGGCATGCTCGTACAGCGAAGCTCCCGCATTGCTCTTCTCGTAAGGCGGCCGGTTGAGCTCGCCCGTGACCGTGACGGTGACGCCATCGGTCTTCGAGGTCAAAGAGAGAATCTTGCCGACGAACTCGTCCGCGTCCTTGAGGCTCACGACGCGCAGATCGACTTCGGCATAGGCCTCCTCGGGCGTGACGTTGGGGCGCGTGCCGCCGCGCACCACGCCGACATTGACGGTCACGCCGCGCGCAACATCGTTCATTCCTTCCAGCGCGAGGATGACGTTGCCGAGTTCGCGGACGGCGCTGCGGCCGTCTTCGGGCCGCGAGCCGGCATGCGCGGGCACGCCCTTGATGAATACCCGGAAGCGTCCGACGCCCTTGCGCCCGGTGACGATCTTGCCGCCGTCGCGCGCCGGCTCGGTCACCAGCACGTATTTGGCGTTGCGCCCTTCCTGCTCGATCAGCGCACGCGAGGTCGGGCTGCCGATCTCCTCGTCGGAGGTGAACAGATGCGTGATGCCGAGCGGCGAGCGATCGCCCGTCGCGCAAAGCGCGCGGAAGGCGTGGTGGGCGATGTAGGCGCCGCCTTTCATGTCGTAGATGCCCGGACCGAACGCGACGTCGCCTTCGACCTTGAACGGCAGGCGCTCGATGAAGCCGATGGGATGGACGGTATCGAGATGGCTCAGCACCAGGATGCCCGGCTGATCCTGCCCCCAATTCGTGCGCGCCACGAGATGATCGCCGCAGCCGTCCGTGCCGGCGATGCGCTCGAGCGTGACGGGCAGGTCGCCGTATTGCTCCGCGACCACGGAGACCAGCTTGTTGACCTGTTCAGGTGCTTCCGTCGGCGTCTCGATCTCCACCCAGCGGCGGATGCCATCGAGAATAGTTTGTGAATCGAACCAATTGGAGCCGGTCATGGACGCATCTGTGCCTTTGAATCGCATCATCGAAGCGGACGCGCATCAAAGCGCGGTCGTAAATGACGACATAGGCCAGATTTGATGCAGTCTCAAATCGCGGGGGACATGAGCTTCAACGCTTGTCCGGACCTTCGCGGGCCGCAATCTGCTCGACGAGATCGACGATCGAGCGGCGCATCTTCGAATCAGTGATTCGCGTGAACGCCTTGGTCAAAGCGAGCCCTTCGGAGGTGGCGAGAAAGTCCGAGACGTAAGAGGGCGAGGCGCCTTCGCTGAAGCCATCCGGACCCGGCACGCCGCTCGGGCCGCCCTCGAACAGGAAGGACACCGGCACCTGCAGAATCTCCGCGATCTGCTGGATGCGGCTTGCGCCGACCCGGTTGGTGCCCTTCTCGTACTTCTGAATCTGCTGGAAAGTCAGGCCCAAAGCTTCACCGAGCTTCTCCTGGCTCATGCCCAACATGATGCGGCGCATGCGCACGCGACTGCCGACATATTTGTCAACAGGGTTGGGCGCTTTCGACATTTCCTCAGCCCTCCAAACACCACCTTCGGCGCAATGATCAAGCATGCCTCGGGTGCAGCACCGTCAAAATCAAACCCTGTTATTGGGAAACATTGCGGAGAAATTTAGCAATGCACCGCCATCTTTCGCAGCCGGTGCAGAATGGGGAGCCCGCGTGCAGTCTGTCAACCGTGGGACTACGGTTGTCAAAGGATTCCGGCCGCTGCGGCGGCGGTGCGATCAGGGCTGGCGTTTGCCTATTCGTCGGCGGACCGCCAGCAGCACGGCCACCGCGACGAGCATGATTGCGGGCACATCACCCACCCGTGCATAAACCGTCGGTGGGATCGCGGCCGGCAGGTTTGCGTCCAAAATGCCTTCGAGGCCGAGACCGAGGTTCGCGACGGTGCGGCCGACCGGATCGATCACTGCGGAGATGCCGGTATTGGCCGAGCGGACCAGCGGCAATCCGAGCTCGATCGCGCGCATCCGCGACTGTTCCAGGTGCTGGTAGGGACCGGTCGAGATGCCGAACCAGCCGTCATTGGTCAGGTTCACGATCCAGCCCGGACGTTCGTTGCGTACAGCCACTTCGTCGGGAAAGATCGCCTCGTAGCAGATCAACGGCAACACGGGCGGCGCGCCGGCAACGGGGAGCGCATGCCGCACGGTGCCTGGAATGAAGCCGCCGCGCACACGCGTCAGTTGCTCGAAACCGAGCTTCTCCATCAACGACTGGTACGGAAGAAATTCTCCGAACGGTACCAGATGCAGCTTGTCGTAGACGGCGAGCACGCTGCCGTCGTGATCGATCACGTAGATCGAGTTGTAGGCGCGCGTGATCGGCGTGCCCCGCGGCACATCGGGCGCGCGGACCGATCCCGTGATCAGCACCGTGCCCTTCGGCAACAGATCGGCGATTTGCGCCATCGCGTCGGCTTCGCGGGTCAGGAAGAACGGGAAGGCGGATTCCGGCCAGATCAGGATGGTGGCATCGCGCACGCCGGTCGATTGCGGGCCGGAGGCGCGGTCCGACAGCGCAAGGTACTTCTTCATCACCTCCGGCTTGGCGGCATAGTTGAATTTCTCGTCCTGCTGCAGGTTGGGCTGCATCAGGCGCAGCTTGGCGCCGGATACGATCGTGGTCGGATGCAGCGACAGGCGGATTGCGCCAAAGATGCTCATGACGAGCAGGAGCGCGCCGGCCGCGGCCGGCACCCGCCATTGCAGGCGCCGATCCGGCGTGCGGTCGATCAGCGTCGCCGGGCTCGCGAAGATCGCAATCGTCAGGAACGTCACGCCCCACAGGCCGATCAGCGAGGCCGTCTGCGCCAGCGGCAATGGCTCGGACAGCGCATAGCCGAACGTGTTCCAGGGAAAGCCGGTCAGCGCATGGCCGCGCAGCCATTCGCTGATGGTGAGGCTCGCTGCGAGCGCCAGCACGCGCGTGGCGTTCTTGCTCCAGAGCAGGCGCGCCAGCGCAAAGCCGATCGCCGTGAAGATCGAGAGATAGGCCGGCAGGCCCAGCACCGCGAACGGCGTCAGCCAGGCGAATGTGTCGGCTTCGACGAAGAAGGCGTAGCCGATCCAGTAGAGGCCGGGCACGAAATAGCCGAGCCCGAACCAATAGCCGGTCAGGGCGGCGGCGGGCACGCCGCCATAGCGGCCGGCCCCGGCGCCGTCGATCAGCCAGACCAGCACCGGGAAGGTGACGAACAGCACCGGAAAGAGGTTGAACGGCGCCAGCGCCAGCACCGACAGCGCTCCGGCCGCCATGGCGACGACTGCGCGCTGCCATCCCCAGGTGAGGATGATGGCGAGCGCAATTTGCCGTAGGCGCTGCGATGGGCTCACTGCGAGGCGGCCCCGTCGCGCGGCGGCGATGTCGGCGTGTCGCTGGCCGGCGCTTGTCCGCTCTCCGGCGTGGCTTCACGCCGCCGGCTCTCGCGCTGGGTGCGGGGCGCCGGGCGTTCCTTCCGCGTCGCGATGCGCAGCCGCTTGACGCGGCGCGGATCGGCATCGAGTACCTCGACCTCGTAATTGCCGGGGCCCGAGATCACCTCGCCGCGCACCGGCAGGCGCCCGACGAAGCTGACGAGATAGCCGCCCAGCGTCTCCACCTCCTCGCCAGCCTCGCCGGTGACGAAATCCTCGCCGATCACCGAGCGGACGTCGTCGAGGCTGGCGCGGGCGTCGGCGATGAAGGCGTTGTCGGGCAGGCGCACGATCGAGGGCGGCTCGTCGCTGTCGTGCTCGTCGTCGATCTCGCCGACGATCTGCTCGACGATGTCCTCGATCGAGACCAGCCCGTCGCTGCCGCCATATTCGTCGACCACCAGCGCCAGATGGATGCGCGAGGCCTGCATCTGCGCGAGCAGGTCGATCGCCCGCATCGACGGCGGCACGTAGAGCAGCTTGCGGATGATGTGCGCCTCGTGAAGCGGCAGCGCGAGATCGACCGCGCGCAAATCGAGCCCGGCCGGCAGCGGCTTCTTGCGCTTGGTCTTGGTGGCTTCCGACACGCGGGCGCGCGCGGTCATGAAGGCGAGCAAATCGCGGATGTGGACGATGCCGACGGGATCGTCGAGCGTCTCGTTGAAAACGACGAGGCGCGAATGGCCGGCGCTCTCGAAGCGGTCCATCAATTCCCCGAGCGGAATGTCGCGCTTCACCGCGACGATGTCGGCGCGATGCACCATGACGTCGGCGATGCGGCGCTCGTGCAGGCTGAGGATGTTGCGCAGCATGGTGCGCTCGACCGCGGAGAAGCCGGTGTCGTCGGGCGTCGAGGCGTCGAGCACGACCTGGAGGTCGTCGCGCACCGACCCCGCCTTCCAGCCGAACAGCGTGCGGATGGCGCGCAGCAGCCAGCTTTCGGCGCTCGGGCGCAGCACCTCGCCCGGCGTCACCACAACCGGCAAATTGGCCGTGGTGCGGGGATTGTCGTGGGTAGGCTCGGAATCCGGCATCTCAGTGCGTCCCCGGGCGGTCGGCATAGGGATCGGGGATGCCGAGATGGGCGAGGATCTCGGTTTCGAGCGCTTCCATCTCCTCGGCGTCGCCCTCGTTCTCGTGGTCGTAGCCGATCAGGTGCAGGAAGCCGTGCACGGCGAGGTGGCTCAGATGATGGTCGAACGGCTTGTGCTCCTCGTCCGCCTCGCGCCGCATGGTCTCATAGGCGATCGCGATATCGCCGAGCATGCGCGGGGCATCGCCCGGCTTCCACGCGCCCTCCGGCTGCAGCGCCGGGAACGACAGCACGTTGGTCGGCTTGTCGATGCCGCGCCAGTTGCTGTTGAGCGTGCGGATGCCGGCATCATCGGTCAGCATCACGGCCACTTCGGCGTCGGCAACATCTTCGTCGACGCTCTCGGCGGCCGCCGCCAGTGCGCGCTGGATCACGGCTTCGGAATCGGGCTCGCGCTGCCAGCAATCGGCGACGACGAGGACCTCGGTCATGGGAAGGTTGGAATGGGACATTGTGTTGTCTCGGACGAAGGGTGCCGTGCTCGCGCCCTGTTTGGTCCGGTGCTGCCTCGTCAGGATTGACCGGTGGCCGGCCGCTGCGGCGGCCCTTCATAGGCGGCGACGATCCGCGCCACGAGCTCGTGGCGGATCACGTCCTCGGCCTTGAAATGAACCTGGGCGATGCCCTCGACGCCGCTCAGGAGGCGGGTCGCCTCGGCCAGGCCCGAGGTCTGGCCGTTCGGGAGGTCGATCTGCGAGGGATCGCCCGTCACGATCATGCGGCTGTTCTCGCCGAGACGCGTCAGGAACATCTTCATCTGCATCGACGTGGTGTTCTGGGCCTCGTCCAGGATGATGGCGGCGTTGGTCAGCGTGCGGCCGCGCATGAAGGCGAGCGGCGCGATCTCGATCTCGCCGGTCTGCAGCGCGCGCTCGACGATGCGCGCATCCATGAGGTCGTAGAGCGCATCGTAGATCGGCCGCAGATAAGGATCGACCTTCTCGCGGAGATCGCCGGGCAGAAAGCCGAGCCGCTCGCCGGCTTCCACCGCCGGGCGCGACAGGATGATCTTGTCGACCTCCTTGCGCTCGAACAGCTGCGCGGCATGCGCGACGGCGAGCCAGGTCTTGCCGGTGCCGGCGGGGCCGATGCCGAACACCAGTTCGTGCCGCTTCAGCGCGCGGATGTAGGAATCCTGCGCCGCCGTGCGTGCCCGCACCGGACGCTTGCGCAAGTTGATGCTGTCGAAGGTCGATTTGGCCGATTTGGCGTCGAACTCGAACAGCGAGCCCTGCGCGATCACGGCGCGGATCGCGCCCTCGACCTCGCCCTGGTCGAGATCGTGCCCCTTCGCGGCCTGCGCGTAGAGCATCTCCAGCACGCGGCGCGCAGCGTCGCAGCCGTCGCGGGTGCCGCCGATCGTGATGTGGTTGCCCTTGGAATCGACGATGACGCCGAGCCGCCGCTCGATCTGCGCCAGGTGCTGGCCGTAGGGGCCGACCAGGGCGGATGCGGCGCGGTTGTCGTCGAAGTCGATGACGACCTGGGTCTCGGGCGGAACTTGCATGTCGCGGTCAAATTTGCGGCTGGGAGCGAACGAAGACGAATCCGATGCGCTTTTGGGCAAGGGTTCAGGCTCCACTGGCTTGCGATAAAGCGGGCTCGCGCGCCTTGCGCGGCGTCACGAGCTCGCCGAGAAAACTGTAGCGCTCGAGGCTGTCGATTCTGACAGGCAGGATCTGTCCAATGATGTCGGGCGCGGCCATTACGTGGGCGGGCTGGAGGTAGGCGGTGCGGCCCACGATCTGGCCCGGCTTGCGCGCCGGACGCTCGAACAGCACGTCGACCGTTGAGCCAATCGCGGCCTTGTTGAAGGCCGATTGCTGGCTGTCGATCAGTTCCTGGAGCCGCTCCAATCGCTGGTCCATCTCGGCGGGGGACACCATCTCCTGCATATCCGCGGCCGGCGTTCCCGGCCGGGCGGAGTATTTGAACGAATAGGCCGCAGCGTAGCCGATTTGCGTGACAAGCGCGAGGGTGGCGAGAAAATCTTGCTCGCTCTCGCCGGGGAAGCCGACGATGAAATCCGATGAAAAAGCAATGTCTTGGCGTGCGGTACGAAAACGGTCGATGACCCGCCGGTAATCATCGGCGGTATGTTTGCGGTTCATGGCCGCCAAAATGCGGTCCGAGCCCGACTGCACCGGCAGGTGCACGAACGGCATCAGGGCACCGAGATCGCGATGGGCCGCGATCAGGCTGTCATCGACGTCGCGGGGGTGGCTGGTCGAATAGCGCAGCCGCGCGATGCCGGGAATCGCCGCCAGATGTTCGAGCAGCCGGCCGAGCGGCCAGGTTTGTCCGTCCGGCCCCTCGCCGTGATAGGCGTTGACGTTCTGCCCGATCAGCGTGAGCTCGCGCACGCCGTTGTCAGCGAGCCGCTTCACGTCCTCGACGATCTTCGCCACGGGGCGCGAGACTTCGGCGCCGCGCGTGTAAGGCACGACGCAGAAGGTGCAGAACTTGTCGCAGCCTTCCTGTACCGTGACGAAAGCGGAAATGCCGCGCGCGCGGATCGCGTCCGGCTTGGGCTGGGCCAGGAAGCCGAACTTGTCGGCGGCGGGAAATTCGGTCTCGATCGCGCGGCCTTCGCCCTCTGCGCGCTTCAACAGCTCCGGCAGATGATGATAGCTCTGCGGTCCCACCACGACGTCGACGACAGGCGCGCGCCGCACGATCTCCTCGCCCTCGGCCTGCGCCACGCAGCCCGCCACCGCGATCTGCATCGCGCGGCCTGCACGCGCGGCCTCGTCCTTGGCGACGCGTAGCCGGCCGAGCTCGGAATAGACCTTCTCCGAGGCCTTCTCGCGGATATGGCAGGTGTTGAGGATGACGAGGTCGGCATCCTCCGCGCTCGCCGTCTCCACGAATCCTTCCGGGGCCAGCGTGTCCACCATGCGCTGGGCATCGTAGACGTTCATCTGGCAGCCATATGATTTGATGTGCAGCTTGCGCGGCGGCGTCATGGAACCCGAAATGGAGCTGGAGGACGGCCCTCAGATATAGGCTGGAGGGCCGAAAATCCAGCGAATGGAGCCATTTCCGCTTGTTGCGAACCCGGAATCCAGAGTTTTGCTGCGAGATTCCGGGTTCACGCGCCCACGCGTGCCCCGGAATAACGGTCTGGGCGAAAATCAGCCCGCCAGAGCGTCCGCCTCAACCCGCCGGACCAGTTCCGGCAATTGCCGCATATCGACGAATGTCAGGTTGGCGCCTGCGGCGCGCAACCGTTCGGCGTGGCCCGGCGGGCAGTGGCCGCCGCCATGAAAGCCGAGCACGGTCATCCCGGCGGCGTGCGCGCCTGTGACCCCGGGGACGCTGTCCTCGATCACGAGACACCGCTCGGGTGGGACCTTCATCTGCGCCGCGGCGAAGAGGAACAAATCGGGCGCGGGCTTGCCGCGCGCGACTTGGCTGGCGGAAAAGATGTTCGGGGCGAGCAGGTCGTAGAGCCCGGCGCAGGTCAAGCCGTGGTGGATCTTGTCCGGCGTGCCGCTCGACGCAACGCATTTGGGCAGGTCGATCGCGGCGATTGCTGCCGCGACATGGATGATCGGCTGCAGATCGCTGGCGTAGGATTGCAGCGTGGCCGCATTGATCTGCTGCTCCAGATCGTCGGGAAGACTGCGGCCGATCTCCTGTTCGACCATCCGCCGCGCGTCTTTCTCGGACACGCCGAGAAATCGGACCAGCACCTGCTCCGACGTGATCGGATAGCCGTGCTTCGTCAGCACGTCTGCATGCGCGCGACAGGAGATCACCTCGCTGTCCACTAGCACGCCGTCGCAATCGAAGATGATGAGATCGATGGGCATTAAGGCATGACCCGGAAAAGTGTGAAGCGGTTTTCCGACCAGGTCATGCCCAATCAAGACGTCGGCTTGTCGTCGTCGAGCGGGACGCAATAGAGCTCGAGCCGGTGATCGACCAGGCGATAGCCGAGCTTGCGGGCGATCTCGGCCTGCAGCTTCTCGATCTCCTCGGAGGTGAACTCGATCACCTTGCCGTCGCGCAGATTGATGAGGTGGTCGTGATGGCTGTCGCGCATCTGCTCGTAACGCGCGCGGCCCTCGCGGAAATCGTGGCGTTCGATGATGCCGGCGTCCTCGAACAGCTTCACGGTGCGATAGACCGTCGAGATCGAGATCTTGTCGTCGACCGCAACGCAGCGCCGGTAGAGTTCCTCGACATCGGGATGATCAATCGCTTCGGCCAGCACGCGGGCGATGACGCGGCGCTGCTCGGTCATGCGCATGCCCGTTGCGGCGCAGCGCGCCTCGATCTCGGATGTCTTGGACACAGAAGAATGTTTCAGTGTGGTCATAGCGTTGTCTGCCTGGGCGGGCGCTTTCTGCCACCGATGTTACGACAAGTCACGCCGCATCAGAAGGGCGTTCAATTGTTCCCCGTTGGGCTGCTTATAGTAGCGATCGCGGCGTCCGACCACCACGAATCCGGCTCGATCGTAAAGCCGCCGCGCCGGCTGGTTGTTCTCCTCCACTTCCAGAAATATGGTGCGTACGCCGCGCCCGGCGAGGTGGCCGAGATGGGTCATCAGCAGCGTGCGGGAGAGGCCGCGGCCGCGATAAGCCCCGTCCACCGCGATCGAGAGAATCTCCGCTTCGTCCGCGCCGATCCGCGACACCGCAAAGCCGATCGTCTTGCGGCCGAGCCGCAAGCGATGCACCAGCGTGTTGCGCTCGCTCATCATGCTCTCGAACTCGCCTTCGCCCCAGCCGTGCGCGAAGGAGGCGCCGTGCAGCTGCGCGAGGCGCGCGGCATCGCGCACGGTCGCGGGCTCGACGGCGGCGGTGCCGCCGCGCCACCACTCCGACAGCCATCCCATCATGAGGTCGCGGCTTGTGCTGCGAGCGGCGTCGATGCCGCCGGCTTGGCGTCGGGCGCTTTCAGATAGAACGGCCGCGCTGGTGTGGTGTCGGGATTGGCCGCCGCGCCGAGCCAGGCGACCCAACTGATGTCGGGCGCGGGCTGCGCGTCGACCGCGACGGGTTGCGGTCCGTCCTTCGGCCAGCGACCTGCGAGGATCCCGGCGGCATTGCCGACCAGATGCGGCGCGCCGAATTGCGAGGCCGCGATCGCCGCGTCGATGGAGGCGACAGCCGGCCGCACCAGCTGGCTGCCGTCGCCGGCGACGATCTGGAAATAGACGTGATCGTGCCGCGCATCGATCGCAGAGATCACCGGCACCGTTCCGCTCTTGGCGACGACCCCAGCGGCATAGGCCGACAGCGTCGTCAGCCCGACCGCCGGCCGTTTCGCCGCAAGCGCAAGGCCCCGCGCCGCCGAGATGCCGACGCGCAGGCCGGTGAAGCTGCCGGGCCCAACGGTGACGGCGATGCGATCGAGCGAGGTGAAGGAAAGGCCGGCCGATTGCATCACGCGCGCGATCATCGGCATCAGGGCCTCGGCATGGCCGCGCTTCATCAGCTGCGATTCCCGTGCGAGGAGCTCGCCGGCGTCGGTGTCGAGAACGGCGGCCGCGCATGCTTCGAGCGCAGTATCGATGGCAAGGATCAGCATGATGGAGCAAATGGCGAGTGGCGAATGGAGAACACTCTAGCGAACCAGGCGCCTGTCCGCCATTCGTCAGGCAGGATTTGCACTTCCGATATGCCCTATTGCGCAAGGAGGGCTATCGCATTTGAGAGTTTTTCCCTGCGGCCATCCTTCGAGACGCCCGCTGGGGCGGGCTCCTCAGGATGAGGGCGGAGTGCGCGGCAACAGTTTCAAGGAGCACTGACGCTGACTAGCCTCATCCTGAGGAGGCGCGTAAGCGCCGTCTCGAAGGACGAGGCGTGCGCACGCCCGCTGCCACAAATCATATGCGATAGCCCCGCATTTCGCAGGGTGGGCAGGATTATCCCTCGCGTGCGTTCCTGAATTCCTTAGTCGCCTTGTCCAGCACGAACAGCGACCCCTCCGCCACGCCGAAATAGGCGCCGTGGGTCTGCATCCGGCCGCTCTCCACGGCCTTGCGGACGAACGGGAAGGTCATCAGGTTTTCCAGGCTGCGGAACACGGCGGCCTTCTCGATGCGCTCGACGAATTGCGCCATGGTCTCGTGCTCGCGCTGCTCGACCACCTCGCCCGGCTTGATGAACATCTGCATCCAGCGGCCGATGAAGTCGCCGGGCGTGAGCGGCTCGATCTTGTCGATGAAGGCGCGGATGCCGCCGCATTGGGCGTGGCCGAGCACCACGATGTGCTTCACCTTCAGCACCGTCACCGCAAACTCCAGCGCTGCCGAGACGCCGTGCGCGCCTTCGTCAGGCTGATAGGTCGGCACCAGATTGGCGATGTTGCGGACAACGAAGAGCTCGCCCGGTCCAGCGTCGAAGATCACCTCGGGGGAGACCCGGGAGTCGCAGCAGCCGATCACCATGGTCTCAGGCGACTGCCCTTTGACCGAGAGCTCGCGGTAGCGGTTCTGCTCGGTCGGCAGCCGCTGGGTGGCGAAGGCCTTGTAGCCTTCCAGCAAGTGCGTCGGGAATGTCGTCATGGGCCATGCCTAATCACATACCGCCAAGGCCGACAAGCCTTTCGAATGGGCAGGCCAAATGCTATCGGCTGGGGGACGACAGACCAGGAAGGAACGCCAGCATGACCCGCCCGCGCCGCAGCCATCTGTTCATGCCCGGCTCCAACCCGCGCGCGCTGGAAAAGGCGCGCAATCTCGCCGCCGACGGCCTGATCCTCGATCTCGAGGATTCCGTCGCCCCGGAGGCCAAGGCGGCGGCGCGCGACGGCATTGCGGCGGCGATCGCCGCCAAGGGTTTTGGCAGGCGCGAGGTCCTGATCCGGACCAACGGCCTCGATACGCCCTGGTGGCCAGATGACGCCGCCATGGCCGCCAAGGCCTCGCCGGACGGCATCCTGGTTCCAAAAGTTTCAAGCGTCGAGGATCTCGACGCCATCGGCCGCAAGCTGGCCGAGCTCGGCGCCGGGCCGACCGTCAAAGTCTGGGCCATGATCGAGACCGCGCGCGCCGTGCTGCATGCCGAGGAACTGGCCGCCGCCGGCCGCGATCCTTCGCGCCGTCTCTCGGGCTTCGTGTTCGGCCCGAACGACATCTCGCGCGAGACGCGGATCAGGATGCTGCCGGGCCGCGCCGCGATGATCCCGATGATCACCCATTGCATCCTGGCGAGCCGCGCGCACGGCCTCGAGATCCTCGACGGCCCCTACAGCGACATCGCAAATTCCGACGGTTTCGCCACCGAATGCGCGCAAGGCCGCGATCTCGGCTTCGACGGCAAGACGCTGATCCACCCCTCCCAGATCGACGCTTGCAACGCCATCTTCACCCCGCCGGAGGAGGAAGTCGCCCGCGCGCGAAAAATCATCGCGGCGTTCGAACTGCCGGAGAACGCCTCGCGCGGCGCGATCCGCCTCGATGGTGCGATGGTGGAGCGCCTGCACGCCGACATGGCCCGGCGCACGATCGCGATTGCGGACGCGATCGCTGCGATGGGGAAGGGCTGAGGCGCGAGATCCACTTCTCCACGCGCCGCAGGTTTTGCACTCTATCGTCCCGCCCGCGAAACGGCTTTGAATTCACCGCCTGCTCCGTGGGAGGCGGCGATGGCGCTTTGCCGGAATCGCGCATCGGCAGGCTGGGGCGCCGCCAATTCCTGGCAATACATTCGATCGATCGTGCGCTGCATGAGCGCATAGCAATCGCATGCGATCCTCTCGAGCCGCGACCGATGGATCTCGACAAACCCGCGCCGCTCGGACGGGATGGCGCCGGCCTCGCGTAGCTTGCTCATCGTCAAAGTCACCGTCGTCCGCCGGACCCCAACCAGTTGCGCCAGCGCCTCCTGCGTCACCGGAAGCAGGTCCTCGGGAACGCGGTCGTGAAGCTGCAGGAGCCACCGCGCCATGCGGCCATCCACCCGGTGCAGCGCGTT
This sequence comes from Bradyrhizobium sp. NBAIM03, assembly GCF_020194055.1. Classification (NCBI taxonomy): domain Bacteria; kingdom Pseudomonadati; phylum Pseudomonadota; class Alphaproteobacteria; order Hyphomicrobiales; family Nitrobacteraceae; genus Bradyrhizobium; species Bradyrhizobium sp. NBAIM03. The sequence goes on along the minus strand of NZ_JADYVS010000023.1, from coordinate 17,594 downwards.
GCAAGCGGCGACATGCTGGAGCTGCAGCAACACGGCGCGGGCGTGGACCTGCACGACATTCCTGATCGCTGCGCTTTGCGCATGGGCAGCGCGAAATTTGGCGGCGGAAATCACCGATGCAGTGCCGGCTGTGCGGGCAATCGCGGTCACGGATGAAGGCGAGGGGCCGAGCACGGAGAACGAGGCCAAAGCGCCTTCGCGTCCCATCAAGCTGGTCGCGACCGTTTGCCCGTCCGGCATATCGAGCATGAAGGCGATCGCGCCGCTATGGGGAAAATAGACAGGGTCGAGTTCGTCGCCCGATCGCACCAGGACGGCATCGGGTTCGAACGAGACCTTCTGGAAGTGGGGCGTCAGCAAAGCGAGATCCGCGGGCGGCAGCGCCGCCAATAGCCGATTCCCGATGCCCTTGCGGTGGGCAGTCACGGTGTCCTCTGTTGAACGAGCACCCAACGAACGACGGGAATCATCTGTTTCATTCGCCATGATTATCCGAAATGCGAATTGCGGAACGGCAGCGATCCAAACAGAGCTAATAATCGAGATCAAGCACGGATATTTGCGGTGAGCTTTCCCCGCATCCTCGCCGCGCAAACAGTCATACTATTTACGCCCGTTGCCATCCGACGATGCGCACAAGCGAAAGCTCTGCTGTACGCTCCCATCAGCGGTCCGGCAGATGGTCGGGTCTTTCTCGGTGACGGTAGCGGTGACGAAATCGCGGATGCGATCGCGGTGATGCGGAAGGGCTGAGGGCTCGCACACTCCGTCGCCTCGCGACGGAGTGCGCCAATGCCGCCGCACTCAGATCGTCTGGCCGCCGGACACCTCGATGCGCTGGGCCGTAACCCAGCGATTCTCCGGACCGAGCAGGCTCGCGACCATCGGCCCGATGTCGTCGGGCACACCGACGCGGCCAAGCGCGGTCATTTGCGCGAACTGCTTGTTCAAATCCGGCACGTCGCGGACGGCGCCGCCGAGGAAGTCGGTCTCGATCGCGCCCGGCGCTACGACGTTGGCGGTGATGCCGCGTTCGCCGAATTCTTTTGCCATGTAGACGGTCAGAACCTCGATGGCGCCCTTGGCGGCGGCATAGGCCGAGAAGCCGGGGAAAGACACGCGCGTCAGCCCGCTCGAGAAGTTGACGATCCGGCCATTGTCGCCAAGCAGCGGCAGCAAGGCCTGCGTCAGAAAGAACGGCCCTTTGACATGGGTGTCGAAGAGTGCGTCGAACTGCTGCTCCGTCGTCTCGGCTATGGCGGCCATTTCGCCCTGGCCGGCATTGTTGACGAGATGATCGAACTTGTCGGCGTGCCAATGCTCCGCCAGCGCCGACGCGACTTTTGCGGCGAACGCCGGAAAGGTCGATACGGAGGTGACGTCGAGCTGGAGCGCGACCGCTTTTCGGCCGAGCGCCTCGATCTCGGTGACGACCTCGCGGGCGGCGGCGGCGCCGCTGCGATAGGTCACGATGACGTCGCCGCCGTGACGCGCGATGGCGATTGCGGTATTGCGGCCAAGGCCCCGGCTGGCGCCGGTGACGAGCGAAATGGTGGGCATTTGAGGCTTCCTCGTGAAGTTTCGGTGGGGCCTTTCTGCCTGTGATCGAGCATCCGGTGTTGCCGGATGCTGTGATCGTCTTGCCCAATCCTCCAGGAATGCGGCCGGCGGCAGCCTTGCCTGAAACTCCCGTCTTCTTGCCCGATCGCCCCTCGGCAATTGCCGGCATGCTTGGCGCGGCCTAGATTGGGCCCGTGACCGAAACGCTGCTCCAGATCGCCAGCAATTACGCCGCAGCTCACGCCGACGGCAAAGGCCTTGCGTGCACGCCTTTCGCCGGCATCTCGATCATTCGTGAGACCGCGCCGAGCGCGCTCCAATTTGCGATCGCCAAGCCGCTGGTCGCTTTGGTGCTGCAAGGTGCCAAGCGTGTTGCGGTCGGCGCCACGTCGTTCGACCTGGGTGCGGGCGATTCGCTGGTGATCTCGAGCGACGTGCCGACGGTCAGCCAGATCACGCGCGCCACAGCCGCGGTGCCCTATTTGTCGCTCGTCGTCGAGCTCGATCCCATCGTCATCGAGGGGCTGGTCGTCGAGATGGGGGCCGCGCCTTATGTTCCGTCGCAGCCGCTTCGGGTCGAGCCAGCGGAGCGGGATGTGAGCGATGCGGCGCTGCGGTTGTTGCGCCTGATCGATCGGCCCTCGTCCGCCTCAATTCTCCAGAGCCAAGTGCTGCGGGAGCTGCATTATTGGCTATTGGCCGGTCGGCACGGTGGTGCCATCAGGGCGCTCGGTATGGCCGACAGCCATGCGCAGCGGATCGGCCGTGCGGTTGCGATCATTCGCGCCGACTATGCCAAACCTTTGCGTGTCGACCGGCTCGCCAAGGCCGCGGGGATGAGCCACTCGGCCTTTCACCTGCACTTTCGCAGCATCACGTCGCTGACCCCGCTTCAGTTCCAGAAGCAGTTGCGTCTGATCGAGGCGCGCCGCACCATGCTGGCCGATGGCGCGAGCATCGCGACCGCCTCTCATCGGGTCGGCTACGAAAGCGTTACGCAGTTCACGCGGGAATATTGCCGATTGTTCGGCATGCCGCCTGGGCGCGACATGCGCGAGGCGAAGCGGCGCGTCGAATCGGCGGCTTGAAGAGCTCTCACATGGCGACCATCGACCGGATCTACATCCTCGACGGAGGCATTGCTGAGGTCGAAGACGGTTCGATCTACTCTCCCGGTATCAATGTCGGCATTCCCATGACGTTGAGCTGCAATGCCTATCTCATCCGTCACCGCGGTGAGTGGCTGATCTGGGATACGGGAATAGCGGATGAGCTGGCGAAGCATCCGGAAGGACGGATCATCGCACACGGCATACGCGGCATCGTGCGCCGCCCTCTCGCGGATCAATTGGATGAAATCGGGGTGCGGCCCCGCGATATCGGCACGATCCTCCTCTCTCACGCGCATTTCGATCATATCGGAAATGTCGACCTGTTCGAAAACGCAAGATGGATCGCTCAACGGGCCGAGTTCGAAGCCATGTTCGGACCTGACCTCGACGAGTTCGGCTACTCACTGCCGCACTACGAGGCGTTGCAGGAGCGGCCTTTCGAGATTGTCGATGGCGACCACGACATATTTGGCGACGGCGCGGTGCGCATGATCTTCACGCCCGGCCATACCCCCGGGCATTGCTCGCTGCTGGTGAAGCTGCCGCGGCGCGGCGCCGTGCTGCTGAGCGGTGACGTCGCGCACAACCGGGAGAACCTCCGGCACATGCGCGTGCCGTCGTTCAATGCCGACCCGCAGGCGACGGTTGCGTCGATGGCCAAGGTGGTCGAGCTGCTACGCGTCGAGAACGCCGAAATCTGGATCAATCACGATACGGCGCAAAGCCAGGGGATGGCTTACGCGCCGAAATGGATCGAGTAGCGCAATGCCTCACCGCGGCACGAGGTCGGCACGCTCGAGCGTCTCCAGGGTCGAGGCGTTGGCGCAATAGCCGTGGTAATTCTCCGCGGCGGTGCCCTCAGTGAGATCGCGGTCGCACTGTCCCTTGTGATTGCAGAGCGAGCAGACCCGCTCGAGGTCGCGGAGCAGCAGCGGCTGCGCGCGGCCGAGCGCCTCACTGCTGATGCCGAGCTGTTCGAGCATCTTCGGCAGCTCGTCGGCGGCGTGCCGGCCATGACGGACCAGTTCCTCCAGATCGTCCGGCGCGATCCTGAGATCATTGGCGATCCGGTCGAAATCGGCGCGGTCGAGCTGCCGCATTTCGTTGATCTCGCGGCGGTGCTTCACCCAGTTCGCGAAGGACTCGATGAGATCCTGGACGATGGGGTAGGGCCTGGTTGCGGTGCTCATGGAAAGCTCCATTCGGACGGTCGGAATTGGAGCGAGATAAGCACAATGATGCAGAAGCGCGTTGCGCTGGATCAAACAGGAAAGAGCGGGGTTGCCAACCTCTCCCGCTTGCGGGAGAGGTCGCGCCGAAGGCGCGGGTGAGGGCTCTTTCCTCTGGGGGATTGTCCCATTGCGGAGATACCCTCTCCCCGACCCTCTCCCGCAAGCGGGAGAGGGAGCGCACCTCCTGCGCAGCAGCTACCTGAACCGCTCCGCCGCCCAGGCATACAGGCTGCCGGGAATCGGCTTCTCGCCGCCGCGTCCCTTCGGCGAGATGTGCAGGCCGATGATGGCGGGGTCGGTGACCAGGCCAAGATAGCTCGAGGGATCGAAGAACAGCTTTGGCTCGGCATGCACGGCATAGAACGATTGCTTCGGCAATGCGTTCTGCAGCTCGCCGGTGCGGCGCGCGAGCGCGGTGAGTGCCGCGGGCCCGTAGATCGCGACGCGAACATCCGAGAGCCGGTTCGAGCCGCCGCGCAAACGGCGCATCATGAAGGTGATGCGATGGCGCAGCGACAGCCAGTTCGGCGTCAGCTCCTCCTGCTCCATCAGCTCCGCGAAGGCGGCAACGATGCCGTGCGCGGGCGGCAGATAGAGCACGGAATTGCCGAGCTGGCGCGGCCGCTCCCAGGCGAAGTACGGCTTGGCCGGATCGATCTCGACCGGCCTCAACAGCAGCACGTCGGCATCCAGCCAGAGGCCGAGGCCCTTCGCCATCAGCTTCATGCGGAAGAAGTCGCTGAACTGCAGAATGGTCCAGTCGCGCCAGCTGCCGTCCGGCTGCGGCGGGCGCAGGCGTTCGGAGAACGCATGCGGCAGGATCGCCTCGGCCTCGGCATTCGCGACGCCGGCCGGCAATCCGGGAATAGTGTCGAAGCTGTAGACCGTGACCTTGTGGCCGGCAGCCAATTGCGAGCGCAGACAGGTCTGGCGCAGCGCGTCCATCGGGCCATGCCAGAAGGTGACGATCTCGGGCAGCATGGGCAAATCTATACGGGACAATCCAGGCAACGAAAAAGCCCCGGCGCTTGCGGCACCGGGGCTCAACAAAAACTTGCGATCAGGCCCAGGCGCGCTCGCGCTTGAGCTTGTCCTCGTAGGAGTCGATCGAGGCCTTCTTCTCCATGGTGAGGCCGATGTCGTCGAGGCCGTTGATCAGGCAGTGCTTGCGGAACGGGTCGATCTCGAACTTGACCTTGCCGCCGTCGGGGCCGCGGATCTCCTGATTCGGCAGGTTGATCGTCAGCGTCGCATTGGCGCCGCGCTCGGCGTCGTCGAACAGCTTGTCGAGGTCCTCTTGGGTGACGCGGATGGGCAGAATGCCGTTCTTGAAGCAATTGTTGTAGAAGATGTCGCCGAACGAGGTCGAGATCACGCAGCGGATGCCGAAGTCGAGCAGCGCCCAGGGCGCGTGCTCGCGGCTCGAGCCGCAGCCGAAATTGTCGCCGGCGACCAGCACCTTCGCGTTGCGATAGGCCGGCTGGTTGAGCACGAAGTCCGGATTCTCGCTGCCGTCGTCCTTGTAGCGCTGCTCGGAGAAGAGCCCCTTGCCAAGGCCGGTGCGCTTGATGGTCTTGAGGTACTGCTTCGGAATGATCATGTCGGTGTCGACATTGATGATCTTCAGCGGCGCCGCGACGCCTTCCAGCGTGGTGAACTTGTCCATGGTTGCGCTTTCCCGCACGTGGTTCAGGGAACCGGCTATTTATCGCGATCGGGCCGGAAATCCTAGGCCGAATTCGGCAGGGCTAGTCTGCCGTAGGGGGTTTGAAGCCGAACTGGCGCGGCATCGGGATTTCACCTCTCCCCGGTGGGGAGAGGTGGACCGAGAGCGTCCTACTCCGCCTTAGCCTCAATCGCGGCCATATCGTCGTCCGACAGACCAAAATGGTGGCCGATCTCGTGGATCAGGACATGGCGGACGATGTGGCCGAGACTTTCGTCGTGCTCGGCCCAATAATCCAGGATCGGGCGGCGGTAGAGCCAGACCATGTTGGGCAGCCGTGCCACGTCGCCAAAGCTCTGCTGGGGCAGGCCGACGCCCTGGAACAGGCCGAGCAGGTCGAACTCGCTCTCGCATTCCATCTCGTCCAGGACCTCCTCGGTCGGGAAGTCCTCGACGCGGACGATCACGCCCTCGCAAAGCTTGCGAAATTCCGCCGGCAGGCGCTCGAACACGTCGTGAGCCATCGCTTCCATTTCGGCCAGCGAAGGGGCTTTCAATTCCGTCCACATGAGCACCTCTTAGCGCGGGTTTCCCGCTGATGCATCTGGCTTTATAAGCGCGGCGAGGTTGACGGGCGCCGCCAAAACGGGGAGCGTGGGGCGATCGATGGGACGGTTCAGGGTGGGCGGAAAAATGCGAGCGAAAACAGCGCTGACTCTACTGTGCATGGGGTTGTTTTCGCAGTCTTGCGTCGGCGCCGAGGCGCAGGCCGCCAGTTCCGAAATCCGGATGGCCCAACTGGTCTCGCCGGACGATGTCCCCCCGCCGCGCAAGCGGCCGCGCCTGCGCATCACGCCCTATTACAGCCCGGACGGCGTCTATCCCCGCTACAATCCCGGCCCCGACGCGGTCCGGGTCTGCAATGCCACCTATGTGCAGGAGTACCGGCCAAGCGGCACGGTGATCGTGCCGCGCGTGAGCTGCTACTGGCGCCGGGGCTGACTTCGCGGCGACCTCGTGAGGGTGTGATGGCGAGATGGATCGCATGGGCCTTTGCCGTCGCGCTGGCCACTGGGCTGCCTCGCGCGTCCGCCGCGCCAAGGGCGACGGTCCCGGAGGCGTCTGCGGGGATTGCGGTTTTTGATGTACGACGACACGCGCGGACCTATGACATGGCGCGGCCTGCCGTACGCCGCGATCCGCGCTACTACGCGCGCCCTGTCTACTATCGTCCCTATCCCTACGGCGTGCCGGCACCGTTTGTGTTCACCTACGGCCCCTTCTGGTAAGGCGCCGCTTTGGCGGCCGGCTTTGCGATCGCGCGAGGCACGGCGTCGCATCGCGGCGCCGCGGGTCGTTCATTCATGGCGCGTTCACATCGCTGTCCGCAACTTGATCCCGGCAGCGACCGCAATTGAACGGCCATGGCGCGGCCGAGACGTCGCAGCTCTGCTGTCCGGATTCAGGGAGGATTCCATGCTGAGGATGTTTGGCCGCCGGGCTGTCCCGATGCGCCTGCTCGGGCTTGCGGCCGCCGCGACGCTGATGCTGTCGGCCGGCAGCACGCGTCGTGCTGAAGCGCTCACCTTGATCAATCCGGCGACGTCGCCGATGACGAAGGCCGCGACCGACGATCTCGTCACGCAGGTTCGCCGTGGCGGGCACGGTGGACATGGCGGCGGGCATTTTCACGGCGGCGGTTTTCGCGGCGGCGGCGGGCATATCGGCCGCGGTTTCCACAGCGGTGGCGTCCGCGCCGCGCCGGCCTTTCACCACAGACATGTCGGCATCCATCGCCATGGCGGCTTTCGCCACGGCGGATATGGCGGGGTCCACCGGCACTGGGGCCATCACCGCCCCCATTTCCGGCATCGTCACTTCTACCGGCCCTATTATGTCGGCGGCTACTATCCTTCCTACTCTTATCCGCGCCGCTGCCGGATCATCTGGACCTATTACGGCCCGCGCCGCGTCTGCCACTGGCCGCGGTGGCACTATCCGTACCGCTATTGGTGACGTGAGTGGATTGCTGGCTCTGCATTCGTCATGGCCGGGCATAGCCGTCCGAAGGACGGCGTCGCTTCCGCTCGCCTATGTCCCGGCCATCCACGTTCTTGGGGCTTGTGCAGAGAGTTCGTGGATGCCCGGGACGAGCCCGGGCATGACGGAGAGACTGGTTAGAGCCAATCCTTCAGCTTCCACGACGAAGCTTTCCACCGCATCAGATTGCAGGGACCAGCTTAGCGCCAGTCCCTGACGTCGACGAAGTGGCCCGCGATCGCCGCCGCTGCCGCCATCGCCGGCGACACCAGATGGGTGCGGCCCTTAAAACCCTGGCGGCCTTCGAAATTGCGGTTCGAGGTCGAGGCGCAGCGCTCTTCCGGCTTCAGCTTGTCCGGGTTCATGGCAAGGCACATCGAGCAGCCCGGCTCGCGCCATTCGAAGCCGGCCTTGATGAAGATCTTGTCCAGACCCTCGGCTTCGGCTTGCTCCTTCACGATGCCGGAGCCCGGCACGACCATGGCATTGACGTTCGCCGACACGGTCTTGCCTTCGGCGATCTTCGCCGCGGCCCGCAGGTCCTCGATGCGGCCGTTGGTGCAGGAGCCGATGAAGACGCGGTCGAGCTTGATGTCGGTGATCTTCGTGCCCGCCGTCAGGCCCATATATTTCAGCGCGCGATGCTTGGAGATGCGCTTGGCCTCGTCCGCGATCTTATCAGGATCGGGCACGATACCGGTGACAGAAATCACGTCTTCAGGCGAGGTGCCCCAAGTCACGATCGGCGGCAGCTTTGCGGCATCGAGGCGCAGCTCGTGGTCGAAATGCGCGCCGTCATCGGAGCGCAACTTCTCCCAGTAGCGCATCGCCGCGTCCCAGGCCGCGCCCTTCGGAGCCTTCGGACGATCACGCAGGAAGTCGAACGCCTTCTGGTCGGGCGCGACCAGGCCAGCGCGCGCGCCGCCTTCGATCGACATGTTGCAGACCGTCATGCGGCCTTCCATCGAGAGCGCGCGGATCGCTTCGCCGGCATATTCCAGCACGTAGCCGGTGCCGCCGGCGGTGCCGATCTCGCCGATGATGGCCAGGATGATGTCCTTGCCCGTCACGCCATCCGGCAATTTGCCGTCGACAGTGACGCGCATGTTCTTGGCCTTCTTCTGGATCAGCGTCTGCGTCGCCAGCACGTGCTCGACCTCGGACGTGCCGATGCCGTGGGCGAGCGCGCCGAACGCGCCATGCGTCGAGGTGTGGCTGTCACCGCAGACGATGGTGGTGCCGGGCAGCGTAAAGCCCTGCTCGGGGCCGATGACGTGGACGATGCCCTGGCGCTTGTCGAACTCGTTGTAATATTCGATGCCGAACTCCTTGGCGTTTTCGGCCAGCGCCTTGATCTGCTCGATGCTTTCGGGGTCGGGATTCGGCTTGGTGCGGTCGGTGGTCGGCACGTTGTGGTCGACGACCGCGAGCGTCTTCTCGGGCGCATGGACCTTGCGCCCCGTGGCGCGCAGGCCTTCGAACGCCTGCGGCGAGGTCACCTCGTGCACCAGATGGCGGTCGATGTAGAGCAGGCAGGTGCCGTCCTCGGCTTCGTGCACCAGATGGTCGTTCCAGATCTTGTCGTACAGGGTGGTCGGCTTGGACATGAGCTCGAGCTCCAAAGAATGTGTGTCAGCGATGAGCGCGGCAGAGCGCGCGGGCAACAAAATCGTCAGCGCAGCCTTCAGGCTGCGCGGCTAAGCTCTGACGTTGCCGAGGTCGCGAAGCGTCCGAAGAACCGGCCAGGCAGCCGCGAGCGATCGTCGATGACGATGCGCTGGATGGGGGCGAAGCTGGTCAGATCTGGAAACATTCTAGAAGTTATATAGCACGCGGAAGCTAAAGCGCGAGAGCTTCAGCTCGTCATTGCGAGCGGAGCGAAGCAATCCAGAAATGCATCCGCGGAGACAGTCTAGATTACTCGTCGCAAGAGCTCCTCGCAATGACAGCAGAGCCAACAAAAAAGCGCGGAGCCGAGCCCCGCGCTTTCGAAAGACCTGCCTGGTGGCGAAAGCTTACTCGCCGACGGCAGCAGCGCGGTCCTGCTTCTCGACGATGCGGGCCGACTTGCCGCGAAGATTGCGGAGATAATAGAGCTTGGCGCGACGCACCTTGCCGCGGCGCACCACCTTGATCGAGTCGATCATCGGGGAGAGCAGCGGGAACACGCGCTCGACGCCCTCGCCATAGGAGATCTTGCGCACGGTGAAGCTCTCGTTGAGGCCACCGCCGGAACGGCCGATGCAGACGCCCTCATAGGCCTGCACGCGGGTGCGGTCGCCTTCGACGACCTTCACGTTGACGATCACGGTGTCGCCGGGGGCGAATTCCGGGATGTCCTTGCCGGCCGACAGCTTGTCGAATTGCTCCTGCTCGAGCTGCTTGATCAGGTTCATGGGTAAATCTCCATCGGCGCGCCCAGCCCTGGAAACGGGGGGCTGCGCAAAATTCGTCTATCCAGCCATTGCGGATTTGGCCGCTCCTATAAGGCAAGCCGGAGCGTTTGTCACCCGTCTGTCTTGTTTTTTGGCGTTTTTTGGCCGATCCCCCGATTCGCGGCTTTTTCCCACAAATCCGGGCGCCGGGCGGCCGTCAGGGCCTCGGATTCGGCCCGCCGCCAGGCCGCCACCTTGGCGTGGTCGCCGGAGGTGAGGACAGCAGGGATCGGAATTCCCTCGAACAGCTGCGGGCGGGTGTATTGGGGGTACTCCAGCAGGCCGTCCGAAAAGCTTTCCTCGGTTCCGGAGGCTTCCTTGCCCATCACCCCCGGCAGCAGCCGGACGCAGGCGTCGATGAGGGCTAAAGCTGCGATTTCGCCCCCGGACAGCACGTAATCGCCGATCGAGACCTCCTCCAGGCCGCGCGCGTCGATCACCCGCTGGTCCACCCCCTCGAACCGCCCGCAGACGATCAGGGGGCCGGGGCCTCGGGCGAGCTCGACCACCCGTGCCTGGGTCAATGGCCGACCCCGCGGGCTCATGAGCAGGCGTGGCCGCGCTTTTGACGGGTCTTGCCCGATCTCGGCAGCATCGATCGCCGCGGCGAGAACATCCGCCCGCAGCACCATGCCCGGCCCACCGCCGGCCGGCGTGTCGTCGACGCTGCGGTGGCGGTCGGTGGCGGAGGCCCGGATGTCCCGCGCCTCGATCTGCCAGAGCCCAGACGCGAGCGCCCGGCCGGCGAGGCTCACGCCGAGCGGCCCCGGAAACATCTCCGGAAACAGCGTCAGCACCGTCGCGCGCCAGGGTGAGGGATTGGTCATGTTCGCTGGTTAGGACATCGTGCGCGCCAGGTCGAGACCCGGCATGGGGCGCACTCAAGTGGCAATCTTTAGGGCCGCGGCGTCCCGTTACGTCTGCTTCGATTCCGTTGCTCTACACAACTCCTCCAGTTCCGGACGAAGAGCGGACGCATTTGCCAAACTCGCCAGCGCGATCCGGGCGAAGGCGTTGGCGTCAGCCAGATTGCCAATCGATTGCCTCATGAGCGCCAATGAGCGCGCCATTCGAACCTTCGTGGAGCCGAAGCCTGAAAAGCTATACTCGCCGGCCTCGAATTGTGCAGGCGTGACCTTTTGCAACGGAGATTCTGGTCCGGACACCTCGGAGAATAGCCTCCAACCGATTGTCGCGTAGACCAATGCTGCCGCCCGAACGGCCGCGTCCATGCTCTCTTCTGACCCTTCGTGTTCCCACCATTGATCGCTCTTGTTTCAGACAGTCTTCGCCGAAATTCGCAGAGCTCTTCTCTGATTTTCATTGGATCAGGTGAGTTGCCAGCGACATCCGGGATCGACCGAGGCTGGATGCCGAGGTTTATCGCGAACTTGCCGCCGTACCGCGATCCTTGAACCTGAACAACGTGGATGAGATCTTCCGAGACACGACGAAATGTGCGGCCGAAGCCGACGAAGCCGTCGTTCTTGAGCGTTGGATTCAGGTGCTTCTTGATTGAAGATTCGAGGCGAGGCATCGGTCCATTCACATGTCTCTCCGAACCTTTGCTCTCAGTTCCGCTCGCCGGCGCACTCAGGAATCTCCTGCGCATTTCGCGCGCGGTCCCTGTGCATGAATTCAGACGAGAACTTATAGCGATGACTTCTCGTCCTCGCCCTCGATCTCCTGCGGCAACGCGATCACGACGCGGCCGCCTTTGAGGTCGACTTCCGGCACCACCGCGTTGGAGAACGGCAGCAGCATCGTCGGGCCCTTGAGCGGCGCGATCTCGATGATGTCGCCGGCGCCGAAATTATGGATCGCGAGCACGCGGCCGAGCGCATCGCCATCAGTTGTGACGGCGGCGAGCCCGATCAGATCGGTGTGGTAATATTCGTCCTCGTCCGTCGCGGGCAGTTTTTCGCGCGCGACGTAGAGCTCGATGCCGTTGAGGCGCTCGGCCTCATCGCGGGTCACGACACCCTTGAATGTCGCGACCAGATGATCTTTGGCCTCGCGCACCTGCGCGATTTCGAACTGGCGCCTGCCGTCCTTGGTCGACAGCGGACCGTAGCGGCGGACGGCAAAGGGATCCTCGGTGAAGGTCCACAGCTTGACCGCACCGCGCACACCATGCGCGGCGCCGATCCGCGCGACGCAGACCAGCGCCGACATGATCCGGCCTTACGCCTTGGCGGCGGCTTCGGCCTGCGCCTTGCGCTCCTTGCGCGGCACGGCCTTCTCAGGGTTGTTGCGCGCTTCGCGCTTCTTGACTCCGGCGGCATCGAGGAAACGCGCGACGCGGTCCGACGGCTGCGCGCCCTTGGCGAGCCAGGCCTTCACCTTGTCCATGTCGAGCTTGAGGCGGGTCTCGTTGTCCTTCGGCAGCAGCGGATTGAAATGGCCGAGACGCTCGATGAAGCGGCCATCGCGCGGAAAACGCGAATCGGCGACGACGACGTGATAGACGGGACGCTTCTTGGTGCCTGCACGGGCGAGGCGGATAACGACGGACATTCAGTTCTCCTTGAAAGTGTGGTTTGCAAAGTACGTTTTGTTCGGTCGATTGGTATTCCGCGTCGCCTGAGATGCTGATGATCCCCGTGCGACGAATTCCTCATTTCTTCTTGCCGGGGAAACCGCCGAGGCCCGGCAGCGTCGGCTTGCCGCTCAGCCCGGTTAGTCCCGGAAGGTTCGGTAGGCCTTGGCGAAGACCGGGCGGCAGATCCTTCGGCAGATTCGGCAGGCCTTGTCCGCCGCCCGCGCCTTGCATCTTCTCCTGCAGCGCCTTCATCTCTTCGGGCGAGGGCATCTTCATGCCGCCGCCGAAGCCCATCGCCTGCGCGATGCCGGCGAGCGGGCCGCGCTTGCCCGATCCCATGGCCTTCATCACGTCGGCCATGTTCCGGTGCATCTTCAGCAGCTTGTTGACGTGCTCGACGCTCTGGCCGCTGCCGGCCGCGATGCGCTTCTTGCGGCTGGCCTTCAAGAGGTCCGGATGACGCCGCTCCTCGCGCGTCATGGAATCGATGATTGCGACCTGACGCTTCAGGATCTTGTCGTCGATGCCGGCGGCCGCGATCTGGTTCTTCATCTTGGAGATGCCGGGCATCATGCCCATCAGCCCGCTGATGCCGCCCATATTGGCCATCTGCAGCAGCTGCTCGCGCATGTCGTTGAGGTCGAACTGACCCTTGCGCATGCGCTCGGCGGTGCGCGCGGCCTTCTCGGCGTCGATATTGGCGGCGGCGCGCTCCACCAGCGACACCACGTCGCCCATGCCGAGGATGCGGCCGGCGATACGATCCGGGTGGAAGTCTTCCAGCGCGTCGGTCTTTTCGCCGGTGCCGATCAGCTTGATCGGCTTGCCGGTGACGGCGCGCATCGACAGCGCGGCGCCGCCGCGGCCGTCGCCGTCCACGCGTGTGAGCACGATGCCGGTGAGGCCGACGCGCTGATCGAACGAGCGCGCGAGGTTCACGGCGTCCTGGCCGGTGAGCGAATCCGCAACCAGCAGCACTTCATGCGGATTGGCCGCGGCTTTGATCGCGGCCGCCTCTGCCATCATCTCTTCGTCGAGCGTGGTGCGGCCGGCGGTGTCGAGCAGCACGATGTCGTAGCCGCCGAGCTTGCCGGCTTCCAGCGCGCGTTTGGCGATCTGCGGCGGCTGCTGGCCGGCAACGATTGGCAAAGTGGGAATGTCGAGGTCGCGGCCGAGCACGGCCAGCTGCTCCATCGCCGCCGGGCGGTAGACGTCGAGCGAGGCCATCAGCACCTTGCGCTTGTCGCGCTGGACCAGGCGGCGGGCGAGCTTTGCGGTGGTGGTGGTCTTACCGGAGCCCTGCAGGCCGACCATCATGATCGGCACCGGCGGCACCGAATTGACGTCGATGGTCTGGCCTTCGGCGCCCAGCGTGTTGACCAGCTCGTCATGGACGATCTTGACCACCATCTGGCCGGGCGTGACCGACTTGACGACGGTGGCGCCGATCGCCTGCTCGCGGACGCGCTCGGTGAAGCTGCGGACCACTTCGAGCGCGACGTCGGCCTCCAGCAGCGCGCGGCGCACCTCGCGCATCGCGGCGTCGACGTCCTTCTCGGTCAGCGCACCGCGCCCCGTCAGACGATCGAGAATGCCACCAAGCCGTTCCGACAGATTGTCGAACAATGCCGTTGTCCTGTTGCTGTCTTCCCGATGGGAAGAGCGCTCCGTAACTCACCGCTGTCATGCCCCGCGAAGGCGGGGCATCCAGTACGCCGCAGCACCTCAGTTCAAGCCGAGCCGCCTCTGGGATACTGGATCGCCCGATCAAGTCGGGCGATGACACCTTCCTGGATAAGCATCTTCCAAACACCTTTGCGCCCGAGGGCGCACAGCGCTGTCGGGCGTTGACCTCCGGCCTCGAGGGTCGGTCGGCGGGTCGAAAAGAAAGCCTTTCCGAGAAAGTGGCGGGGTTAAACGCCGCTCCCGCCCAAAAGTCAAGGAAAGTTAGGGTGTCGGCCCGCCCTTGGTAAGGCAAGGTTCTGAAAACGTGATCCTTTTGTCGCAGGTTCCTTTTCCGCCAGCCCCGCCCATATAGGCGGTGATGTCTTACCCCTCCAACCATCCCTAGAAGCCCGCCGTGCCGATCACCCGCCGCCGCCTTTTCGGACTATTCGCCGGAACCGGTGCGCTGGTCGGCGTCCCCTCCCTCTGGATGTCCAGCATGAAAACCTATGACGGCCCCGCCTCCGATCATTTCGACGGCCTGACCTTCTTCGATCCGGACGGGGCGCCGCCGAAATCGCTGCGCGAGGTGCTGCGCTGGCAGCTCGGCGGCAAGCGGCAGCGGGCGACCTGGCCGGATTGGGCGCCCAGCCCACACGCCGACACCCCGCCGGCGCGCGTTGACGGCGACAAGGTGCGGCTCTCCTTCGTCGGTCATGCCAGCTGGCTGATCCAGGCCGGCGGCCTCAACATCCTGGTCGATCCGGTCTGGTCGGAGCGGGTCTCGCCGGTCGCCTTCGCCGGGCCGAAGCGGCACAACGACCCCGGCATCGCCTTCGAGAAGCTGCCGAAGATCGACGTCGTGCTGGTCTCGCACGGCCATTACGACCATCTCGACATCGCGACGCTGTCGCGGCTCACCAAGAATTTCGCCCCGCGCGTGGTCACCCCGCTCGGCAACGACGTCACCATGCGCAGCTGGGATCCCGGCATCAAGGTGGAGGCGTTCGACTGGCATGATCGCGTCGAACTCGGCGAAGGCGTCGCGGTGCATTTAGTGCCGACAAGGCACTGGACCGCGCGCGGCCTGTTCGACCGCAACAAGGCGCTGTGGGCGAGCTTTGTCCTGGAGACGCCGGCCGGGAAGATCTACGTGGTCTGCGATTCCGGCTACGGCGATGGCCGCCATTTCCGCCGCGTCGCCGAGAAGCACGGCAAGCTGCGCCTGGCGATCCTCCCGATCGGCGCCTACGAGCCGCGCTGGTTCATGCGCGACCAGCACATGAACCCCGAAGATGCGGTGAAGGCGCTGGCCGATTGCGGCGCCGAGCAAGCGCTCGGGCATCACCACGGCACGTTCCAGCTGACGGACGAAGCGATCGACGCGCCGGCGACAGCGCTGGTCGAGGCGCTGGATGCCGCGAAGATTCCGCAGGAAAGATTCGTGGCGATGCTGCCGGGGCAGGTGGTGGAGATTTAGGTCGTGTATCCATAAACCCGGCGGCTTGATGCGACGAAAGCAATGTCCGCTTTGCTCCCATTGCGGCAGGTGCGTGCGGTTCTGCGCCGTTGAACCAGAAAGCCCATGACGCAACAAAGCACCATGGATTTCTTTTGGTCGGAAGACCTTTATTAATCGATGGATGGAGCCGGCCTGTGGGATTTTTGCTGAGAATTGTGCTTGCAACCGCTCTCGTGAACCTTGCTCCGGCCGCCGCCCAGGCGAGGAACGCCGTCGCTTCTCCTGCCTTGCAGAAGGAATTCGATGGCTTCATCGAGAAGTTTCGCGCGGCGCTGAAGGCAAACGATTCCGCCGCCGTCGCCGGTATGACACGGTTGCCGTTCATGAACGACAACGCAATTCGCGACGCCGCGCAATTTGGCGCCAAGACCTATCGGACCTCGTTCACGGCGAAAAATCGCGCGTGTATCCAGCGCGGCAAGGCCGTCTACGATCGCGATGACTATAAGAACGACAGTTACTTCGTCTTCTGCGGCGAGCTCATCTTCGTCTTTACCAAGACGCCGACGGGGTTTCTTTTTACTGATATCAGCGTGAATGATTGATCGGGCAACAATGCCATCCCCTGCCGCCGGACGTATGATCGGGTCGCCGGCCCATTGGTATTGCGGCGATGCGCCTCTTACGAAAGAGGCTACTGCCCCTGCTTGATCGCCCAGCTCACATTCACCGTCACCGTCAGCGTCTCCTCGCCGGGCGCGACGGCGGCCTGTGGGGCCGCGGCCATCCGTTCGGCCATGCGGCCCTTGAACAGCGGCACCGGGCCGCCGCCCTCGGTGACGCTGAGCGGCGCGCCCAGCGTGACGCCGGCAGCCTTCGCATAAATCTCCGCCTTGCGCCGCGCATCGGCAACGGCCTGCTCGCGCGCATCATCGAGCAGCTTTGACGCCTGCGTCACCTCGAACGAGATATTGCCGATGTCGTTGGCGCCGGCGCTGACCAGAGTGTCGATGATGCCGGCCACCTTGGTCACGTCGCGGATCTTGACGGTGACGCGGTTGCTGGCGCGGAAGCCGACCACCGGCGAGGCGCCGGTGGATTTGTTCTGGCCGTATTGCGGCTGCAGCGACAGCCGCGAGGTCTGGTAGTCCTTCTCGGCGATCCCGGCGCCCTTCAGCGCCAGCAGCACCTTGCCCATCGCGGCATTGTTGGCATCGGAGGCCTCTTTCGCCGTCTTGGCGTCGTTGGCGACGCCGGCATCGATTTGCGCGAGATCGGGCGCCGCGGATACGGAGGCTTCGCCGCTCACCGAGATCGCGGAGGGAAAATCCTCGGCGCGCGCGGGCGCGGCGAGCAGTGTGGTGGCGAGGGCGGCGGCGAGTAGGGCAGGCTTTTTCATCAGTCTCACTTCAGTGGCACGAAAACATTGATCACGAGCTTGTCCTCGGACGTCTTTAGGGGATCGGTGAGGTACTCCTCGATGAAGGTGTCCTTGGCTTCCAGCCTCTTGTCGTCGAGGTGATTGGTGATCGCCTCATACGTATTGTCCATGTTGTCGTAGGAGCCGCGATGGACGAATTTCAGCGCCTTGCCTTCAGGCGATTTGCCGATGCTCATGTCCTTGGACAGGTTCTTCGGGTCCTGATCGACCGGGATCTGGGCAAGAAAGGTGAAGCCGGTATCGTCCGTCGAGGTGTAGACGATCATCGAATTGCCCGATGGCTTGATGCCCTGCTTGTCGAGCAGCGTGTTCAACGCCTTGAAGGCGTCGATCAGCGTGTCGAAGGCGGAGTCCCAATTGGCGGTGCCCTTGACCATCACGACCTTCTTCGGCTCGAGCGTGGTCTCGAGGCCAAAGGGATCGGCGGTCTGAACCGGGG
>NZ_JADYVS010000226.1:0-408 GCF_020194055.1 Bradyrhizobium sp. NBAIM03 | reverse complement strand
GCAAGAGGGTGGTCAGCGAGCGTGTCGGCGGTGCGCCGTATTCGCGCGATGAGGCGCCCAGCCGCAGCCTCATTTTCCGTCGCGATATAGTCGGCGATCTCCCGCGAATTTCGTAGGGAGCGCGGCGTCCACAGGAGCTTCACGTGCCGCGATATTTCGCAAAGACGGCTTCGACTTCCTCCTCGCCCGCGAAAGTCCCGCGATCGGCTTCCTCGACTCCGATTAGGATTTGTTCGAGCGCACGCTCGTCATCGTCGGGAGGTGCCGGATAGTCCATGACGGCTAGCAAAGCCTCTTCCGCAACCAACTCGATCGTCGTCTTTTGACCAGCCGCGACACGTTCGAGCCTTCGAAGGGTCTCGTCGTCCACTCGCAGCGTCAGGGCTTTTACCATTCAAGGCTCCTGTC
>NZ_JADYVS010000225.1:0-408 GCF_020194055.1 Bradyrhizobium sp. NBAIM03 | reverse complement strand
AGCTTCAGATAGGCGGGCCGGGCATGCACGAGCAGCGCGCCGGCTTCCGCCGGGTCCGATGCCTGCACCGCCACGGCAAAACCGTTGCGCCGGTAGTTATCGACCACAAACAGCAGCAGCCCCAGATCGTCATTGGCTGTGGATGGCACCTGGATGACGAATTGCTCCGGGTGCAGCCCCAGCACCGTCACCGCACGGTGGAATGCCTTGCCGTGGTCGGCCGCCACCGCCGCCAGCAACCGGCCATGCACATTGACGACCAGTCGCCTCGCATCGGTGCGCGAGAAATAGTTGAGCGTATGCACCAGCCGGCACAGGCGGTCCAGTTCGACCAGCGTGCTGTCATCCGACGCCAGCGAAAACACCTTCCACGGGTTCAGGCCCAGATCGCCGTCGCGCGTCCAGGTG
>NZ_JADYVS010000224.1:0-408 GCF_020194055.1 Bradyrhizobium sp. NBAIM03 | reverse complement strand
AACACGACGTACTTCAGCGAGGTCAGCCCCTCCAGGCCGACCGGGCCGCGCGCGTGGAGCTTGTCGTTCGAGATCCCGATCTCGGCGCCCAGGCCGTACTCAAAGCCGTCGGCAAATCGCGTGGACGCGTTGATCATCACGCTGGCCGAATCGACCTCGCGCAGGAAGCGCATGCCGGTCGAATAGTTCTCCGTGATGATCGAATCGGTGTGCGCGGAACCGTAGGTATTGATGTGCTCGATGGCGGCATCCAGGCCATCAACGGTGCGTATCGACAGGATCGGGGCGAGGTATTCGGTGTGCCAATCGGCCTCAACGGCATCCTTCAGATTGCCGAAACCAGCCGCTTCCAGCGTGGCGCGCGTGGCCGGGCACACCCGGAGTTCGACGCCCTTGTCCTGGTAGATC
>NZ_JADYVS010000223.1:0-410 GCF_020194055.1 Bradyrhizobium sp. NBAIM03 | reverse complement strand
GTTCATGCGATTGACACGAGAACTCCGGCGCGGACGAAAGCAAAGCTGACGGCGCCGGCGCGCGAGGTCGCCTGTGAAGGCTACGAGGGTGCAACCGTCGACCGCATCGCCGAGGATGCAGGCGCACCAAGGTCCTATAGCGACCAGAATGGCAAAATAGCGTGACGGAAAAGGAATGGCGCACCCGAAGAGATTCGAACTCCTCACCCCCAGATTCGTAGTCTGGTGCTCTATCCAGCTGAGCTACGGGTGCGTGCCTGAAGCGGTGACCACCGCTTGCGTGGCGATCCTCTAAAGGGTCCTTTCGGCGATTGCAAGCGCCTTTCGGCAAAAAACTTCATTTTTGCGACGACGGGATCGAGCCGAAACGCGCGTTCTTTGGTAGCGAGGATTCACGAGCGGCCCTTGGC
>NZ_JADYVS010000222.1:0-410 GCF_020194055.1 Bradyrhizobium sp. NBAIM03 | reverse complement strand
TCTACGTGTCGCAGCTGACGCTCTATGTCGACCCAGAATACCGTGTGACTCTGCTCGGCTATCCGGACAAAAGCCTCGGCTGGGTGTTTTCGCGCGAGCCCAACATGAGCGATGCGGACTATCGCGCGGCATTGGGCCGTTTCGAAGCGATGGGTTACGACATTTCGCGTTTCCGGCGTGTACCGCAGTTCCCAAGCCAGATCGGGCAACCGGGCTTCCAGTCGCCGGGAGATCCCAACTAGCTGCCTGCGCATCAACGTGACTTGCCCAGAAGGTGACGACGCAAGGACGGAGCGCGCGTGCCGGGTGCCAGCCAGATATCGAAAAAGGCGCGCGCGAAGGCGGGATCGTTCACCTCGGTCGTCAGTTGTCCGTTTGCGTAGAAGCGCGCGCCGCGGCCGGGCACATAC
>NZ_JADYVS010000221.1:0-410 GCF_020194055.1 Bradyrhizobium sp. NBAIM03 | reverse complement strand
TCGCTATCTTTAATACCTTTTGCGAAGGCAAGCCTGGTCAACGTTCCATTGCCGCGTCTGGTGGCATTTTACTCTGGCCACAGTCGCATTTTGACTGGGTGCGCCCGGGCATCATTCTTTACGGCGTATCTCCGCTGGAAGATCGCTCCACCGGTGCCGATTTTGGCTGTCAGCCAGTGATGTCGCTAACCTCCAGCCTGATTGCCGTGCGTGAGCATAAAGCCGGAGAGCCTGTCGGTTATGGTGGAACCTGGGTAAGCGAACGTGATACTCGTCTTGGCGTAGTCGCGATGGGCTATGGCGATGGTTATCCGCGCGCCGCGCCGTCCGGTACGCCAGTGCTGGTGAACGGTCGCGAAGTGCCGATTGTCGGGCGCGTGGCGATGGATATGATCTGCGTAGACTTAGGT
>NZ_JADYVS010000220.1:0-411 GCF_020194055.1 Bradyrhizobium sp. NBAIM03 | reverse complement strand
GCGCTGCTTGGGCCAAGCGGTTGCGGCAAGTCCACCCTGCTGCGCCTGATCGCGGGGCTGGAACCGCCCACGCATGGTCGCATCCTGCAGGACGACAAGCCCATCAGCGAGCCCGACCCATCTCGTGTGGTGGTTTTCCAGGACCCGACGCTCTATCCGTGGCGCCGCGTGTGGGACAACGTTGCGCTGGGTCTGCAAGCGCGCGGCGTGCTCAATGCAGAGCGTGACCGCGTGAACGACGCGCTGGAACGCGTGGGCCTGGGCGGCTTTCATCGGGCGTTTCCGCATGAGCTGTCGGGCGGCATGGCGCAACGTGTGGCGCTGGCGCGTGCGCTGGTCAACGATCCGCAGTTGCTGGTGCTGGACGAGCCGCTGGGCAAGCTGGATTCACTCACGCGGCTGGCCATGCAG
>NZ_JADYVS010000219.1:0-411 GCF_020194055.1 Bradyrhizobium sp. NBAIM03 | reverse complement strand
CATCGACGAAGCCGGCCACCGCCATGTAGTTCTGCCCAGCGCCAAGGCGCGAGTCGACAACGCCACCGGAGGCTTCGATCACGTCATCGAAATAGCGGTAGGCATCAACGTAGGAGCGGGTAGTTTCGTTGAGCGGGCTTTCGTCTGCGCCGGGCTTGGCGTCACGCCGCATGTACGGTGCGTATTCCGGCTTGATGTTGCCGCTCTCGTCGAACGGGTTGAAGTCCTTCTTCGCCATGCCGCGCAGGAGCTTGAGCTTGTCGGGCGAGGTGCCAAAGCCAGAAAGCCAAACGCGCTGCGCTGGCAAGTCCATCACGTTCGGGTGTTCGATGCCGATGCAGTGCGCCACAGCCTGCGGGCCGTGCTCGTCGCGCTCGCCGCGGATATGCACTTGCACGGTCAATGGACGGC
>NZ_JADYVS010000218.1:0-411 GCF_020194055.1 Bradyrhizobium sp. NBAIM03 | reverse complement strand
ATCTTCGAATTTCTCACCCGTTTCCGTTTCTTCATTACCCGTCGGCATGATGATGTCTGGCGTTACGCCTTTACGTTGCGTACTGCCGCCGTTAACGCGATAGAACTTCTGGATCGTGTACTGCACAGAACCCAGCGCTGGCCATTCAGGACGTAACATCTGATCGTAAATACGGTTCAATGAACGGTACTGCTGAACGGTGCCTTTACCAAACGTCGGTTCACCCACAACCAGGGCACGACCGTAATCCTGCATTGCCGCGGCAAAGATTTCTGAAGCCGAAGCACTGAAGCGGTCAACCAGCACCACCAGCGGGCCTTTATAGAAGACCTGTCCGTCGGTGTCGCTGTCTTCACGAACCTTGCCGTTGTTATCGCGGACCTGAACAATCGGGCCGGATGGAATGAACAG
>NZ_JADYVS010000217.1:0-412 GCF_020194055.1 Bradyrhizobium sp. NBAIM03 | reverse complement strand
GCTCAAGCAGGGCAAGATGGACCGCCTGAACAAGGCGCTGCTGGCGGACAGCACGGCCATCATGGCGGGCTCGCTGCTGGGCACCTCGTCGACCACTGCCTATATCGAAAGCGCTTCGGGTGTGCAGGCCGGCGGCCGGACGGGGCTGACTGCGCTGACGGTGGCCGCGCTGTTTCTGCTGTGCCTGTTCTTTTCGCCGCTGGCCGGTGTGGTGCCGGCGTACGCGACGGCGCCCGCGCTGCTGTATGTGTCGTGCCTGATGTTGCGCGAACTGGTCGACCTGAACTGGGAAGACACCACCGAGGCCGTGCCGGCCGTGCTGACGGCACTGATGATGCCGTTCACCTACTCGATCGCCAACGGAGTCGCGTTCGGCTTCATCACGTACTCCGGCCGGAAGCTGTTCACGGGC
>NZ_JADYVS010000022.1:0-134227 GCF_020194055.1 Bradyrhizobium sp. NBAIM03 | reverse complement strand
ACAGCCGATCGCCCTCGACAAAGGGACTGGCGATGAACCGCTCCGCGGTCAGCTCAGGGCGGTTGAGGTAGCCCCGTGCCACCCCCGCCCCGCCAATGTAAAGCTCGCCCACCGCGCCGAACGGCACAGGCGCGCCATAGCCATCCAGCAAGTACACCCGCGTGTTGGCGATTGGACGCCCGACGTGAGGCATCTGGGGCCAACATGACGGATCAGCTGCAAGGTGGTGCTCGGAAATGACGCTGATTTCCGTGGACCCATATTGATTGATCAATCTCGCGTTCGGATGTGCTTCGAAGAACGCCCTAAGCAGTGGAGTGGCCTGTAATCGCTCGCCGGCTGTATAAAGCTCTCTTAAAGCGCGCAGCTGCACCCGCTGCGTGCTCCAGACTTCCGCAAAATGATTCAATGCCACGAACGGGAGGAAAAGCCGCTCGATGGCCTCCCGCTCTACAAATTCCAGCAGGTCGGAGAAGCGCCTCCGGGTCTGTTCCCGCACGAGCACAAGCACTCCGCCGTCCTTCCAACAGATGAACAATTCCTGACAGGACACATCGAAGTTCAGGGTCGCGAATTGAAGTGTGCGCTGTTTTGACGTGCCAATGCCCGCAAGCGAATTCACAAGCGCGCCATGGGACATTTCAACGCCCTTGGGGATTCCGGTTGAGCCGGAGGTATAGATGACATAGGCGAGATGGCGCGATGTGAGGCCAAGCGTGCCCGGGTCCGGGTTCGAAGGCGGCCGCTCGCCCCAAGCCGGGGTCGTCGTCTCCAGATCGACCACCGTCACATCGGCCACGGCATCGGCGCCCAATGCGGTTCGACCGGCGACATCGCAAAGCAGCAGTTTCGGTTTTGCATCGTCGACAATCTGCCGCAGCCGCGCTGACGGATAAGTCGGATCTAGCGGCAGATAGGCACCGCCAGCCTTCATGATCGCCAACACACCGACCACCATCGCTAGGCTGCGTTCCAGGCAGATCGCCACCGGCTGGTCCGGCTTGACCCCGAGCTCGATCAGATAATGCGCCAGGCGGTTGGCCCGCGCATTGAGTTCGCCATAGCTCAGTCTCTCCCTCTCATGGACCACTGCAACCGCTTCCGGCGCCCTTTGCACCTGCGCCTCGAACAACTCATGGATACATCGCTCAAACGAAAAAGGCGCCGCCGTCCGATTCAAATCCTCAAGCAGATACGCGCGTTCGTCGGTTGGCAGAATGCCGATTCGGCCGACAGACTGCCCCGCATCGTCCATCACGCCGCGTAACAAAACTTGCAAATGCTGCGTCATGCCGTCGATCTGCTTGGGCGCCAATCGAGCGGCATCAAAATGCCAGCGGAAGCTCCCATCCAGAGCGCGAACCTCAAAGGTCAGCAAATCGCCGCATAAGGCTTGGCCAGTCTTGTGGCTCGCCGACAGATCGTCGGCGACGGAACAGCTTTCTGTCGCGATTGCAATACCAATCGGCCAAGGGTGGCGCGCCCGTAGCGCCTCCACTCCTCGCAGGGTCGGGCAGCGCGCGATAAGATCTCGGGCAAAGCTGGCGTGTGCCCTCAGCTGAGCGACTTCGGCCGCTACGGTTTTGCGCACTTCTTCAAAATCATAAGCAAGCTCAATGCAAACCTCCATCGGCACGACGGAGGCGATTACGAGTTTGGAGCCAGTTTGCAATCCGTCCCATGCAGGCTTCCATCCCAGTTGAAACTCTTTTTGCCCGGTGACTCGAGTGAGATAGATCAGCCAAGCGGTCACCAAATATTCCGAGCGATCTTGTGGGGAAAGTTTAGCCAAACCGCTTGGGCTAAACCACGAACTCGACTGCCATCGGGAAGGCGCCGCAGCCACGGACGATGACAGAAAAGGAAGATGCAATCTGCTAAACTGCTCGAGCCGCCGTCGCCAAAACTCCTCCCCACGCGCTAGCAGTTCATGCGCGGCAGATATGCTCTGCACCTGTTCATCGCTCAAGCTCGGAAGGCGACTTTCTTGATTCACGCAAATCGCTCACATCGGTTCGTATCTGTTGTCGGGCTTAGGCTGGTCTGCATTGATGTGACGAAACCCTTCGCCGAAGCAGATCACTCAATCTTCGTGCCAACCTTGCGCATCACCAAATATGGTGCCGGCAGCATCGCAGCTGCCACTCAACCGCGTCAGAGTTTCTGGTAAGCGTCCTCATCGAACGACTTCTCCTCTATGGCGCCCTTTAGACGATTACGCATCTATCGTGCCAACGGTGAAATCGAATTCAATCAATGCGAAAGCCACAGCAGCGCTATGTCAGCTGTCCAACAGCGTCGCCAGACATCGTACAATTGAGCGCGCTATCAATCGGCACAAACCTCCGCCCGCCTGGTCTTTCCGGACAAGGGAAAATGGACCTGGAATGCCAAAGTATTTTGTCAGCTCCGCCGAAGCGCATCGCGTGCGCCTTTCGTAAAACCGGAACAAAGACTTTTTCTGAGGTCCGCGTGCGATACGAGGCAGCGCTGGATTGCTCGTTATCTCGCAATTAGCGGCAGTTCATGTTGTATTGGCGTTTCTTCGCATCACTCAATATGTGGAGCCCGCCGGGTCGTCGAGCTTGTGGCGCTCGGTTCCGGTAAGGGGCGGGTTGAAGATGCTTACGAGGATCATGTCGTTGTTCCGTCCCCCGCGCAGGAAATGCTTGTCATGCTTGTCAAGCACATACATGTCACCCCTGCGAATGGGAAAGACATTGCCGTCCATGTCCTCGACCTCGCCCTCTCCGCCGATGCAGTAGCAGGCTTCGAGATGATTCCGGTATTGCAGAAGCGAAACGGTGTTAGCGCGCACCACGGTGTGGCAGATGCTAAAACCCATGCCGTCCTTATCGGTCAGAAGGCGGTGGCTAGTACCATTGCCCCAATCGACGAAGTGATCGGTTGCTTCGACGTCGCGCAGGCTACGCACAATCATAGTGTTCGATCGCCCGGTGCAGGTTGAAGTGATTGATCCAAAAGCTGGAGGCCGTTGTTCTGCCCCGGAACTGCGACTTCCCTGTCGCGCTGCCGACTGCGGTCCGTCGAAACAACCAACCGTCGGTCGCGAAGAGCCCGTGCAGCAGTCCTATGGGATCGGCTACACGCAAAAGGCCTGCCATTTGCCCGACGGCGACTAGGGAAAATATCGGCGCGAGGGTATTTCGCAGCCGAGCCCGATCGACGCGTACCAATTTGATGTTCCACCTTTGGCGTGGTGCCGCCGCTTACCTTTGGATTCCCCAGAATGCTGCTGGAGATATTGCCGGCGACATAAACTGTCTCCAATCGCAGATTTGGCAAGTCGTTTCCCTCCTTGCTGTGCCTCTCGCCGCCAGTAGAGCAAATCTCATGCCGTGGTGGCAGGCCGATGAAAGATGAAGTTGTGGCTGTCTCAGCTGGCAAGCGAGTGAGAACGATTTGGCTGGGCGTGTAGCCAATCTAACAAATTGTCGAGATATGGCCGAATACAAACGGGTCCGGAGCGAGAACCGGTCGAATAGTTCGGCTTTCTAAGGCAAAAGCCGATATAGATTGAGCAGCTGATACCCGAGCCGAATGAACTCATGTGCAGGTCAGCAGATTAGGTCTTGGGGCTGGGCCGACAGCGGGCGGATATCATCGATTATTTGCCGGGTCGCGAGCCCATGATGATGCCGTCGGCGAGAAATCGCGTGGTCCCGAATGCGAGCGTCGTTCGCGGCTCCGCGCCTATCTTGCCGACATGTCCGTCCGCTTCGGAAGGCTGAACGCGAGCGGGAAGGTCTCGGCCGAAAGAGACTCGAGGGCCGCCTGCTCCTCGGTGAGGCGTCCTTCAATGAACTGACGTTCGACATCCGACAGGTTCGACTTCAGCAGGCGAGAATAGCGGTGGATGGTGTTACGGTGAGCACGAATGCGGGCCAAATATTCATCGAGCATCCTGGACGCTCCTGAGGTCGTCGCAATCTCTACGAAGAGATATTCAGGCGAGCATGTCGTCGATCAACGCGCCGCCTGCCATCGCATCTCGGAAGCCGTTCGGCAGGCGGATAAGACTATGCTAGTTCGTGATATCATTCCCTCCCCTAGCCTAGCAACCCTCGCGACGATCCGCAGCGTTTTTGGCTCGCCATAGCCGTCCTTCTGCTCGGCTAGTCGCTCAAACAGAGCTGGATGCTTGTAAGGCGCAAGGAATAGTCGGTCACGCCCCCGGCGCCGGACGCTTGTCGCTAACAAGCTCGCCCGTCAGTATTCTCTCCCGACGAGCTGAACATCGTTTGTCGATGTGCTATACGCATCTACGTTGAGAACAGCTTTGGTTGAGAGTTTCGATGTCTCTTTCGATTGGATTGATCGTCGACGGCTATGTGAAACTAAGCAACCGCAGCGCGCTGGAGACCCTTCTGGCGCATCGGCGGGAGCTACTGCAGCAGTTGAAGTGCGTTACCGGAGTTGATCCGAAGCCAGCGATCGCTCAGGTCAGTCAAGACATCACAGTGATTGAAAGGGCACTTGCGGGGCTCGCACAGGAGTAGACAGCAATGGCGCACCCGCTCGCTTGAGTGATGGCGCTCCGGCGCCGAACACTGAGTTCGCCCTCGTTTCCGGACGAAGGTTATTAGCGTGACGCCTCACCGGCATCGTGGCGCGCAAGGGTGCGTGCGCCAAGGCTTGGATGCGCTGCCTGTTGTGCGAGCAGCTCGTTTCAACGATCGGCCTCGCAGCGAGCAACGCGCCAACCGATTCACATCGGATAACGCCGCGTCTTGGGTGACGTTAGGCCGCCATCGATTTGCGACCACGATACACCTCTGCGAGCTGGCCGGATCGCTATGCCGCAGGCGACGCGACGGCGCGCGCGAATCTGGATAGCAGGCCAGGACCTTCAGCACTGTGACTTGGAAATTCGCCTCAATGACAAGCCATGTCCTAGATCTAATCGCCACATCGTTGGTGCTCTGGAAGAGCTTCCTGACCGATCTGTTTAAGCAGATTGGGGCACGTCTCATCTCTGATGGCGGCCTTCAGGATTTTGGAGGCAACGTAGGCGCGGACGCCGGCGTCATACGGTGAGGCGCTTTCGCAGACCTCCCTATCGGCTCCAAACCCGACCGCTTGGCATCCTGCACTGTAGAGGGACTTCAATTCATGCGTTGAAGCATATCTTTGCGTCAAAAACCAGCGCCCGCCCCGCGTCTGGCGACGAAATCGGGCCAGGATCCGGCGCCCGCGCTAAGTGCCCCCTTGACTCGCCCTCCTGGCCGCTCTTGAGGGAACTTCGGCTTTATGCAGCTTAGGAGGTCGTCTGCGCGATCGTGAAGTAGTTTCATGGTCATGGGCGTGTGGTTAGTGATCCATAATTGCAGGTATTGGCAGCACACGATTTTGAGCAAACCTCCTTTGGCATGCCCGCTTGCAGGCGGATGATTTCGGTAGCGACTTGCGTTTTGGACATATAAGCCTGCTGAAGGACCCCAGCACGGAGACGCGAACGTCGCGTGAAAATTCATCGGAGGCGCTGCCGCAATGCAGGATTTGAGCGCGAGAGCGCGGCTCGTTGCATTAATCGATATTGCCATTTTGTTACCAGTCTGCGCCCAGAGCAATCACATGCAGCCGGAGGGCGGCATATTCCGCGGCCACATTGTTGGGGGTCATTACTGCAACTGAGCTTGAGCGACGAGCGAGATGGCGTCGCCGAAAGTGCCGTCGAATCTACGACCTGGGCGAAGGCCCTTTGCAGGGAGTGAGCTAGCAACCAGCCCACCGCGGGCTGCGTGTGAAACGCTCTGATCTGACGCCGAGGCGCCTCGTTCAGGGAAGAGAAGCAACTGGGCTGTTCAGATTATCTGCTGTGTTTGTCGAATCGGAAAGGGAGCTACATGAATCATCTCGGCAGCAGCTATCGTCGCACACCATCTGTGATGACAGACGAACAGCACGAGCTGAAGCGGTGCAAGCAGGAGATTGCGCGCCTCAAACAGCTGGTTGTACGACTTTCTGAAATTGTTTTGCGCGACGTCGTAAAAAGCGCGCAAAGCGGTCGGAACGCCCCGGAGTGTCCAAGCGAGCCGCCGAAATCATAAAACGGAAAGCGAACTCGCACTTGGCTGCTCTCGGCAGCGCGGCAGCGGCCCCGCCTCGCTCCACCCCGTCAGCCGGCAGAGCCGATCTCAGCCGACATCATGAGGTTGAGCGGGGGGGCAGTTGTTCAGCACGCAAAGGGCAGTTCCGGGTCGCCTTCGAGAGATGTTGAGGATTTCAGGGCCAACCCATCCGGTTCGACTGTTTGTGAGCGCAATCACTTGCGGATCTAGCTACGATGGCGACCGGGATAGGACTACATTGTCGATCAACCGAGTGGAGCCGACGTACGCTGCGACACAGAGTGCCGCCGGGTAGCGCAGAGGGCTCTCGGCAATCCTTAGGGTCCCAGTGTCGACAAGCTCAAGGTACTGCAGTCGATCGACCATTTCCAAATGCTTTCTTGCAAGCGCAATCAGCGTTGCCGCATCGCGCTCCCCTGAGGCAAACTCATGCGCTGCGGCGAACAAGCCACGGCTGATCGCAAGGCTCCGACCACGTTCTTCCGAGCTGAGATAACGGTTGCGACTGCTCATTGCCAGCCCATCTGGCTCCCGCACGGTTGGCACAGTGACAATCTCGATCGGAAGATTCAGATCAACCGTCACGCGGCGTATCACAGCGCATTGCTGAAAATCCTTCTGTCCAAAGTACGCGACGTTCGGCTGCACCATGTTGAATAGCTTGCAGACGACAGTCGCTACACCACGAAAATGTCCAGGCCTGAAAGCACCGCAGAGCGGTTTTGCGAGTTCGCCCGGCTCGACAAAGCTCTCAAATTGAGCCGGATAGATCTCCTCTGCACTTGGCGCGAAGATGATGGTGACCCCGGCACTGCGGCACAACGCTTCATCGCGCGCGAAGTCGCGAGGGTACCTGCTGAGATCCTCATTTGGGCCGAACTGAGTGGGGTTGACGAAGATGCTGACGACAGTGACGTCGCAGTGTCCCCGGCTTGCCGAGATCAGGGCCAGGTGGCCGTCGTGCAAGTATCCCATCGTCGGAACGAATCCGATGCGCTTATCGGCATTGCGAACGTCTGCAAGGGCGCGACGCAGCTCAGCGACCTTCGTAATGACTTGCATTTCTTACCTTGAGGTTGAATTGGAGGGCACCCAGTTGGCGACGGCATGCCGAAGCTGATCAGGAAGCCGATAGCACTCCTCCGAGCCCGGGAATGCACCTTTGCGGATATCGGCAGCCCAGCGCGACAGCGCCTCCTGGAACAGCTGGAATCCATTTGTATAGGCACGAACGAATTTGGGGCGATGACCTTCGGTTAGCCCCAAGACATCATGAAACACGAGCACTTGGCCCGAGCAATCAGGTCCTGCTCCGATCCCGATGGTGGGTATCGTGAGACATTCGGTCGCTCGCGCCGCGAGCTCGGCAGGAATGCCCTCCAGGACCAGCGCGAAGCAGCCGGCTTCCTGCAGACGGTGGGCGTCATCGAGCAGCCGCAAGGCGGTATCCGTTGTCCGTCCCTGCACCTTGAATCCACCCATGACGTTGACGCTCTGCGGGGTCAGACCGAGATGTCCCATCACAGGAATTTCGCAATCGACCAAGGCGCGTACCATATCGATGCGTTTGGCACCACCCTCGAGTTTCACAGCATCGGCGCCACGCTGCAGAAAACCTCCTGCGTTGCGAATCGTATCCTCAGAACCGACATGAAAGCTCAGAAAGGGCATGTCGGCCACAAGCAGGGCATGAGGCTTCGTGCGCGCAACAGCCTCCAGGTGATGATTCATCATGGCCACGCTGACGGGCAGCGTGTTGTCGAATCCCAGGCAGACGTTTCCAACGCTATCGCCGACCAGGATGATATCGACAATGGGATCCGCGATGCGCGTCGCAACCGCATCGTAGGCGGTGGTCATCACGACACGCCGTCCTTTATCGTTCCACTGCTGCAGTGCCGGAATCGTGACACGCTCTAGAGGCTGCTCTGAACTGTGGCTCATATTGAATCCGCTCCCCACACACCGTCGGCGCTTCCTAGAGAAGGCAGGAGAAACCTGTCAATGGTATGGAGGATGGAGATCCCAGTTTCTCTAGAACTGGAGAACAGAGCAAAAACAGCCCAATGGTCGCGCAACCATGAGACAAGACCTTCCTCATCGCGATTTCACCTCCCGATGGCTCGTCTTCCCGTGCAGTTTCAGCGGCTATGCCAGCCGCGGCCTCAATCGAGGAGCGGCGCTCGCGACGAGCCACCATCTGCACGCGTTTCTGGGCTAGTTGCAGTCTCTCCAAACGGTGACGGCTCGACCGGACCGAGCTGCAGATGCACGCGTGGGGACTTCGTCTTTAGGCACATCTGCGTGTCTGCCCCCTAGGGGTACTCGTTAGCCTCCCGCTTTCGCGCTGGCGCACCGAGCAAAGCAAACGGATGGCAGGCCAGGAACGTCCAAAAGTCACAGGCCGCCGTAAGCGCAGCGAGAGTCGCGGTCGAGTAGATGTCGTCGCGAAGGCGCTCAGACCGAGCCAGCCTGCTGGCCCTGTAGGCTCTGAAGTCGATTATTTTTGCCGATGTTTCTGTCACTTGATTTCCACGCGCTCTAGAGGGCCACTTGAATTCTCTGACCAGGGTCGTACCGGCACAACTCAGTCCATTCCTAAGCGGCTCGCCCCCGTCGCAACCAATTCTGATCGGCCTCCCGCCGCGCCTTAAAGCGGTTGACGCATTTCTTGGAGCAAAGGGCCGTTCGCCAGCAGTAATGGCGGATCAGCCCAAACTTTCCGCCGCATATCGCGCAGCATGTGGCTGAATGGTCGGGGGAATTACGGAATCCAATGTGCATTCTCGCCTCCTGTCAGACGTTTACTTGGGGAAGCCCCGCTGCCCTCTGACCACAGCACCACGCGCGCACCAAAGGTGCGGTCGCCCGGCGGTCCATTTCCCTGGTTCTTGCAGCCATCAAGAGTCTTGACTCTGATGTGCGGCTGCCTCGCGAAGCAGTACTTTCCGCAGAAAGCCTCGCCGAGAATTTGCTCAAGATAATGGATTTCTCTATCGTGGTTAACGCAATTCGCCCGACATTTCGGCCAAATGCTGCGCCTTTCATGGCTAGCCCGCAGGATTGCTGCGGCAGCGGGGTCGGGAGCGCTTAAGTGCTTAAAGCACGATCAGCCTGCGAGCCTTGGGTGCTGCATTCTCGTTGCACTATCAAGCGGCAGCAATACGGACACTTTCGCCTTCCAAGATGCTGTCGCTGCAGATGATTGCACAGCCTCGTGCATCTCACATCAGCAAGTCAGCAGCGTCGCGGATGGCAGTATAGATTTCATCAAGGTCGGCCGCCGTAACGCAGTAAGGCGGCATCACGTAGATCGTGTTACCGAGTGGGCGTAGCAGCAGATTCCGCGCTTGGAAGAAAGCCAAAAGCCTCGGACCGATGTCCGCCAGATAGCCGGCATCGCTCGTGTTGAGTTCAAGCGCTGTGACTGTTCCCGTGCGTCGGACGTTTGCGAACCGTGAATCGGCGCGGAATGGCACGAGTGCCTGCTCTTGCATCCTGGCCAAGGATGCCAGCCGCCAGCGATATTCCTGATCCTGCCATAGGTCCAGATTAGCCTTGGCCGCGGCACAGGCCACTGGATTGGCCGTATATGAGCTCGAATGAAAAAACGTACGTGTGCGATCTTCAGAATAATGCGCATCGAAAATATCGGCACGACAGAGTGTGACGGCGAGCGGCAGCGCCCCACCCGTGAGGCCTTTCGAATAGCAGGCAATATCGGGCATGACATCGGCCTGCTCACACGCAAACAAGGTACCCGTCCGGCCCCAGCCGGTCATGACCTCGTCCGCAATGAACAAGACGTCGAAGGCTTCGCAGATCCGCTTCATCTCTCTTAGGGTCGAGGGAGAATACATCAGCATTCCACCGGCACCCAATATCAGGGGTTCCACGATAAAGGCTGCGGGATGTTCGTTTCTACACGCGTTTTCAAGCGCATCGAGCGCTCTTTGCTCACGATCTCTTGCCGGGAACGGAATCGAGGTCACCTCGAACATCAGCGCCCCGTAGGCCGCATTGAAGACGCCTCGGCTACCTACCGACATCGCCCCGATCGTGTCGCCATGGTACGAGTGCTGCATCACCACAATTTGGGTTCGCTGTCTTCCGGTATTGCGCCAGTAGCCGAGCGCCATTTTCAGCGCGACTTCGACGCTGGTTGACCCGCTATCGGAGAAGAACACATGTTCGAGCGCCGGGGAGGTGACCTTCAATAGTTCCGTCGCAACTTGCTCAGCCGGGTCGTGAGTGTATCCGGCGAAGATGACCTGGTTGAGCTTGCCTGCCTGCTCTCGGATCGCGTTCACGATGCATGGATGGCAATGGCCGTGGGTCACGACCCACCAGGAGGAGATTGCATCGATAAGGCGTCGGCCATCTTCGGTGTAGAGATAAGCCCCCTCTCCCCGCAGCACCTTCGTCATGTCCCGCTGTAGAGCATGCTGCGTGAACGGGTGCCAGATCGGCGACCTCCTGGCTATCTTCATAGGTTCAGGAAATCGCTGCTAACAAAGGAGTCTTTGAAAGCCGCCTGCAGCCTATCGTCCGTGAGGGGAACAACCCACGGGAGCCGTCCCAACCAACGCACTCTCCCGATCTCGCAAATCGCGCTTTCAGTTTCGGCGTTTCTTTCGCCAATGAACGCAATTCCAAGGATTCGAATCTGACGCTTCCGCAGAGCCTCTATGGAGAGCAGGGAGTGATTGATTGTGCCCAGTCCCGTCCTTGCGCAAAGCACGACGGGGAGCTGCCAGCGCTCGAAGATGTCGATGTAAAGAGTGCGCGCTGTCAGCGGCACCATGAGTCCGCCGGCGCCCTCGATCACGAGTTGCCGCTCGCCGCTGTCCGGCAGTCGAAGCGTCTCTGTATCTATGCGAACACCGTCGATCTCCGCGGAGTAATGGGGCGACGCAGGCGTCCGAAGTCGGTAGAGCTCCGGGACAATCCGATCGGACGAGAGGCCACCGAGGCGGCGGATGCACTCGGAATCGGTCTCTTGTTCGAGTCCAGCCTGGACCGGCTTCCAGTAATTCGCGCCGAGAAGGCCGGCGAGCCCTGCGGAAAATACCGTTTTGCCGACCCCGGTGTCCGTACCAGCCACGACGATCCGCTTATTCATCAAAACGAGCCCTCGTCACCTCAACCAGCGCATCGAGCATTGCGCGCACGTCCTCTTCCCCAACATTGAGTGTCAACGAAATTCGCAACCGGGCGGTGCCTGCAGGGACGGTTGGCGGCCGAATTCCGCGGATGTCGAAGCCGCGCGCCTGCAGAGCAGAGGCAAGTCGCATTGCATGAGCATTATCACCTACGATGTACGGCACGATCTGAGAGGTCGATGGTGTGCGCAAACCAAGCAAGGTGATCTGCCGATGGGCGAACGCAACGAGATTGGCCAGCCGCTGCTGCCGCTCCGGCTCTTTCTGCAGGGTGAGAAGTGCCTCTCGAACGGCAACGGCCATCAATGGTGATGGGGCGGTGGCAAAAATAAACGGACGGCAGCGGTTGACCATGAAATCGCGCAAGATGCCGGAGGCCGTAACCAGTGCACCCGCCGCACCGAGCGCTTTGCCGCAGGTATGAACGACGATGAGATTTTCGCGCCTGTCATAAGGGGCCGTGAGCCCTCGTCCCTGATGCCCGTAAGCGCCTGTGGCATGAGCCTCATCCACGATCAGAAACGCGTCGTGGCGATCGGCGATTGCCACCAGCTCTTCGAGTGGAGCGAAATCGCCGTCCATACTGTAGAGACTTTCGGCCACAATCCAGACGCGGCCCGCCCCACCTTTGTTTCGCCAGTCGCGAATTTCGTCTTCGAGTGACTGGGGATCATTGTGCGCGTGAATTCGACACTCTGCGCGGCCGGCCCGTGCCCCCTCGTGAATACTGGCGTGCACGAGCGAATCGAGAACGAGCAGATCGCCGTGCTGCGGCAGCGTTGTCAGGAGGGCAAAATTTGCGATGTAGCCGCCTCCAAAGAAAAGCGCTGCCTCCGCGCCAAAGAACTGAGCCGCTTCCGTCTCGAGCCGTTCATGCTCCTCGCAATTGCCGCGCAGAAGCCGCGACCCGCCGGCTCCAATCGGAGTGCCCGCATCGAGCGCGGCGACCATCGCCTTTTTGATGTGCGAGTCGTTGCCGAGCGCCAGATAGTCGTTCGATGCGAAATCGATCCCCACGCGGGGCTTGAGGCAGCGCAGCCGTTTATCTTCGTTCAACGCATTCAACGCTGCGACGTAGGGACCAAGTCTAGCTGTTTGGATTGACCGCATTCATCACTCCGAGGCTCGCATCAAATCACGCAAAAAATGCGTTGGCCGTTTAAGAAGGAAGGATGGCCGGAGGTTCAACTTGCCAGGATGCGATTGTCTCTGTCCACACGCACAATGCGTGGCTTGAATATCTTTGCTTCGGCCTCGTCGAATGAGGCATATGCAACGATAATGATCTTGTCTCCGGGCATCGCCAGTCGGGCGGCCGCACCGTTCAGGCTTATCGTGCCAGACATCGGCGGCGCCTCGATCACGTAGGTGGCAAAGCGCATCCCTGTTTCGACATTGTAGATTTCGACGCGCTCGTTGATCACCATTCCTGCCGCGTCCAGGAGCGTACGATCTATCGAGATCGAGCCTTCATAGTGAAGATCAGCTTCGGTCACTGAGGCGCGATGGATTTTGCCCTTCATCAAAGTTATCTGCATTTCTCACCTAGGCTGGATGTAGGGGGCAACATATTGCGCGCACTGCTTCCGTCAGGAGAGCCCGGACGTGATGCCGAGCCGGGCCAGCAGATCCGCGTCGCGATCAACTTTCGGGTTTTTGGTGGTCAAGAGCACGTCGCCGACGAAGATTGAATTTGCGCCGGCCAAGAAGCAAAGCGCCTGCAATTCATCGGTCATGTATTGCCGCCCGGCGGACAAGCGAACCACACTCCTCGGCATCATGATCCGCGCGGTCGCCAGCAGCCGGACCAGCGCGATCGGATCGGGAGGCCCCGCGGTGTCTTCCACCGGCACGCCCTCGATCTTGTTCCACAGGTTGATCGGCACGCTTTCGGGATGGTTGGGAAGATTGGCGAGCAGCACGAGCATACCCAGGCGGTCCTCGACGCGCTCGCCCATGCCGATAATCCCGCCGCAGCAGATCTTGATGCCGGCATCGCGCACATGCGCCAGCGTATCGATGCGGTCCTGCAGGCTGCGGGTGGTGATGATCTTGCTGTAAAACTCGGGCGATGTGTCGACGTTGTGATTGTAGAAGTCAAGGCCGGCCTCGGCGAGGCGCGCGGCCTGCTTCGTTGTCAGCATGCCGAGCGTGACGCACGTTTCCATGCCGAGTCCCTTGACCGCCTTGACCATGTCGCAGACGGAATCAAGATCGCGATCTTTTGGCGTGCGCCAGGCCGCGGCCATGCAGAAGCGCGTGGCGCCGGCACCCTTCGCGCGCTGCGCGGTCGCAACCACATCGGCGCAACGCATCAGACGAGTGGCTTTCAGGCCGGTCTCGTAATGCGCGCTTTGCGAGCAGTAGCCGCAGTCTTCCGGACAGCCGCCGGTCTTGATGCTGAGCAGGCTCGCAGTTTCGACGTGGTTTGGATCGAAGTTCTTGCGATGAGCGTGCTGCGCCTGAAGCATCAGGTCGGCAAAAGGACGGTCGTAGAGCGCCTTAGCCTCTTCGACATTCCAATGATAACGAACCTGCGTCCCGTTGCCTGCTTCCTTCCGCTGGACTTGCGCAGCAGCATCCATAAGCCAATCCCGCTCAATTGTAGATAATCGCGTCAATTATCTATAGTCATTGCCCTCGAAGAGATGCTAATCGAGCTGTCTCGCAAATGCACCGGTTATTGCGGTAGATAATCTATGATCACTAGTGACAACATGACGACGGTCGCGCGCATCGCGGACTCAATTGCTGAGCGCATTATCAGCGGCGCCTTAGAGCCAGGCGCGCCACTCCGTCAGGATCACGTGGCACGAGAATTCAATTCCAGCCACGTCCCCGTGCGCGAGGCCTTTCGGCAGTTGCAGGCACAACATCTTGTTGTCGCGGTGCCGCGTCGCGGTGTTCGGGTTTCCCCGCTCGATACCCGTTTGAAGGAGATCGCCGAAATGCGCGCCGCGCTCGAAGTGGTGGCATTGCGCCATTCGGGGCCAAGGCTCACAACAGCTCATTTGGCTCAGATCGAGCTCGCCCTGATCGAAGGAGACAATGCAAAGACGATCGAGGAGTTTGAGACAGCCAACCGCGCCTTTCACCAAGCCTTGGTCGCGCCGTGCGGAATGCCGCGTCTGCTCGCGAGCCTCGATGGACTGCAGCTTGCCAATTCTCGATTGGTGTTCGCGATGGCGCGATCGGTGGGCTGGCGACCGCGCTCCAATCAAGATCACCGCCTGATTCTGCAAGCCTTGCGAACGCGCAACGTCGATCAAGCCTGTAATCTGCTCACGCGGCACATTCAAACCATTGAGCGCCTTGCCCTTCCGGCGCCCTGAGCAAATCTGGCAAGCTTCATTGCGGATCGCCGACGATCGCAAGCGACGATCATGCGGCAAGCGACTAGCCTCATTGCAACGGGCTCTATTCCCAGATAGTTATGCCACCCACTAGCGACATCTCCACGGACGGCCATGATTCGTCACATCGTCTTCTTCAGCGCCAAGGACGAGGCGCATATCGACCATATCATCGAAGGTCTTTCGCTTCTCACCACGATACCACATGCGCGCCGGCTTGAGGTTGCCCGCAACCGCAAGACCGATCAGCTCGGCAACGATATCGATGTCGTGGTCTATGGTGAGTTCGACAGCGAGGCGGAGCTCGCAGCGTACAAGGCGCACGATCTCTACCGGGAGTCGATTAAGCGGGTCCGACCGCTCCGCGAGCTGCGGTTCGCGGCCGACTACGATGCATAGATACCCCTTGCGCCTCCACGGCAGGATGATCCAGGTGCTGTCGCAGCAAAAAGTCCACCGCCTGGTTAACTTGGCAATGGGCCTCAAGTTTCGGCCCATCGCAGGCAAGCGTCGTTCTCATCGGGGGGGCCAACAGATGGAACGGCACTTTCACGACGTCAGCCGCCGGTGACCGATAACCACGATGTACGTTCGCGAGTTGCAGTGGGTTGACCCTGTCATAGCGATGCGACGTCTCGGGCATCGATCGCATCTCACGTTTCTCGATAGCGTAGCAAGGCACGAGCTGCTTGGGCGCTACTCATATCTAACGTGCGACCCGTTCAGCACCTATAGGGTCGCGAACGGCCAAGTCAGTTGGAACGGACTGACTCTCGAGGCCGATCCATGGAAGGTCCTTCGCACGCTACTCGCGAAGTACCCGCAAGAGCATCGTCCCGATCTCCCGCCGTTCCAGGGAGGAGCGGCGGGCTACCTTGCCTACGACATGAACAGGACATTGGAGCGATTGTCTGCGCCGGCAATTGCCGGTCTGGGTTTGCCCCAATCCATCCTGCATTTCTATGATGTGGTCATCAGCTTCGACCACCGGGATAACAAATGCTGGATCGTCTCGACCGGATGGCCGGAGCACGATCGGGTGCGACGGAGCGAACGAGCGCGTCGTCGAGCCGACCAGTTTGCAGCATTGCTTGCCGGTCCAAAGGCGCCACAGAAGGGTTGTCCCAGCAAAGCGGGCGCATGGCGCTCGAACTTCAGCCGCGAGGGCTACGTTGCGGCGGTACAACGCGTGATCGACTTGATCCTGGCGGGTGACGTGTTCCAGGCGAATATTGCGCAGCGTTTCAGCGCCCGCCTGTCGACCTCGTTTGATCCACTCGCCTTCTATTGCCAGCTACGATCATTGAATCCAGCGCCTTTTGCGGCCCTGCTGCGATGGGGAAAGCTGACCATCGCATCAAGTTCGCCGGAACGATTCCTGAAGCTTGAGGGACGACAAGTCGAGACACGACCTATCAAGGGCACGATCGCGCGTTCTCCTGATTTCAAGGAAGACCAGCGCCGTGCGGCTGTTCTCCTCGCTTCCGAAAAGGATCATGCCGAGAACACGATGATTGTTGACCTTTTGCGCAACGATCTGTCACGCGTTTGCACCGCGCATTCGGTCGAGGTTCCGGCCCTGTGCAATCTCGAGTCCTATGCCTCAGTGCACCATCTCGTGTCGATCGTTACGGGGAAACTTGCCGGAGGCGAAGACGCCGTTAGCCTGCTCCGTGCTTGCTTCCCCGGCGGCTCCATTACGGGAGCGCCAAAGCTGCGGTCGATGGAAATTATTACAGAAATCGAGCGCATAGCGCGAGAGGTCTATTGTGGGGCGATCGGCTTCATCGGCTTCAACGGGCACATGGACACAAGTATTGCGATCCGCACGGTCACGATCGACGGCGACCTGGCTGTGTTTCATGCGGGCAGCGGTATAACGGCCCTGTCGGAGCCCGAGGCCGAATACGAGGAAACGCTCGCCAAGGCAGAGCGAATCTTTGATGCATTTGGTTCTGAACCAGCTGGTGCATTTTGATTGTCATCATCGATAATTACGATTCCTTCGTGTTCAACATTGCCCGCTATTTCCACAAGCTCAGTGAAGCAACGGAAGTGATCCGAAACGATGCTATCAGCATCAGCGAGCTCGTTGGTCTCAACCCGCGCGCGGTGGTCATATCGCCCGGCCCCTGCACCCCAAATGAGGCAGGAATATCGACAGCAGTGGTTCGCGAACTTTCAGGACGCGTACCAATTCTCGGCATCTGCCTTGGACATCAATGTATTGGAAGCGTTTTCGGAGGACGGGTGGCGCGTGCGCATCGGCCCATGCACGGTCGGCGCTCGTACATTGCGCATGACGGCCGAGGGTTATTCAAGGGGCTGCCAACCCCGCTTGACGTCGGACGCTACCATTCTCTTATCGTCGAGCTTGATCAGTCATGTGCGCAGAATCTCATAGTGACAGCGCGTTCGGAGGAAGGCGAGATCATGGCCTTCACGCACGGCTATTATCCCACTTATGGGGTCCAGTTCCATCCCGAGTCGATACTTACGTCACAGGGGCACGTCCTGCTTATGAACTTCTTGCGACTCACAGAGGATTTTCGAAACCACGCGGAGCAATGAGAGGCGGCTCGCCTGCCGATCAAGATGGTGGACTGTTGGTTTCCGACGTGGTTGGAAGGCGCAGCGCCATATGGCAGGCATTTTGTGGTAATCAGCGCTGTTCCGTGCTCGGCTCCGCAGTCAGCGGCGCGCCTCCGACAGAAACCGGACCTTGCGGTTTCGTGAGCGTCATCGAGGCACCACGCGCTGAGGGCTGATCTAGTCGGTTAGAAAGATCTCGTGGAATGGTTCGTCACGAGATCACCATGTCAAAGGATAGTCGTAAGGATGGCGATAAGGATAGGCATACGTCTATCCTCAAGGACGGCTCGGACACGCTGCAGCGTGTCGAGATCATTACCGGGACGGGCCGGCGACGGCGCTGGTCGACCGATGCGAAGGCGGCGATTGTCGCGGAGAGTTTTGCGCCGGGTGCAAGCGTGTCCGCGATGGCGCGACAACACGACATCAGCCCAAGCCTGTTGTTTCTGTGGCGTCGTCGGACAATGCGGGCGAAGGTGGTGGAGCGCGGGTACGGAGACGTGCCAGCTGGCTTTTGCCGGTCGCGATCACCGGCTGCGGGGGCAAATTGCCCTCGTGCGAAGAGCAGGCGGCAATCGAGATCGAGGTCGGCGCGGTTTGTATCCGTGTCAGGGGGACGGTCGACCGCCGGGCGCGGTGCGAGGTGCTGGCCGCAGTAGGGACGGTTGGCCGATGATCGGGCTCCGACCAGGGTTGTCGATCTGGATCGCGACGCAGCCGATCGATTTCCGTCACGGCATGGACTAGCTAGCGATGCTGGTGAGCGAGGCGTTTGGGGCCGATCCGTACGACGGCGGACTTTGTGTCTTCCGCTCCAAGCGCCGAGATCGCGTGAAGAAGTCCGGTCTTGGCAAGGCCATCAGCTACACTCTCAACCATTGGGAAGGTCTGACGCGCTTCATCGATGACGGGCGCATCGAGATCGACAGCAATACGGTCGAACGCAGCATCAAGCCGATAGGCCTGGGAAAGAAGAACTACTTGTTCGCCGGCAGTGAAGGCGGGGCCGAGACATGGGCCATTCTCGCGTCGCTCATCAACACGGCGAAGCTGAACGACATCGATCCGCGGCACTATCTGACCAATGTTCTCGAGCGCATCGTCTCCGGACGTACAAAGATCAATCGGCTGCACATGCTGTTGCCGTGGAATTGGAAAGCCGAGCGCGATGGTTCTGAGGCAAAGCTCGCCGCCTGATCAGTTCGACGGCAGGGCATCTGTAACTTCCTGCGCATCGCGGGTGTCGTCCGTCATAGACTCGTCGCGGATCACGCGCGGCGTCACCTCGTGCAGATAGACTTGCAGCGACCTCGCCAGCTCGGTGAACTCCGGCAGCAGCACCTTGTCGACGAAGCCCAGTGACGCACGGATCATCACCGTGTTGCGTCGCTGGCGGTGATAACGAAATGGCCGGAGCCCGTATCGACGGCAAAGCGCTAAAACAAGCGTAAGCGCGTAGGTCACCCCATGTAGCGGATGATGTTCGATTGTCAGAGAATCTCCTGGCGATTTGTCCCAGGAGTTCATGTGAGGGAACATATGTCTGATACCAAGAATTTCGAAGTTATCACGGCTGCAGCCGAGCGGCTTAAATAGAACTGCTGTGTCTATCATTTTGCGGACAATAGCGCGCTCTTGGATCGAGAGACGGCTCGGCAATATGGTCATGTTCACGAGGAATGTCTAGCCAGCTAGACCGCTACTGTGTAAGCGGTGCGACGTATTTGGTCCGGACGCGCCTGATGCGTGATCCAAATGGTAAACTCTCCTCCTCGAAGACCCGCCCGAAGCCGGATGTCGTAACCGGCGATCAGTCATAAAGCTTGCAGTGGACTAGGCTGACCGCCCCTCCGGTCCGTCGCGCCGCTGTAGCGGCCGCTGATCGTAAGCGCGCCGAACGGCCTTTTGTCTGGACCTGAACGTCCTGACGTCTAGTGGCAAGCTGCCCTGGGGCCCCTTCCATTTGTGATTTGTCGCGCAGGTCTGTCAGCTTTCAGTAAGCTCCCCCGGATACAGAGCCGTTGAGGTTGGCGGGATGTGGCAGGGACAGTGCTAGCGTACCAGAACGGTCGGCGCCGAGTCATGTTTCTCGTCAGCCTCATCAGCAGTGCGGATGCGGCAGGAACCTTTCGTCAACTCAGCCCCCCGCCGGTAGGATCCGGACCGCGCCCGCACTGCTTCATTGGGCGGCTCGGCGTACAAATCAAGCACATCCTCGATGCGCCGGAGGCAGACAGGCGGTGCGCAAGCTAAAGGCGCAGATGCCGCCGATGCCGGGATGAGTGGTGACGATATCGCCAGCAGCGTGGACGTCGGCCACTCGATGGTCTATCGAACCCGTCGGCGTTTTGTCGCAAGGCAACCCGGTGGCCGCCCAGAGCGGAGAGCCCGTGCAGGGGCAGAGCGCGAGCTCAACGACAAAGAAGAGGTCCTTCTGGTGGCCACCTCCTGCTTCAGCCCTCCGACCGCGCGCGCTGGACACTGGAGCTGCTGGCCGACGAGACGGTCAGACTGACGTCGCAGGAGAGCCTGTCGCGCGAGACGGCGCCTGGCCGAGAACGATCTCAAGCCATGGCGCAGAAGCATGTGGTGCACTCCAAAGGTACAAATGGGGTATGTGGCCAGTGAAGGCCATCTAGCACCGGCCGCCGTCGACTTTGCCGAGCGCATGCGCGAATTTCATTGCCCCCGAAGCATGCCAATTGGCTCAACATCATCGAGATCGAGATTAGCGCGCTCGCCCGTCAGTGTCTCGACCGGCGCATCGACAGTTATGCCCATCTCGTCAGAGAGACCGCTGCATGGGAGAACGCCGCAACGCCGAGCGCGCACCCATCAATTGGATGTTCGCGATCGAGAAGGCGCGCACCAAATTAGGCCGCTCTCTATTCTAAAATATCTACCAGAGTGCCGAAAGCAAAAAGACTCAAAATCTCTGTGCCGAAACACTAGGTGCCCACGAGCCCCGTTCAGCCAAGTTGCGGCCGATGGAAGAGAAGAACGCGGCCTCCCGGTAGGCTCTCGGCCGTGTAGGGCTGACCGTGGACTAAGAAACGGGTCATTGGGACATCCCGGCTCGGCAGAAGACCTAGGCTCTGCAATATGTCGATCACGACAGGCGAAGCCTCTTGGGGGCCGTGCGTCCAGTGATCGCCGAACAACTCTCTCAGTTCAGGCACTTGCGGGAGTGGCTGATGGCCTGATGCCGGTGCGGCAGACGGCAGGGAAAGGTTTGGCGCCAGCGCCGAAGGAGCGTCCTCACGCCATTCGAAAAGTGCCGGCGAATCAAACCCTGGCGCAAGACCGCCATAGATATCTGAGGAAGTCCTTGGTGCCGCAGCTTCACTCGGCAAAGTTGGCCGAGGGTGATGAATGAGTTGAACGTCGTTGGGGCCTTTCGGTCCCAAGATGGCCGTGTAGCGTTCGCCGCCATCGCTCTCTCATGAACTTAATGGACCCAAGGTGACTGGGACCTCTTCCCTGATGGGATTTCAGAGCGCCGCGCCAAGAGTATAAGTCAGCACCGATCAACGCCAGCCTCGTTGTGGCCGGCGGCGGCTAAGCCATCGTCTGGTCGCGCTGCCCCCATTAATGGTGAGCCTCGCGTCCTGCGTGGCTCTGCGGCTCGGCTACAGCGTCGCGCATCACGGGCCTCTTCGGCTCGTGCTCTGAGCATAATCGACCATGCCTTCCCGCTTGAAGAAGTCGAGAACGTCTTCATTGATGCGAATGGAAATGGTGTTGTTCGTTGCTAGAACGGAGCAATCGCGGTTGCTGCCATAGAGCAGATAATAGCAGACCTCCTCACCGTTCCCAAGGTCCTCACTTAACGAGTAACGCACACTTGCTCTGTATGAAGCTCAACATCAGCGGCACAGACAGCCGCGATGGTCGCGCCGGCACCGGCCAACGGAAGGAGGTTCAGAACTAGCGAAGAGCTCAAGCTAAATGATCTCGAAGTATCTCCGACGTTCAAAGTCGGTGACCCGATGTTGAACGGATTCCCACTCCCAACGGCGCGAGCAAGCGAACGCTTCAACAAACCTTTCTCCGAAGACATCACTGGCCGCTGCAGACTCTGCAAACCGAGATGTTGCCTCTGATAGGCTTTGAGGCAGCCTCGCGGACGGACGACACATTTCCAGGCTTGCATCACCGACGATCGAAGCCGGTAGTTCCGGACCTGTCTCGACGCCCAATATTCCTGAACCAATCGCACATGCGAGCGCGAGATACGGGTTCACGTCTGCGCCAGGCAGCCTATATTCCAGGCGATGCGCAGATGGCTCTCCCGGAATGGCGCGAACCGCGCAGGAGCGGTTGTCAAGGCCCCAGCTTGGACAGATTGGTGCCCAGCAGCCAGGTACCAATCTCTTGTAGCTGTTGACGTTCGGCGCAGCGAGCACACAGAACTCATTCATGTATTCTAGTTGTCCGGCGATGAATTGCCTCATAAGATCGGAGACGTTGCCTAACGCATCACCGTCGTAAAATACATTTTTACTATCCGAGGACATCGAGATGTGAATATGGCCGGACTGGCCGGGCCATTTCTCGGAAACCTTGGCCATGAATGTAGCCATCATGCCTCGCGTTTGCGCCCAGGCTTTTATCATCGACTTGAATATGATTGCTCGATCGGCGGCTTCCAGCGCATCACAATGACGAAGTGACGCTTCGACAACGGCAGGTCCCGTTTCAAAGTGTAGTCCGCTGAGAGGTATTCTAGCCTTCTCACAAATCGCCAAGATCTCATCGAACAGCTCATGTTGTGCGACAGAGCGCGCAATCGAGTAGCCGAACGGGCCGCGCGTTAAAGGAGCCCATTCGCCGAACGGCTTGTCTTCAATCGTGTCTGCGTTCTCCTTAAACAGCATAAATTCAAACTCGAACCCGGCAGTGCAGTCGTATCCGTGGTCAGCAGTCCTTCGCAGGACCTTACGCAGAACACCGCGCGGACAGATGTTCTCATGTGCGCCCGCGAACTCCGCGAGATAGAGATATTGATCGCCGAGATGAGACACCGAACGGCCGGTGCCTGACAAAATCCGCAGGTCAGCATCTCCGAACGCCGATAGCGGCTTTTGCGTGAAACTGGCCGGAATGACCCGGTCCGTACAATCCCACGCCAGCACCGCTTCAGAGAACTTGATAACTTTATCTTCACCCGCGAGATCTTCACCTAAGACGTGTTTGCCTCGCAGAACGCCATCGAAGTCGCTTAAGCCGACCATCGCCGCGCGGGCTGGATTCGCTCCGGTCAACCTGGGATCAGTTGGCATCAGTCGCGATCCTGCATCACCAAATCGAACACCTGGTCCATCCGCATTGCTCGCAACTTGCGATAGTCATTCTCAAGCTGAGTCAAGTCGCTATTCACGAGATAAACGATGCCTGGTGTCGACACTAAGTCGATCGTGGGAACTAGCTCTTGACCAATCGGGACGAATGCAATGGCATCCG
Organism: Bradyrhizobium sp. NBAIM03; assembly: GCF_020194055.1. NCBI lineage: Bacteria > Pseudomonadati > Pseudomonadota > Alphaproteobacteria > Hyphomicrobiales > Nitrobacteraceae > Bradyrhizobium > Bradyrhizobium sp. NBAIM03. Next base: position 111,565 of record NZ_JADYVS010000022.1, on the reverse strand, counting down.
CGAAGCTCGGGAGCTTGCGGATTGCTTCGAGTCCCGGGTAACCGGCAACGACACCGCTCATATCTGAGATCAGCGAGACGCAAAGTGCGTGAGCCTGCCGCTTGTAGGGCCCGCGCAGCCTCATATATTCACCAAAGCCCTTGGGATCTGCGTAACGCCAGGCCGTCAAGGTCATATGGTTGTGCCCCAACGCCATCGTTCGTGCTTTTGCCGACATGGTCCCTTGAAGCCTCGCTCCGAAGTCCACCAGAACCGGTCCCCGATGATCGACGATGATCTCAGCATGAGCCGGTCCGTCGACGATCTGTAGTGCCTGCAACGCACGCACCAAGTAGTCGGACAGTTCCTGAACGATTGGTTCGTTGCCCCCCAACAATCTCTCAAGTGAGCAGACCGATGATGCCCTCTCAATCGGAACCGTGTCATAGGTCCACGCCTCCGTAACGAAGGCTTCCCCTTCGATCGAGACGGCATTTACGGTATATTGCTGGCCGTTTATTTTTTCTTGCCCAAGGGCAAAACGATTCAACGCTCCGACACGGTTCGTCTTCCCGACAATTGCGCTCACAGCCCGCTGAATATCAGCGTCTGTCGAGCAAAAGAATACATCCTCGGTACCCGTACTGTTCAGCGGCTTGATCACGATCTGATCGAACTTCGCTTCACGCTTCCAGCTCGCGATCTCTACAGGACTGTCGGACACGACTTGTCTGATCGATCGCACGCCTGCAAAGGTCAGCGCGCAAGACAATCGCGCTTTGTCACGCCGAGCAGCGGATAGCGCAGTCCCATTTGATGGTAAGCCAAGCCGCTCCGACAGAGAATCGGCGAGTTCAACTCCGGTCTCGCAGCCCGCGACAACGAACTCCAATTCCCGGCCATGGAGAGCCTGAAGATGATAATCAACGATGTCGTCATATCCCATGCGCTCGGTGGGGCGAATGACTTCATCATAAAGATCCGCATTGAAATGCGATTGGAATATGGACGGAATCTGTGCAGCCGACATCACATGCACCGTTCCAATTCCATAGCGCTTGAATTCTTCCGGTAGGTATCGGCCGGTAGAATATGCGTCTACGATTACACAACTCCGTTCTTTCATGCGGATCTCCGATACTGCAAGTAGATGTTTCCGACAGCGACAGCCGTAATGAGAGCATTTCCTATGAACGTATGTAACGAAGGCACGATGCGAGAATCGAAGTACTGGAACAGGAAGGTGATGATAGGGGCGGTGGACAGGACCATGTTGACGGTGAAGGGCTCTACCCGGCGAATGCCCTGCTGGATCAAGAGCAAAGGAACAATGATCGTCGACAGCCCAATTGCCGCGATCGCAAACCAATGCTGCGAGATCTCAGGCACGATAGATGAATGGTCGACCAGTCCCAGCAGCAAGAGAATCGTTCCATAAAAGCGATGCGCCAGGACTTGTCGGCCAGAAAACCCACGATCGAACAGCAGTTTGACAAGTATATTTGTAAGGGCCAGCGATAGGCCGGCCACGATCGCCAAGACGATGCCGAAGGACGATCGAGCCCCCCACTCCACGCCTGCGTTGCCGCTGGCCGAGATCCAAATCATGTAACTCCCGATCGTTGCGATCGTAACGCTCACGACAATATCGGATGCTGGAGGGGCACCCTGGCGCCTGATCAGTGCGTTTAACCACACTGTTGCGGTGGGCCCCAGCGCCACCATGAAGGCGATGACGATCGCAGGTTCAGCGTATTTCAGTCCGATAAATAGGCCGATCCAGCTGATTGCTGTCACGACATTGAGCGCGACGAAGACGAGGAGCGACCATTTCGCCACCGTTGCCTCGCGTCCTTCCTGGCGAGCCAGGAGATTGAACATCAGACAAACCACAGCGAAGGTCAGCAGGAGCGCGACGAACACATCCGCTTGCTGAAAATACGACGCCGCATAAACCTCGCCTGCCGCGCTCACGACGACATAAAGCGCCACAAATAGGACTCCCAGAACGAAGCGATTCGCCAATCCTCCAGTCTTCCTGTGCCCGCGAGGCGGCGCACGGCCCTCGCAGGACCGGACGCGTGCTTCGGCTCCGAGGGAGTGTCCTTTCGACGTGCACGGACCACGTTTGGTTTGAAATGTCACAACCTGCCTCTAGTTCTTCTTAGTTCGGTAGTACCCAACACACGCCTCTCCAAATGCCTTGAACAGTTGCTTGCTGAGGAGATCGGTTGAGACGTGCCATTCGGGGTGCCATTGCACACCGATTTGGAGCGTCGGGGCGCCAATGACCGAAGCCGCCTCGACCAAACCGTCAGGCGCCCACGCCTCGCGCCTCAGCGCCGGGGCAAGCGCCTCGATGCCTTGATTGTGCAGCGAGTTGACTTGCGCTTCGATCGTCCGCGCGATTGGAAAGAGCGCGCCATCGGAGCATATCCTGACGGTGTGCGCGGCGTCGTACTGACGGTCTCTTGGACGATCTGGCTTCTCGGCATGCATCGCGCCACTTTCCGGCTTCCACTCCGCAAGCGATGAGCGGAGCGTGCCGCCGAAATAGACGTTGAGTTCCTGAAGCCCACGGCAGATGCCCAGAATAGGCATTCCGAGCGCGATGGCGCTCTCTATAGTTACGGCAGAGAGCCTGTCCCGCGGACGGTCAAGGATCCCAAGCTCAACGTCCTGCCGATCAGCCTGCGTCAAGGACGCAGGCGCTCTCAGGACGGCGGGGTCGATGTTCGATTCATCACCTGTCAACACTAAGCCGTCGAGCCGGCGCATGATCGCCGGGGCGATCTCCTCCCTCGCATCTTCGGCGTCGATCGTCGGCAATATGACGCAAGCCACTCCCGCATGACGATGGAGTGCCTGCAAGTACTTGCGCCGCAACCAGTCGCGATGCACACCATCGACCAGAAGACGGTTCGAAGTGACGCCGACCACGGCTCTGGTGCTCTCTGGCCGTAGAAACGTCACGCGAGCTGCCCTCGCGCGCGAACCTCGGCAACGGCCTGCTCATACAAGCGTCGATTTCGCTCTTTTAACTGACCTATGACGCTAGGTTGACCTTGAGGTCCCTTGACAAAGAGACCACCCCAGGTCGCGGCAACCTTCGCATAGTTCGGATCCTGCATTCGGATTTTCTGAGCTTTGCGCAACAGCCAAAACGGGATGCCCGGCGAAAGATGATGCTCAAGGTGGTACTCATCCAGATTCTGTCCGAGGATGGCTCGCTCGAGGAAGTTTCCTTTCCGATTCCTGGTGAGATAGACGTTCTGCGTCTCGGTTTCGCACATAGGTGAGTGCTCGGCTAGCTCGATAAACCATCCGAGGACCTGAAACGTGGTGAGATAGGGCACGATCCAAAACAGGACGACGATATGGAGCAGCCCAACAGCATATGACCCGGCCAGGATGCTGATCCAGAAGAGATAGAAGCCATACTTGTCGATAAGTATGCCTGAGCGGCTCTGCTCCTCGACATCTGTGATCGAAAATCGATTGGCCCAAAGATACTTCAGATACGCTACTGTCGCGCCGCCGAAGATCGGCTTCCAGATCATGTTGAAAGCGTACCGCTCCGGAGGCTGCACGTTGTAAACGCCGCTGGCCAGAAAGAACTTCAGGTCGGGATCCTTGTCCGGATCTCCGAGATAGGGATGATGCAAATAGACGTGCGAGATCCGGTAGGCCCAGTGGCGCTGGAACAAGGGATAGGAAGCGAACAGAATGCCCAGGACGTAGTTCCAGGTCGTGTTCTTCGCGAGCGTGCGGTGAGCCGCATCATGAGCAATGGTTGTCAATCCGCGCTGATAGGCGCCAATCAGAAGGACGGCCAGCGGGTAGAGCCACCATGAGACCGACACAGTCGCGAGCGTACACGCTGTGATGACAGCGTAATCTTTGGCAATATAAGCCGCTCCCGTTATGTTGTCGGGCCTGAGCTCGGAGAGCTGCTTATTGATTTCTCGGCTGAATTGAACGGCCTCATAGCGTGATGACCTCAATTTCCAAGCGTCTGCCTGATTCATGAGAACCTCCTCCTGATCGCCTTGCAGGTTGTCAGATTGCGGAAAGCGCCTTGTCCAGATCGCGCAGGATGTCGTTGACATCTTCGATGCCGACGCAAAGCCGGATCGAGCCGCCAAATATGCCGGCGGCTTCGCGCTTTTCCCGCGGGACGGTGGTGTGGGTCGTCGAGACAGGATGGGTCACGAGCGTGCGGGCATCGCCTACATTCGAAACGTGATACATCAAGTCGACGTTCTGGATGAACTTGCGCCCGGCTTGTTCGTCCTCCACCTCGAACATGACCATCGCCCCGTGTCCGTATGCAGCATTGAGTGTCTGTTCAACGGTTTCCCGATCGGCGCCTTCGAAGAGCCCGGGGTAGAAGACACGGCGCACTTTTGGATGCTCCTTGAGAACGTCGGCCACGATCCTGGCATTCGCGCAGTGCTGCTTCATGCGAAGTGGCAGCGTTTCAAGCCCTTGGATCAGTTGAAAGCTCGCAAACGGGGCGATGGCTGCGCCGGTATCGCGCAACCAGGTCATGCGAGCCTTGAGAAGAAACTCGCTCCTTCCAAGATCGTCGACATCGCGCACCGCATTATGCCAAACAACTCCGCCATGCGCATCGTCGGGACGGTTGAACAAGGGAAAGCGAGAGGCTCCCCGGTAGCTAAACTCGCCGTTGTCAACGATCAGTCCACCGAGCGTCGTACCGTGGCCGCATATATATTTCGTTGCGGAGTACGTCGTAATAGCAGCGCCGAGATCTGACGGCCGGCATACCAGTGGCGTCGTCGTATTGTCCACGACCAAAGGCACGCCGTACTTTCGGCCGATCTCGGCCAGCTGTTTGACGGGGAGCGGAATCAGACAAGGATTCGAAATCACCTCTCCGAACAGGCATATCGTGCGATCATCAATGGCACGTTCAAATGTCTCGGGCTTTCGAGGATCGGCCGTCCTCACGCTGATCCCAAGACGCTTTAATGTGTTGTGGAGCAGGTTCCAGGTATTGCCATATAGATACGGAGAGGCGACGACATTGTCCCCCACTTCGCCACTTGACAGGTTGACGATCGCAAGGAACGTCGCTGCTTGACCTGACGCAACGGCGAGCGAGTCGCTCCCCATATCGACGGCGGCGTAGCGCCTTTCCAGCGCGCGGGTCGTTGGATTGATGATCCTTGTGTAGGTGAACCCATCGGCCTTGACGTTGTAGACGTCAGCGATGTGGTTGAGATCGCCATCGAGTTCATAAGCCGTATTCTGGTAAATCGGCACTGCGACGGCTTTCGTCGCCGGGTCTCGCCGATAGCCCGCATGCAGAACAGCAGTCTCGGCCGAAAACGGCAGCCGCGGGTCCCCAGCCACTCGAGCCGGCATCTTTATGCGAGCCCCGCATGCCTCTTGGCCCGACATCGGCTTTGCTAACCGAGCCTGACCGGACCGGAAATATGTACGAAAAGCGCACCCCAACTGCTCGATCCAGCTGGATTGGATTTCCCCAATGCAACCGACGCGAAAACTCCGCGTGGCAAGATGCAGCTTTGAGTAGATGTAAAGGTTGTGGGCCGCCAAGTGGCGATAAAGCCCATCGAATCCTGCCTGGTCCACGATTCCCGACGGCGCACTGAACGCGACGCAGACCGGCGACTGCAAGTCCGCGGACAGCAGCGGAGACACCAGTCCTTCGAGTTCCTTGACGAGATCGTCCCTGACCTTTTCGTACCTGCAGCGTCTGGCATCGATGCCCTCCTCGTGCAGAATCTTCAGGGCCTTTGTCGTTGCCTGAACGATGTGGGTGGGAGGGGTCGACCGCCACTCACCGGTGCGCTCGAGCGAGAGCCATTGATCTCTCACGTCGAGGACAAACGACCTCGGTTCTTGAACCGCATTCTCCAGCAGCTCGCGGGACGCGATGACAAACGCCACTCCCGGCGGCCCTTCTATGCACTTGTTGCTCGACGTGACCAGGACGTCAGGTCCACGCTGGCTCAGGTCGATATTAAGGCCGCCGAAGGAACTCATCCCATCGACGATGGTCTTTACGCCACGTCTTCTCGCCTCCTCCACGATCGCGTCCAGCGGATTGACGATTCCGGTTGTCGTCTCACAATGCACGAAGCACAGGTGCGTAACGCCAGGATTTCGGCTCAGATGCTCGCCAATTTCTTGAGGATCCAAAGGATCGGTCGCTCGCTTCACAAGCTTCAGTGCTTCGACGCCCCACAGCCGCAAGATTTGCAAAATACGCTCGCCATAGATGCCGTTTATGCAAACGAGCGGCCTGTGGGCTCGGGACACAAATGAAGAGAGAGCGGCCTCCATCGCAAAGGAGCCCCCTCCCTGAATAGGCACGACCGAATAGTCGTCAGCATTTCCCAGCAAGTTGAGCATCAGCCGCCTCATGCAGGCGGTCACTTCCTTGAACTCGCAATCGCGCGATGCGAGATCAAGCTGCATCTGGCTCCTGACCGCCAGCGATAACGACAATGGACCAGGCGTCAGCAAAGAGCGCTGTCTTATCAAACCATTCCTCCTCAAGTTGTATTCTTCAATAGACCTGGAGTACGCCCACCCCACCAGGGAGCCCCTGTGGCGAGTGTCGACTTCCTCCGTTCAACAGCTTCGGGTCAGATGCCCATAGATTGCGGGCGCGCTTCGCGTCTGTGTCCGAAACCCTGCCGGATGACAACCTCCACATCTCATCGCAGATGCAGAGCGATCTTTCACAAAGCTGCTCACCGATACCATTCATCACCTCCAAGATATTGGCCTTGCGACCGCGCCCTCGAACGCAACCGGCGGCGACGCGCGCTGTCATCTAGCCATCACGCATGCGCAGGCGTGAGCGCGGTCGCCTTCTTGCGTCGCGAAGCGGCAGGTCGACCGACCGACTTACGTGCGAACCTGCGTCATTCAGGCAAACCTGACATTAGGAAAGCGATGCAGCCGGATCATCGCGCCGGGATGCAGATTAAGGCATGGCACACTTGATGACGTCGCAGGCAGCGGGAGTCTGATGCATGGGCTTGAGACTTGATGCATTCGCACTTCGTAGCTCGTTGGAGGTTTGGGACGCTGATGACTGTCGCTGTCCATTTCGAGATCGTACAACTTGACGTTAGGGGCGTTTCAACCCTCTCCGGGGATTTTCTCGTGAGATTTTTTTCCTGACGTACTCCCATCTGGCGGCGACAAGCCGACGTAGGCAGCGGAGTGCGGAGGTTCACAGCGAGCTGAAGTATTTTGAGAGTTCGACATCAGGACATTCGGCATTCCGCCTGCGGCCGCATACCAGCAGGTAAGGATGGCCAGCCTTTCCGTTCACGTATTCCTCGCCATACCGCAGATGGAGGTACCGAGCTTCTCCGCCATGCCGCCGAGATCCTCCTGGATAGCTGGCACCTGGAAAGTGTACGCCTCGTCGCACATGACCGCCGCTGTCAGGTGTCGTTGCGCTGAATGAAGCGCCCTTGGCAGGCTGTGGTCGAATCCGGCTTGAAGGTAATCTGAGCGACCTTGCGATTGCTGTCGCTTTAGCAACGAACAGTTCGACCTTTCGGCGAGGCGCCGTGACGCAGAACCTGTCGTCCTGCTTTGCTAGGACCAGGTCGACTCGACTCCAGATGAGTGGCACGTGTCCCTCTGTGAGCGCGATCGTTAGGCTGGCAGCATCTCTCGGGCCTGCACTCCGCTTCGTGGCGAGAAAGTCTCACGAACGATCATCGCCGTGGCGAGCGTGCCGCGGTTGACGGGCTGGTCCAAATCGTAAGGCCCAAAGTGAAAGGAGTTCCATCGCGTCCAACACTCAATGGAGCGCAAGTACCTCGGCGGTAAGGCGCTCTGATTCGACGGATCGCATCTCGCAGCCGTTCTGCTCGCGTTGGCCCCTCTGCAGCGCCTGCTCGTTGATGGCGAGCTCGCGTTCGACGCGGTCTACCGCGCGGTCGAACAGGTTGACGGTTGACCAGAGCAGATCATCAAGAGATCGTCCTTGTCGCTTGCCATGGATGAGCTCCCTTGCCTTTTCGGCCGCGCCATGGCCGCCTTCATGACGATCAACGACGGCAGGCGGTACGGAGCAGAACCCGAAGCGCGGAAGTCCGTAGCGCAGCACGGGATGGCTAAGGTTCGCGGCTGCTTTGTCTCGCAATGCCAAGGCGCGGGTGTAGGCAGGCGTTGTCCGCCGTCGAGCGGCGGGCCACCGAAGCAAGCTTGCCGAAAGCCGGCATGGCCGCGACAGGAGGGAGTCGTGGTCGACTGCCAAATTCGGGTCCTGAAAACAAGTGCCCGCTCGCCGGATGCGGCCAAGCCCGGAAACCGAGGCCCCTCATACTGCGCGAGAGATCGAAGCCGGCCGAGACGCTGTCCGGCTCGGCTTTAACGGGAGCTCGGCGTGTCGCTGGCCGTACGCGCAGCAAGAAGCGCCAAGCGAAAAGTCAACTTACTGGAAGTCGGACTTCCTCTCTGGACTTTGTTGTCACATCGTAGATTCTGATCTGGAGCATGGGACGGCGTTTCTTGAGCTCCTCCGCTCCCGCCCATGCTCCATCTCTGCTCGCGTACTCGGTTTTGAGTTGGCCATCCACTTCGAGCACATAACCGGAAGCGGGCAATCGACGAGTGGGTGCGACCATTTTGTTCCTTTAGAGCCAAAAGTCCGATCGCAGGCTCGCCAGAGCTGGATCGCCTTGGCCGGCTTGCGGGATATCGTGCGAATCGATGGTGCGACGCGAGGGACCTCTAACCATCAAGAATTGACCGCGCCATCAAGACATCCACTACCGCTTCCGCTGAATGCTCTAGGGTCTGCTCCATGGTCCTGAGATGAACCTCCGGTGTCGTTGGTGCTTCGTAGCACGAATCGATCCCGGTGAAGTTCTTGATCTTGCCGGATCTCACCTTTGAATACAGGCCTTTTGGGTCTCGCCGCGCGCATTCCTCGAGCGGCGTATCGACAAAGACTTCTATGAACTCATCCTTGCCAACCAGGCTGCGCACCCTGTCCCGTTCGGCCCTAGTGGGCGAGATGAACGAGCAGATCACGATCAAGCCGCTGTCCGCCATCAACTTGGCAACTTCGCCGACACGCCGGATGTTCGCCACGCGATCCGTCTCCGAGAAACCGAGGTCCGCGTTCAATCCGTGCCGGAGGTTGTCGCCATCCAGCAGCATGGTATGCCGCGACATCGCAAACAGCTTTTGATCAACAAGGTTGGCAATCGTCGACTTTCCCGCGCCAGACAAGCCAGTGAACCAGATGACGCAAGGCTTCTGATTCTTGAGCGCGGCGCGCTCCCTCCTGTCCACGGATAGCGCTTGCCTAGCAATATTGGTGGCCCGCCGTAGCGGAAAGGCAATCATGCCGGCCCCGACCGTACGATTCGTGTAACGATCGATGACGATAAATGATCCGGTCTTTCGATTGAGGTCGTAAGGATCGAATACGGCGGGCGTTGCGGTTACAACATCGCAGAAGGCGATCTCGTTGAGGGAAAGCGTCCCGGCGGCCAGATGCTCACAAGTGTTGACGTCGATTCGATGCCTAATTGTGGTAATGCTGCCAGAAATCGTCTGCGATCCAATCCGCAGGACGTAATTGCGTCCGGGAGCGAGCGGCTCCTTGTCCATCCAGATCACATAAGCAGCAAGCTGGTCGGCCACCTTCGGTCGGTCGTCCGGTCGCGACAGAATGTCGCCACGACTGATATCGATTTCGTCTTCCAGTGTAATGGTAACCGCATCCCCGGCTTCGGCGGCGACGAGGTCACCATCGTGGGTCACGATCCGCTTGACGCGCGTGGTCCGCCCCGACGCAGCGACAACGATCTCGTCTCCTGTCGAGATCCTCCCGGAAGCCACCGACCCGGCATAGCCCCGAAAATCCGGGTTTGGCCGGTTTACCCATTGGACCGGAAAGCGGAAAGCCTGGCTTGCGGTGCCGGACTGGATGTCAATGCTCTCCAAATGCTCGAGCAGGCAGGGACCATGATACCAGTTGGCATGAGCGGAGCGGTCCACGACGTTGTCGCCGTAGCGGGCCGAGATCGGGATCGGAACAATCGAGGTGAAGCTGAGACCGGCGGCAAAGGCCAGATAGTCACGGGCGATCCGATCGAAGCACTCCTTGTTATATGCCACAAGATCGATCTTGTTCACTGCCAGCACGACATGGCGAATACCGAGCAGCGAGCAGATAAAGGAGTGGCGGCGGGTCTGAACCATCACGCCTTTGCGGGCATCGATCAGGATGATGGCGAGCTGGGCATGCGAGGCGCCGGTAGCCATATTGCGGGTATACTGCTCGTGGCCGGGAGTGTCGGCCACCATGAAGGAGCGCCGCGGCGTCGTGAAGAAGCGGTAGGCGACATCGATTGTGATGCCCTGCTCCCGTTCGGCCTCCAGCCCGTCCACGAGCAGCGCGAAGTCGATGTCATTGCCGGTGCTACCATGCTTGATGCTGTCGCGTTCCAGCGCCGTGAGCTGATCGTGGTAGATCATCTTGCTGTCGTGCAGCAATCGGCCGATCAGCGTCGATTTGCCGTCGTCCACCGAGCCACATGTGATGAATCGCAGCTGATCCTTCGTCCTGGCCGGGACCAGTTCTGTTGCCGGATTCGTAAACATCAAAAGTAGCCTTCCCGCTTCTTCTTCTCCATTGAAGCGGCTTCGTCGGCATCAATTAGGCGTCCCTGGCGCTCCGACACAGTCGTAGTCTGCATTTCCGCGACGATATCTTCGATCGTCGTCGCATCGGATTCAATAGCTCCGCTCAAAGGATAACATCCAAGCGTGCGAAAGCGGATCATGCGCATTTCCGGCGTCTCGTCGCCGTTAAGCGGCAATCGCTGGTCATCGACCATGATCATCGCACCATTTCGACGCACTATCGGTCTTTGGTTCGCGAAGTAGAGCGGAACCACCGGAATCTTCTCGAGCATGATGTATTCCCACACCTCGAGCTCGGTCCAGTTTGACATCGCAAACACGCGCATGGTTTCGCCCTGGCGGATCCGTGTGTTGAACAGGTTCCAGAGCTCCGGCCGCTGATTACGGGGGTCCCATACGTGTCCGGCCGAACGGAAGGAGAGTATCCGTTCTTTTGCGCGACTCTTTTCCTCATCGCGCCGCGCTCCGCCAAAGGCAGCATCAAATCCGTGGAGGTCGAGCGCCTGCTTCAGCGCGTCGGTCTTCATCACCTGGGTATGGAGCGCGGAGCCGGAATCGATCGGATTGATCCCGCGCGCGAGGCCCTCCTTGTTGACATGGACGATCAGGTCGAGGCCGAGCCGCCTGGCTGTCGCGTCCCGGAAGCTGATCATCTCGCGGAACTTCCAGGTCGTGTCAACGTGAAGCAGGGGAAACGGCAATTTTGCCGGATAGAACGCCTTGATTGCAATGTGCAGCATTACGCTTGAGTCTTTTCCGATCGAGTAAAGCATGACCGGCCTTTTGAACTCGGCGACCACATCACGCATGATTTCAATCGATTCAGCTTCGAGGCGGCGCAGATGTTTCGGTAGCATGTGCCTTCTTTTCGATGCAGGATCTCTGTTCTTCGCCGTTCTATGGCTCCAGCCTAGAGTGGGAATATCCGCGGCGGAAACGGCTGGCCAAGACGCATGGCTCGTCGATGAGCTCAAGCCCCACTGGAGAGGAGACTTGCAGACGCGGGAGCATATCGCATTCCGCCGCTGGTGCGGTCGGCGCCTGGGTCACACCTGATCGGGAGATCAGCTCGTGCGGGTTAAGGATAATGGCTAAATCAGCCAGCGTGTTTTATTCGCAAGCATTCAGATCCGTTAGCGGATATTGAGGATCCGCTCAAGCCGCGCGACTTCGCCTCGCAGCATCTCGATAGCCGCTTCGCTGTTGCGAATGCCATCCAGCCCCGCAGCTCGATCAGCTTCTGACGCCAACAGCGTCTGTTGCAACTGGGCAGCCATCGTGTGGACCGGCTCTCCAGCGTGAGGTGGGCCGGATAATGCTCCCGCCTTGGAGCTTCGCAAATCCCACCAGGTTCGGAATACCTGACGATAAAGTTCAGTTACCTCCCCTCCCCTATCCAGGACTCCGGCTTGCTGTGCATGTACCAGTTCCTGCTCATATCCGAGTTCTAGCAGAAGCTCGGCGCCGACCAGATCGGTCACGGTTTGCATCTCTTCGACGCTCAATTGAGATTGCCATGCCTTGACAGAGCTTTGGTCGACGGCGTTTCGTTCCAAGATTTTTCGGTCTCCGAAGCTACTCGATCGAAGATAATCTGCTTGTCTCATCCCCGCCGATGCGACGGCCGCTGGATCACAGCCGAGGCCCCTCAACAGACGCCGGATTTCCTCGTCCGGATGCGCCACGAACAGTTCGTATTGCACGAACTGTGTGCGCGGGCGAGTGCGGTGGGCGGCGAGCTTGGGAAGGCCCAGAACCAAATCGGCGAGTGACGTTATGATGCCGTCGGGCAGACGGAGCATGAGATCGACGAGACTGGAGACGCTGACCGGATGCGAGCTTTCTGCCCGCAGTGGGACCCCCCACGTCGATTTCAGTGAAGCCGCGATGGCATAGGGATTGCGCATCAGAAGGATGTGTGGCGCCTCTGGATAGACAGATTCAAGAAACTCAAGCGCCGTCCAATAGCGTGGTGTCTTGTCTAGGATGATGCGCTTGCCCGCTTGTGCCAGATACTGATCATAGGCTGCATCGGCAAAAGCGCGGCTAGGGATCGTGCTATCTATCCGACCCAAGAATTCAGAGGTCGCGGCCTCAATCAGCGAGCCACCCGCCGGATGGCGCTGATCCACCCTGCCAAATGCTTCAACCGCCAGCATCAACCAGGGTTCAGGCGGAGCCACAATGTCTGGATGGTGCTGCAGCAAATGCGCCAGGAGTGTCGTCCCGGATCGTGGAAGACCGAGGAGAAAGCACACCGCAGGCGAACGGCCAAAACATCCGCTCATCGTTCAGACGCCTCGTCCTTGAAAAGCGAACCCTGTCGGCGCTCGCTCGATTGATCGACAGAAAGCCAGCCGCAAAGCGCTAAAACGACCAGAATTTTGTCTGCCACTCATGACTTGAGAACCGTTCAGTTCGATCGATCGGCTGGATACAGAAAGACACCGCAATCGCGTCCTCGATTACTCGACAGTTGAAACGAAGTCACGAGCCAGCTCAACTACACGAAGATTGATTGCGGATATGGGAAGGTTGGAACGAACTATACAGACGTTTGCCGAAGACCGCCAAGGCACATGGGAAGGTTATTACGTATAATCACAGCTCCCTGTTGCTGAGGTATTGAAGACGTAAATGCGACATGCAACCTCGCTGATGCTCGGCATACACCAAAGAAGTTCGGCAAAAGAGCGGACGGCTCGGCGAGCTCGGCAAAGAAGCAGACCATGTCGCGGACATCTCACGTGGCAAGGTGCAGCAATCTTGTCAGCGCGCATCGCTGCCGACGCAAGCGTGAATGCTGCCCTTGGTCCGCCAAGACACTCCATAGTCCGGCCAGCCTGTTGTTCGCCAGCCTATCCTTCCGAGTTATACCAAGTAATTGATTTTCCTGCTCTTGGAGAGTTGCCCCTCCCTTAATCGGCGCAAGGAGACTTGTAAACGATGGAACCTGACTTAAGATGCCTCCGGATCTACCTGATCCAGCAAGCGCGCTTGGCCGCATCTCTACTGACGGAGACGAGCTTGTCCGGTCATTTATGTGGGAGATCAGATCGATTCGTGCGTCGAAGAACTTGCCAAATTAAATGTGCTGGGCATCACTCGGCCACGGTGGACGATCCTGATGGCTGTGAACTATTTGGGCAAAGAAATGCGTGTACCGGTCAACCTGGTGTCACGATTGATGCTCGTCGACCCCTCCTTCGTGACAACCCACTCAAAGCTGCTAGAGAAAAACGGTTTGCTGCGGCATAAGTCCTCCGCAGACGATGCCCGGATCGGGCAGATGTCGCTGACGGCCAAAACGCGCAAGCATCTCCGACTTTGGAGCCACGACAGGCAGCCCTGGTTGAGCTCGCTTTTGATGAAAGCGGCGTTGACCGATCAAGCGAGTTCATTGCCAAGGCTGCTACAGTGAGGCTTCGCCTGGAAAGGGCCCGCTCTGGCGTTCAGAAGATCAAACGCACGACTGTCAGAAATGGAGCTCGCTAACATGAGTCTCCCATCCTTCGAATATGTTTTGAAGCAGCGCGGTCGAAGGTGGTTGTGGTCCGTTCACAACGCCGAGGGCGCTCAGGTGATGACGGGTTCAGGATGTAACCGCCGCGCCGCCACCTATCAAGCTAACAGAGCGCTTTTTCAATTGCTGTTGAGCGCGCCATATTGCCTCGGAGCTCGAGCTAGCCAACAGGCTCGGCGAGGTTCGCTTACGCCCAAACTTTAGTCTGGCACGAGCTTCGAGGATGCCCCATTCGCGAGTTGTTTCCATTTCGCTAAAGCGATCAGCCGATGTGTTCGGCCCAGCGCGGCCAAGACTGCCTCGCCGAAGCTGAAGAAGCTGCTGGCCGAACGGATGCTAGATTCGGCCCCTACAGGAGTTCCTCTGAGACTGGTCAGCTTCTCGAACTAACGCGCCAAGGACTGGGCGTAGTGGCACCATCGCATGCGTTCCGGGGCCGAGTGTCTTGGGGTTTTATCTTCGAGACAGGGCTATGGCTAAGACTATCTCTTCACTCGCGATCATACATCGCAAGCGGCTGTCGAAACCGCCTTCCAAGAAACTTGATCAAAGCGCTGGAGCACGTTCCGCGACATTGAAGGCATCCAGTACGTGCCTGAAAACTTCTCTCAGCGCGGGTCGGCCACGCTAATGTGCGACAAAGTCTGTATGGCCAAAGAGGGCGGCCCGCGAGCCGCCCTACCGGCCACTAGCCAGCGTTGCTCACAATTACCGCTGATGTCCGAGTCCGATTCCGAGATTTAAGGCCTTCTGGCGTAGCGCACCTTCGCTGCGTTTGGTCATTTTTGCTATTTTTATGACCGGGGTCCGAGCCTTCGAATGGACTTTGAGCTCTTTGATATCTGCCTTCGTCCACTCGCGCCGCTTAACGCGTTTCTTGGTTGCTTTTTTCACGATGAATGCTCCTTCTGAGAGGAGCGCCTGTAACACATTTTTTTCGGAGCGACGACCGTAAAAAAGAGGCACTCATCGGAACTCGCGCCAGCGTATAAGTTCGGTCATGCTTTCTGCCCATAGTGTTTCGAAGAAAGGGTCAGCGGAGATAGCCGCCTTGGCTACGTTTGTGACGAGGTCTCAACTGCCGTCTCCGACCGATTTGAGGTCAAACTACGTCGGTGGTAACCGCGCCGTTGGACATCTTGGCGAATGGCATCGCTCACTAAACGCACCGCCCGCTTCTTTCGCTTCCAATTGCCGTCCAACCCCGCGGGGATCGCAATGCCTCGCGGAACGACCAAAAGATCGCGCCTTCCGTTCAAATAAACATCAAACATGTCGTCCCTCGTCAGGCACGAGCGTAGATCGCGGGTTCATACATTTGGTGACATCGAAGCAACAGTCGCGATTAAGAACTCTACGCGAGTTTTCTCCGGATGTTGCCGCACTTGAGGGTGCATGGCGCAATCCCGCTTCTCCTTCAGGTGCTCCGCATCGCCGAGAACACAGGAGGCTTCTCACGCCTTATTGTCGCTAACGTATCCACTTATCGGGGCTTCGTCAGATCGACACGATAATGACCATCCGCGTTTTTAAGAATATTGCCGCCCTTGTCACGAATATACGCCCGAGCAGGTGGAGCGCACTCTTTTGTGTTGAGCGTCTGGATGCAACACGCCTTGCCCTTTGAGACTGATTTCCCTTATCCAGCGGCCACCTCGCCGTCGCTGAGGCGAATCTGATCGGACCGAGTTGTAGTTCGGCCGAACTTTGATCTCCGCCGGGGGTAGTCGCGCCGGCGGTTCATAGCGGCGATTGAGGACGACGACGGCGGCGGCGGCCAGGCTGGCGACGAAAGCCAGCAATACGCAGAACGTAAACGCCGGATCGTGTCCCATCGCTGCGGCAAAGAAGAAGACGTAGGCAGAAACAGCGAATATAGACATAAGGGCTGCTTCACTATGTCGTGGACTTCGAGGCGGCGATGGGCTTGTCCTGTATCGGCCTTCTTTGAATGCGGGCATGCTCAGGAGTCAAGATCTTCGGTGAGGAACTGATTGAGCGAGATGATCGCGAAAGAGCAGCCGGAGGATATCTCACGACCGATCGCGCCGGGTCTGTTCGTTCGGGCAGTCTTTGAGCGGACTTGCATGGTGTTGGCTCTCGAGGTCGGCGGCGCAGCGGACTTTGGTCTGACACAGGCCACACACGCGTTGCAGATCGCAGTCTCGATTGCGGCAGCAAGCGCATTCTCGGAAACACCGCCAAGTGCGAGGCGCTTGCTCAAGAGTTCAGGAGAGCCCGGTCTTTGCGCCATGGTTCGAAAGGCGGATACGGACAGACTAAGGTCACGTGCGATCGCATCGATGTCCTGCGAGCTCAACTAAGCCGGTTCGGATGTCTGGGACAGGCCCGCGCGTAACCGGCTGAGGAGATGTCTAAACCGTCAAGGATATGTGTGCAGATTGGACAACCAAGCCTAACCCTTCGAAACAGCCATAGCTGCCGGAGGCAGACTTGTTTTTGACATTGGATCAAACAAGACCGACTTGTGGGAGCAGGTCCTTCGATCCGGATGGCCCTGCCGGTACGATGCTTGGCGGAGCGCTGCAGACCCCATTGAACGGCAGGCGGCAAACCGTCCAGCGAGGTCCGCTTAGGTGTGGTGAGACAACAGGGTGCCCGCCGAATTGACGAAAGCATCACCAGTTGTTCTCTCGAATCGACGGTCGACACGACCCTGTCCGGGATCACGCTTAGATTACAGATTGACCCCACAACTCAATTCGCAGACTTCTCGCCAAACTCAAGCTAACCAGCCTATGCCGGCGGCAATGCAGGCGGGGTTCGAAGCTCGATCACATCGGCGAAGACTGTCCAATCGCGGACACTCTTTTGCTTGCAGAAATCGGTCTCCGCCTGCTGTGCAGCAGCACTTAGCGAGGCGGCATCGATCTTAAACGCTGCCTGACAGGCACGATGTTCGTGACCGGTATCGTCACAAACGGTCTTAATGAACCGAACGTTAAATGAAGGCATGGCCCCCTCTTCTTGTGGGTTTGCTTATCCACCATCCTGCCATTGGCGCCTCAAGAGTATTTGATCTGCCTCAAGCAGCACCCCCAAGAGGTTTGGTTGTCCGCTGCTCCGTCGAGATAAAGTCGAGACTTTGGCAGCGCGGCCCGCGCGCTCCTGTTGTCCCGCAAGCCGCGCTATCTCTATCTGTCTAGCTTTGCAGATCGCACTCTGTTTGAGCCGAGGGACAGCGTCTTCTGGTCTGCTCAAGCCCTCGACCAACAAATTGGGGTGACGATGAATTGGGGAATGTCTCGAAGAGAGGATCGAGAGCAGCATGCGCCGTCACGCCCGAGATGCCGGCTATTGATCTCTATCGATCGCGATCTCGGGGGAGCGTTACAATTTTGCACCTTGAACTCCCATACTCAACCGCTGGCAATATGGAGGCTCGAGACGCCGCGAACCTTACACGCGATATTTGGTGGTCTCACGAGGCATTGCCGCAAACACCAGGTCATTGCGCCAATGACCGGGCAGAGGCATTTCTGAGGCGTGCCGGCGGCCAGGACTATCGACGGCGAGACTACGCGCACGTGATCGCGGGCCAATGAGGCGAACCGCCCCGACCTTCTGACGGTCCGCCCTGCCGCCCCGACAGCAAAGCCGATGATCAGGCTTGTCGCAGCCAACGTTTGATAAGGCCAAGATTCCGGACTTCAGCGCCAAAGATTATCTGGGATCAGCGCCGGCAAGGCTGCCGACAATGCGAAGCGAGCGATCAATTGACTATCTGCTTGCTGGCTATCGCAGCATTGAGGACAGATGCTGTCGTGGCCCATCGCGAGGGATGCGCCTCAAATCAACTCGGCTACACGCTGGCGTGTTGCAGACCAACGCGGGACCCTGGCGGATCGCCCGAGTTGAGACATGTCGCCTGCCAACGCAGGCCTGTCGGGCTCGCAGCAGCCGCTCGAGCTTGGCCGTTTTGGACGCGCATCAGCTCTTTTTGACCTGTATCAATTCTGCGGCGACTGCCTACTGATAGAAGTGAGCTTCCAGTCCAAGGTCACACACATGGCAGACAGAAAGACTTGGCGCCCCATCATCTTTTCATGTCCAGATACCGGCGACCGAGTTCAAGGACTGCTGCCGGACGCACCCGAACCGCGTGCCGATGACCTGCACAGAATAACCTGCGCTGCGTGCGATGGCGTCCACTTCATCGACCTGCGGACGGGCGCGATGATCAGCGCCGAGCGCAACTAGGCCCATCCGAATGGTGTCAAGAAAATTCCCGCGCCTTCCCGTTCTCGATTGGGGATGCCGCTTCGCTCGTAAGGGCGCGGCTGACGTCATCACAACCCAACGCCCCGCGCTGACGTCGTGGGACAAGGAGATTTTCACCAACGGAGGATGTTTCGGCATGACAGACTACGGCGACATTTGTCGCGGCGCCGGCCAGATCGTCGCAGCGCAGTCTAGTTTAACTTCTGCAGAACAGCGATGAATACCAACCGCCGCGGGCTTGAGCTGATTCAGATCGATTCGACCGAAGCCCGGGAGTTGTTTCGCAGCGCCAATCCTAATATTTCGGTTAGCGAGCGGATCATGTCCCGGCACGATAGGTTCAACGGCGCCACGGCCGATAAAATCCCGGCCGCGGCCGACCCCATCGAGAGCACGCGCCGCCTAGGTTATACCGAGTTGAGCCTGTTCGCGCGGCACACCAAGCGATCTCGTCCGTAGTGTTCAGAAGGTTGCCTGAATTTGTCAGCCCGCAGCGATGAACTCCGTCCAGGATCTAGTGGCGACCTGACCTGGGAGCGGCTCGAAACTGCGCCGCCCTTTGATCGGGATCTGGAGATTGCCGTGATCGAGGGTAACACTATTCACCGGGTGGTCTTTCCTTGCCGCCGGATCTTCGACGGCTGGATTAAGGCAAAGACCGGAGAACGCGTCGCCGTGCAGCCGACGCACTGGCGCATCTGGCCCGGATAGCGGCGACCATCCTGCGCAATAGATTGGCGTGAGTTGAGGCCGGGACTGCCTCGGGGTGGCCTCTCGTGGTAAACAATTTAGAGTTGATCAATGAGAGGGCCTGCCAGAAACATGTCGGACCACATCAGGTACGGCTATGGGCCTGGCGCGGCAGACGCCGCGTTGGCTCTCGTGCTGCGACGGGCGTTAGTCCGCATCTTCAGGACCGCACGGGCACGATCATCTACCTTCCGGTCGTTTTTCCCGCTTTCGCCGCGGCCGCGGACTGGGGGAGCTTCGCTACCCTGCTCTGCATCAGCGACGGCCGGTTCCAGCCCATTGTCACGTCTAACACGCATGGCATGGGTGTGGGGCTATCGATCTGCTGGACGATCATCGAGCCACGAGGAATCCGGGCGGCGACAGGATCTTTCAGTTCACCGCGCGATTGCGGAGCTTAGTGAAGACACATGACTGGGCGGCGCATTCTCGTGATCGACGATGACGCCGCTATGCGGGACTCGCTCGCGTTTCTGCTTGATGTTAATGGTTTCTACGTAGCAACCTATGAGACGGCGACCGCGTTTCTCAATGACGTCGCAAGCGGTCCGGTTGACTGCATTGTGTCAGACATCTGTCTGCCGGCTATGAGCGGTCTCGAACTCGTCAGAAAAGTGAAAGCCGATCGCGCCGACTGCCCCGTCCTCTTAATAACTGGTCATGGCGACGTATCGCTCGCAGTCGAAGCGATGAAAGCGGGTGCGGTCGACTTCATCGAGAAGCCGTTCGAGGAGGAGGTGCTATTGCGTGCGATCAATAGTGCTTTGGAAGCGCGGCCAAAAAAGCCAGCCGACGCAGCGAAACTGCAGGCGGAAGCCCGCCTCGCGGATCTCTCGTCGCGCGAACGCGACGTCCTGCAGGGACTATTAGCCGGCAAGATTAACAAAGTGATAGCCCATGATCTCGGCATCAGTCCGCGGACAGTCGAGGTTTACCGTGCGAACCTGATGGCCAAGACTAATGTCCGCAGCATGTCCGAGTTGATGCGGATCGCCATTACCGCGGGACTCTAGCAGCAGCGCAAAATAGCGTGAATGGCTTATTCATGCATCAAGCTGACGAACGGCGGGTTTCGCGCGCACCGAGCCGATCATGTTTTCGGTGACGCCTGCCGATGCAACACACCCAGGCCGGCCGTTGCGCCAGGTCAATATGTCACGCGAGCCGAGACCTATGATCCGGGCTAGACCCCAACTCGGTCCACATGCGTACTTATCGCATGATCATCAAGCACGTCACCACGCCAGCGTACATCGATCAGGATGCCGTCAACATCGGCCCCGTCACCTCCGCGGCCGACCGATGCTGACGAGGATCAAAGTCAAGGCGCCGAACAAGACTTCCTGCGGCGAGCCGAAAGTGGCGATGGACGACAACGTTTCGGCTGGCTGGAGCTCTTCAGGGGTACGGCAGTGCGCGGCCGACGAAGCCAGCATGCAGCTTCGTAATCCGATTTGAGCATGTTTGAGCAACCAAGTGACCGCGCCGCCCCATACACGCCCCGCTCATGGACTTACGTGTAAATACTTAGGGGCTTCTACCTAGGGAAAACATCCAAATTTCCAATTCGTCAGGAGCAGCCAATCTGCGTCGAATCGACGTTGGTAAGATAGGGTCCGCCATGCACGCCCAGGCCGCCAGTTCTAGCGAGACGAGACGCCATCCGACCAGCGTCTTGCGTGGGCGACCTCATCGTCGTGAACCATTTGGCATAATTCCGAGACCGAAGCGTCTCACTCCCAATAGCGAGATCTACCGCGAAGACGAGGCAGCCCAATACCTCTATCAGGTGGTTTCGTGCGCTGTGCGGTCGTGCTGCGTAACGACGGACTGCCCAGGAGCTTTGTGCAACACTTCAGCTAAGTTGATTTACGCCAGCTCAAATTGAAGCGCGCTACTTTTTGCGTCGAATGGCGCGGACAAATCGCAGCCCCGCGAAGGACACCGAATTCGGCTTGGGCAGTCTTGCAAATGGCAGAAATCGCTTCCAGCCTAGATTGTGCCTCCAGGAACACCGCAATGATCATCGATCTTCTGCTTCGAGAGCATCGCAACATTGATCTTCTTCTGGTCGCTCTTCAACGCGAATTGGAGATTTTTGAGAAGGGGATCCGCCCCGATTATGAGGTCATTCGCGCGATTATCAGCTATTTCGAGGTTTACCCCGAGGTGTACCATCATCCACAGGAAGACTTGATTTTTTTCAAGCTCAAGTCTCGCGATCCGGAGGCAGCTGCAATCGTCGGCGATCTCGCGCTTGAACACCAGGAAGTTGTCGACCGTTTGCACCACTTCGCGCGAGCTATTGACGCTATCCTCGCGGATCGTGACCTCTTTCGGCAAGACGTCGGCAATATCATACGCGACTTTATAGTACGCGAGCGGCACCACATGATGTGGGAAGAACGAGATTTCTTTCCCGCCGCTCTGAAGGCTCTCTCGGCTAAGGATTGGACCGAAATCGCTTCCGCCCTCACGAATGATGGAGATCCGCTGTTCAGCGAGACAGCAGCAGCGACTTCCGATGCGCTAAGAGCGCATATTCTGCAATTGGAGCAAGAAGCTGAGGCCGAACGGAGCTCGGTCGCGTTGTCGTCCGCCAAGGCCGGCAATCCGTGACACAGCGCCGAGACGGACGGGCCGTATTGATCGCGGCCGTTTGACAGCAGGAAGTGGACCTCATGCTCATTCTGTCGAAAGAAAATGGGGGTGCTCGCGGGCACGTAGGCTGCCGCACCCCCAAAATGGCTTCTGCGCAATGTGATCGCTTCCTCGACCACCGGCGCAAACAGCATGGCCGAGCCTAGCTGAGCTCTGGTTCCGGCACCACAATGTAAACCTCGCAGGTCTGTCAGTTGCGCAGTGATATCGCGCGAAACGGACGCCTCTCATGTCCGCCGACCGATGAGGACGGACGATTGCCGCCGCGCGGGTGCGGCGAAGCACTCCTTGAGCCCCGCCCCATACGCTCTGAGACATCCGGCCGCAGCCGGTCCTACTCACTGCACGCGAAATGCGAGGCACTGCCAGTCCCGGGTACGTTCAGCACCAACAGCAAGGCGCTGGACGTGGATCGCCACGACCAGTTCTGGCGCAATTGGATTTCAACAAGCTATGGGGATCCGCATCGTAAATAATGCTCGTTCCTGACGCGTGTCCGCTTCATCGCGATCCTACATACGTGTATGCGGCGTGCAGCATGCCCTCCCATTGGCCTTGGAGCGGCCATAGGCATCGGCGACGCTCCGGTAATTAGGTCCAGAAACCTCTGTTTGAGATCTATGAGCGGACCATGCGGAGGGTGTCACGAGCTTGATGATGCCGCGGTGCCGATAGGGTGCTCCTCAGCGCCCAAGCCGAAACCCGACTATCGGGTGGAACCGGTCGACCAAGGACTGCCTTAAGCAAGGTTCAAATTTAGCAACCGCTTATGCATTGGATAAGCTTGCGAGATCCATGGAGCCGGGCTTACGTCGCCCTAATCGAACATAAGGCTCCAGGCAGGAAAGCGCACCGAGTTTGCTGTTGGTGTCCTGCGGCGACCGCCCGGCATGCCCCCTCGCTGCTATCGTAATCGTGCCGACGTGCTCATGAGCGACAAACCTTGGTGTAGATTCTAACTCTCAGGCTATACGGTCGCATACCACGGCATAATTGAGCTACGCTGAGCTTGTGCTTCAACTCGGCTCAGATTTTCGGCGAATGTCCTCGCCGTGATCGAACTGGCGGCTTCGCCGATGGAAGTCCGCGCGAATGCGTCAGCGTCGCTCCTCCCAGACTTTCGCCCGGCCCGCTAAGCGGGGCGGGGCATTTTTTATGTTCCTAAGGCTCCCGCGCAAATGACCACAAGCGGATCAGCTTTGTCGAAAAGAGACCGAAGCCCGGATCAACGGCCTCGCGGATCGAATGCAGCGCGCAGTTCGCGGGCGGCAGCGACCATGTTCGCTAGTGCTGGCCGAACCTCCTCCCATTTGCGCGTCTTCAGGCCGCAGTCTGGATTGATCCAGAGCTGCGAATCCTGCAGCCGCGTCCGAGCCAACACCATCAGCTCCTTCATTTCGCCTGTCTCGGGAACGCGTGGAGAGTGGATGTCGTACACGCCCGGCCCGATCTGATTTGGATATTCGTAGTTCCTGAACGCGTCGAGTAGTTCCATTTTCGAGCGCGATGTCTCGATCGAGATGACATCCGCGTCCATTGCAGCGATCGCACCAATGATGTCGTTGAACTCCGAGTAGCACATATGCGTATGAATTTGCGTTTGATCGGCGACGCCCGATGAACAGATGCGGAAGCAATCGACGGCCCAGTCGAGATAAGCCGCCCACTCCGATCGACGCAACGGCAATCCTTCGCGGACTGCAGCTTCGTCGATCTGGATCATGGTCGCACCAGCATTCTCGAGATCGCGGACTTCGTCTCGGATCGCGAGCGCAATCTGGCGGCAGACCTCGCTTCTGGGAATATCATCCCGAACAAAGGACCAGTTCAAGATCGTCACCGGTCCGGTCAACATCGCTTTCATCGGCTTCCTTGTTAGTGATTGCGCGTAGCGCCACCAGTCCACGGTGATAGGCTTCGGCCGTGCTACATCGCCAAACAGGATCGGTGGCCTGACGCAGCGCGAGCCGTAGGACTGCACCCATCCGCTCTTGGTAAATACGAAGCCGGCGAGTTGCTCGCCGAAGTACTGCACCATGTCATTGCGCTCAAACTCGCCGTGCACGAGGACGTCAAGACCGATGTCCTCCTGCCAACGTACGGCGCGCGCAGTCTCCTCCTTGAGGAACTTGTCGTATTGCTCGTCGCTTATCGCACCTCGCGCATGCGCCGCACGGGCATTCCGGATCTCTGTGGTCTGCGGAAATGATCCGATCGTCGTGGTAGGAAAAGCCGGTAGTCCGAATCGATTGCTTTGGATCTCGGCCCGACGGGCAAATGGGCTCGCGCGCCGACACATGGTCTGGTCGATCGCTCTCATCCGGACAGCGACATTGGCATCACGGATTTTCGGCGAAGTCCGGCGGACAGTCGCGGCACCTTCCGACTCGGCAAGAGCTAACGCAACATTCTGGTCGCCTGCGAGTGCACGCGCTAGGATCGCAAGCTCCCGCATCTTCTGGACCGAGAAAGCAAGCCAGCTCTTGACGTCGGAAGCGAGCCCGGTCTCGAGTTCAACATCGACCGGCACATGAAGCAGCGAGCAGGATGGGGCGATCTGTACACGATCCTTGCCGAGCTTCGCAATCGCGGGTTCGAGCCGCTGGCGCAGCGACGACAAATTCGACCGCCATACATTCCGACCGTCGACGACACCGAGCGACATGACGAGATCACTTCGGCCGCCAGCGATGATCTGGTGCAACAACTGTGGCGCTCGAACCAGATCGAGGTGCAGCCCGGCAACTGGCAGGCTCAAGGCGGTGTCCAGATTGTCGCCGAGGTCGCCGAAATAGCTGGCAACCATGATCTTGATCGCCGGCCCCTCCTTGGCGAGCCGGTCATAGGCATGTCGCAAAGATTTTCGCGTCCCCTCATCCAGATCAAGAACTAGGCTGGGCTCGTCGAACTGAACCCAATTTGCCCCACGTTTGGCCAATTCCTGCATAACCTCGATATAGGGCGGTATCAGTTCATCCAGCAGTGAGAGTGGCTGGAACGTGGGATCGGGACTCTTGCCGAGCTTTAGGAATGTGACCGGCCCGATCAGGACGGGGCGGGTCTGAAAGCCAAGGGCCTTGGCTTCCTCATACTCCTCGATCGGCTTGCGAGAGCATAGCCTGAAAGTCTGTCCCCTGTGAAACTCGGGGACCATATAGTGATAGTTGGTGTCGAACCACTTGGTCATCTCCTGTGCGGGTGCGCCAAATCCGCGCGGTCCGTGACCGCAACTCGCTTCCTGGTCGTCGCATTGTGAACCGCGGGCCATGGCGAAGTATGTCTTGAGCGAAACGGATTCGGCTTTCGAGGCGTAGATCTCCGGGATGGCGCCAACCATGACACTTGTGTCGAGCACCTGGTCATACAGCGAGAAATCGTTCGATGGAATGACCGTGACGCCGATAGATTTCTGACGGGCCCAATTCGCGGCACGCAGGCCAGCTGCGTCCTCGAGCAGCTGCTGTTCGCTGCTTTTTCCGGCCCAGTAGCTTTCTAGAGCGACTTTGAGCTCGCGCCTTGGACCGATGCGTGGCGTTCCGAGCGTGGCAACAGGGAGGGAGAGAAGAGACATAGCGTTAACCCATGTTGGGGGCAAAGGCCATGGCGGACGCAGGCAGGGGAAGTCGCGGTGCGACGGCTGCTTGGCGCACCACCGGGACACCCCGCCCGTGGACGAATATAGTGTCGGGGCAGGTCTCCTGGCTCGCAGGTCATCGCTGCTGTCCGGCCTTCCCGAAGCCGCGCAGGCTTCAGTGACGTCGTTGGACAGCGGCTCGCCGCTCACAGTTGCGGGGGCAGCGCCGGCATTTTCACCGGCTTCCCTCTTAGCTCCGGATCAAATGGAAACCGGAGAACCTCGACGACTTGGATTATCGGCAAGAGCAGTCTTCCGTCAACCTCTCAGATCATGTCTCAAGCTGATGCTGCGACATCTGCTACGCGAATGACCGTGCATCTCTAGCATTGAGATGATGTAGCAGTGCTCTCCAATCAGCGATACCGCAATGAGCATCGCAGTTGCCCGCGGGTTGCACGCCAGATCGGTGGAAAGGACAAATGCGGCTTGCGCGGTCGGGGCCGCTGCCTCGAGCAGAACGCATTTGTCGCCAGTCCCAGCTTCCCAGCGGTTTTTCGAGCACGCGCGCCATCCAGCCACCTTCTCGACCAACAGGATCAGTGTTGAATAGGCCAAGACACCTGGCTAAGCCAGCAACTTACAACTTACCCGGGCAGCACGTTTGATTTGCGGTGCCAGCCACACCCCAAATGCTCGGCGAAGATCGGCTTGCCGTCGTTCGCCATCGAGTACAAAGCGCGCCTGACTGAGGCTGTTCTCGACTTCCGGAGCGCCGGACGTCGCGAAAGGAGCGCCAAACGCGCCATGGCCCCTTGGCCGAAAGTGCCCGAAGGCATGGCAGCGATCAAAAGCCCACATTCCGGCAACGATAACCGAACCACACGGTTCAATGACGGCAAACGTGCTGCCACTTCTCATCAGGAACTTGGCACCGAGGCGTTCCGCTGTGCCGTCGAACATCCGGTGCGTGACGGGGATGCATAAGCCGTGCTGGAGAGGTTGAACGGAAACATCGAGACATGCGCCAGTCGGAAAGTCGACAAAGAGGACACAAAACCGGTGCGAATTGCCGTCTATTATCTGGCACGAAGAATGCACGTCCTCTGCCTGCCCAGTCCTCCTGCTGGGCATGTCCAGCACAGCAAATTGAGGCTGTCGGTGGCAGTGAAGTTAGCGGCGCGTGACATAGAGGGGAGCGCCTGCTCGCACGGGAAAACCAGTGGTCGCCCCGTCGCGTCGCCGCTAACTTCTTGCGCTCGCGCATAACAGGTTGAAGGTTGCCTGCTCTGGAATGACGTGTGGATGAGACCGGATAGGCCGACGGTTATGAAGAAAACGTCAGGAAGACGCGCGCTATGGCTTTGGCTCGGTCGATCCCTGATCTGCCTGGCCGGGCTGGCTGCGACGAGCAACACTGTTCGCGCTAACGACAGCCCCCTTGTCGAAAGAGTCAAGTCAACGTGGCGAGCGCAAGACGGTGAGACAATAGAACAAGTTATCTCCAACGTCTCGAAGGTGGCACAGTTCGTCCCTCGGATGTGGGGCGTCGCTGAACTTGACCAAAATGAATATGTTTTTGTTTCTTGGACCAGGCACCGGGATGATAAATCAGACGAAGAGTACGTTATCACCTGGAAGGTCGCGCTCGACGGGACGATTGAACTTGCGTCGACCTATGCGAAGCCAATGGAATTGGGCTGGCGCGCCTTCGCGCTCTCGTTGATCGCCAGTGAAGTCAAGGATGGCGAAAGGGACGCAAATCTTGGCTTTCTGCATGACCCGGCCAACTTCAACTTTGTGACGACCATGCAAGGTCGGCTCGGTGATCTTCTGCGGCAGGGCAGCTGCACTATCGTTGATCCTGTTGGAGTGGACTACTTGCCGAAGCAGAATGACAAGCCGACCGAGAAAGGTGATCTGTGGCGCGTTTTGCTTGTGGTGAACTGTAATATCCCAGGGCCCCGCTATTTTACATACAACGGGGTCATCACTTTCGAGAAGAGCGAAGGACAAGATTGGGAGCCGCAATCCTCCTTTGCCAAGCGTATCGCGGCTTTTCCTCCTGGCTCCTGGTTCGCTCGCATGGAGCCAAAGGAACGGGAGGATTAGAAGGGAGCTAAAGGCCTCGGTAAATGATCGCGCAGAGCAAGATCGCGCCGTAGCTCCTGCAGGGCCGAACGCCTCAGAGCAACGGCAAGACTATCAGCTCTAAACTCTCCGGTGTTTACACCTTGAACAGTCGCGAGCTTTCCCGCGGCCTTCAGCCGGCCATCGAGAAAATGGGGCAGCACGATTACCTCCGATTCTTTCTGCGAGGAGTCGAGCTCAGCGGCGCGTGCCGCCTTGCGAGAGGCGGCTTGACCTCGGCGCACCCCACGCAGTGGAAGGACACCATTTGCGAGAGAACCAGCTCTCCATGCCATTCTTCACGGGACTGGGCCTGCAGATGCCTCGGGCCCAAGCCCGATCCGGCGTGCGAACCGCGCATCGCGCGACTGACTGGCACCCGCAAGAGCGTGACCATTCCGAGGCCGAGGTGGCACGCGGGATCGACTGCTGCGACGAAACCGGTTAATAGGGTAATGGGGCAGTGTTAGCGGCCCCGGCTTGACCACCGGTCCTTCGAGTGCCCCCAACGAGGAGCCGGAGCCGTGCGCGAGGCATCGAAGACCGGACTGAGTCGCCCGCTAGATTTCCTCGCACGCATTCGTCTGCGCATCGTAGATCCGGATTTGAAGCATGGGAAAGCGCTTCTTTAGTTCTGCTCCACCTGCCCTGGCGCCGTCTTTGGTTGCGAATTCAGCTCTGAGTCGGCCATCCACTTCAAGCGCGTAAGAAGAGACGGGCAATTCCCGGGGGGCTGAAACCATTTCATTTCCATTGGGTAGTGAGGTGGCTCAGAATGATGTGTAGCTTGAGTCGGCCATACCACACCAGAGCTACCTGCTCGGATGCCGCGATGGGCCTACCCATGTTGTGGATTGACGCCTCGCACCGAATGGCATCAGGACGGCACTCGCGATCGTCCGAACACGCGGGCGGCTTACCCCTCGCCGGTGCGTATACGAAGTAGCCACGGCTCCACATGGTTGTCCTTAAATTTTCCCGGCGCAAACGCATGCCCTCATGCCGTGCTGGGTAACTCTCAACACGTGAGTACGGGGAAGCGCACAACGAAAGAGCGGCCGCCAGTCGCGCCGACCGGGTCATGAAAAATCCTGGCCTTCTCCGAACGGGGCCGCGGCACCACCCGACCATCCCGGCTGGCTCTCAAGAGAGCTCCTGGTTTTCCGCGGTTTGCGCAAACGATACCGATTCAGTTGCGCTGCGAGCGTTGAGCTGGACTCCGTGGCGCCTTTCGTCCAAATCTCTGATAGGACGCGAGACCAGATTTCTTTCGAACGTCGGTCTTTCCGTGGCAAGAACTTAAAATGTCATCGCTCTCGCCGAAACCGTCGGCAGCCTTCTGTGTGCCGATGGAGGTTGGCACAAAGCATAGCCAGGTTGCTGTCCTCCACGCCTGACTTCCACTCGACTGTCACAATTCACAGGCGCTTTTCTTCTTCAATCGCGTGAGAAACAGCGTTCCGAGGCTCGGCTTTCTCCCGCATGCCGAGTTGGCGGCTGAGCGATGGGGATCTCCTCCTCAGGCCGAGAGAGGGTGCTGTGCGCGCCCACTGAGTGAGACCGGTGAGGCTCGAAGGATACCGCGATACGCACACCGGAAGAAATCGCTTGAACCTCACGCAGCGTCAGGTCGTAGCTTGGAAATGAGGGCCAAGCTTTCATAAAGCAAACGTCGAAAGATGCGGCCCGATAACGGACATAGTGCGTTTAAGCGTCGAACGCGGCGCCGGATCGCACGTGAACATGAATCAAGACGAAAGGCTATTGTCGGAATGAAACACCGCGTAATGACGGTCGCATTGTTGGCTGTCATCACATCTCCGGTCTGCGCGGCGAAGCTCAGCGGCCCTCCACGCATCCTCGACGGCAATACGATCGAGCTCGAGAAAACCACGCTTCGGCTCTCAGGCATCGACGCTCCTGAGACTGACCAGATTTGCCTCGACGCCCACGGCCGGAAATGGGCTTGCGGCGTGGCTGCTCGCGACGAGCTTATCAAGCATTCGAACGGACGAACGTGGGATTGTCATACCACAGGAGTTGATGAATACGGCAGGTCGCGTGGCCGTTGCTTCATCGAAGGCGAGGACGTGAACGCCTGGATGGTACGCTCCGGCTGGGCACTATCGTCGCCTTCTGCCAATACGTACGTTATCTATGAGGTTGTGGCGAGCAAAGCCTATGCGGGGCTGTGGTCGGGGGCGTTCATCGCGCCCTGGGACTGGCGTCGCCGCAACAAGGGGACGATCATCATCGGCGCGAGCTCGGTTCCGATCGACGCTCAGGAGCTCCTGCTCGGATCCGCTTTGCTATCGGACCCGCCCTCGTCAGAGTGTCTGATAAAAGGCACCGTGGGCCACAACGGCGAGCGACTTTATCACTTGCCCGGGCAATTCGGTTACGAACAAATCGACATGACGAAGAAGCCCGGTGAACGCTGGCTCTGCAGCGAATCGGAAGCCGAAGCGACCGGGTGGCGCAAAGCCGCGCGATGAGGTGAGATGCATGCATGCAGGCCATTATCCGAATATGTCCTATCTGACCAAGATCGCGCCTTCGCGCCGCTCGCTGTTGCTGTTCGCTGTTTCGGCGGCTTGCCTGCGGCTTGACAACAACATTGTCGATGCGAAGGAAGCAAAAACGCCGCCCAAGCCGGATAACCTGCTCTCGCCGGATGCTGCCCTGAAGCGGCTGATGGAAGGTAACGATCGTTATGTCCATGGCGTATCACGAGGCGACGATTTCAAGCGCGAGCGCTCTGTTTTGGTGGATGGGCAAAATCCATATGCCGCGGTTCTGAGCTGCGCCGATTCTCGCGTGGCGCCTGAACTTGTCTTCGGCAGCGGACTCGGTGATCTGTTTGTCTGCCGCCTCGCCGGCAACTTCGCCAACGATGACACGGTCGCCAGTATGGAATATGCGGTCGCCGTGCTGAATACGCCGCTGATCCTGGTACTTGGCCACGATCATTGCGGTGCGATAGACGCCACGATCAAGTCGCTCCACGACGATAAGCCGCCGCCGGGGCACATTTCATCCCTCATCGCTGCGCTTGCGCCTGCAGTAACAGCATCTCGCCAGAAAACAGGTGACACGTTCGCAGAAGCAACCCGACAAAATGTAGTCGATAATGTCAACAAACTTAGATCGACGGGGCCGATTCTCAACGCGGCAGTTGAGCAGAACAGACTGAAGGTCGTCGGGGGGCTATATCGGCTCGACACCGGCAGGGTCGAATTGCTGAGCTGACGCTGGCACCTTCGCGCGGCCAGCTGGTCGTTTGCCGCCTGATACAGGGCTTCGTCGAGTTCCGCGCAATTCGCTCGTGCATCGGCTGCATCAACTGCACCGAGTACAATCAGCTCCACAATTGTTATAGCTTCGGGAAGCTTTATGGTATGCGCGGCCTCTTAATCCTCCTTGTGTTCTACGCGCTCATGTTGGCAACGCGAGGCCAGCACCAAGAAACACTCATATCGCGGCCAACAGTATTCAAGCCTGCACCTTAATGCGCGAGGCGGGCCGAGGGGGGTCAAGCGGCAGATCGCGGTGCGAGGCATGCAGGGTCTGAGCTCTCGGCCCCCGGAACAAGCGACAATTCCGGCAGACTCTCACTCCCGATCCGGCAAGCCATCTATGGTCCTGCTTATGATCACCAGGCTCAGCCAGGGCCGAAGATCAAATAGAGCAGGATTACGACCGCCATGACTAACCAGCCGACTGACGTAAAGAAAATAGCTACTCGCGTAGGCATCGGACGTCTCTCTGCATCAGCCATTTGGGAGACCACAAGTGTCGGAAAGCAGCCTTGTTGCATCTGTCTTGGGCCTAGCTTGGATCAGCATAAACAGAAACTTGTCGCGCGCACGACGATGGCGACCATCGGCTCGAGCGG
The DNA here is from genome assembly GCF_020194055.1 of Bradyrhizobium sp. NBAIM03. Classification (NCBI taxonomy): domain Bacteria; kingdom Pseudomonadati; phylum Pseudomonadota; class Alphaproteobacteria; order Hyphomicrobiales; family Nitrobacteraceae; genus Bradyrhizobium; species Bradyrhizobium sp. NBAIM03. Next base: position 80,131 of record NZ_JADYVS010000022.1, on the reverse strand, counting down.
AGAACAATCTTTTATGCCCGCGCCGGAGTTCGTGAAGCCTGACGGTCAACTATCGACAGACGCGTTGACGTGCCATCTAAAAGGCACTCGTGGCTCTGCGCAGGCGGGTCTTGTCATTGGAAGTTCCGAAGTGGCGCATCGGAAAGGAGCATCTTCGCGGCCGGCGTGCACCTTTGAAGTGCGTTTTTCCAATGCGGACATCAGCTTGATGATCGCGACTCGCGCGGTCATCGCACGTCGTCCATAGTCTCTTCAACCAACGCATCGTCGACCAGACTGATCAGGCGTTGCTGCCGCTCAGGCTCCGCGACCACGGTAAATTGCGCTGTTGGTAGTCCCAGGAGATCGCAGCGGGGCTGAAACTCCAGCAGGCAAGCCGAGCCCGACTGGTCCGCGGCCGAGGTCCACTTCAGTCGTTCTCCTCCCGCCTTGTTCGGTTGATGACTTCTTGTGCCTGGTATCAGACACGGGAGGCGCGAGCATCCTCCTGGCGCGGCACGGGTCACGTGATCTCGCTCGATTCAGCCACGACCGGCAGACATGATTGGTGGCACGTCGATTGCTGGGGATATGGAAACGAGCCGCAGGCTTGGGGTACCGGTCGCCAAGTCAGGTATTCACAACGTGGTTCGCGCCGGCCGAGCCCCAATTGTGACAACCTGTCCGTTGGATAAGACATGACAAAACGAGCGCTGCCGTCAGCCGTCCGAAACATAGTGCAGCAGAGGCGGATCGATCTCGCCGCCTCATATCGGTTGCCTTGCCAGTTCAGCCTCAATGGCAACATCGAGGCCACATCTCGATCAGCCTTCCTGGCCCTCAACACCTTTTCTTTGAGCCAATCCGCTCGGGGTGCGGTTTGGACTGGCAACCGCCTGCAATCGCATCACAGCCGATTATCAACTGCGACAGTTTCGACGATCCCTCCGGCTGGGTATCAATCCGGCCGGCTTCGCCATGCGCGGGCAATCCATATCAATGACACGCGCCGTCGATCGGCTCAACACCCGAGGAAAGTTTATGAACGCTCCACCAGAGAAGATCACTGCAGAAGCCGACGCTATGGCTGCGACCTGGGATAATCTGTCGCCGCTACTGGTCGATATCCGCGCGCGTCGAGACGAGTTCGCCCGAGCGCAGAAGATTCCCGACGAGATCATCGAGGGCTTCAAGCGCGTTGGCGTCTATCGGGCTATGGCGGCCAGGCGATTCGGCGGTGAGGAGCGAACGCCGGCCGATTTTTGTCGCCTGATCGAGCGCATTTCTGAAGCCGACGGCTCCGCCGGTTGGGTCGCCAGCTTCGGCGATGGGGCTCGCTACCTCGCTGCTCTTCCGGACGACACGCTTCGCAAGGTATACGCGAATGGACCTGATGTGGTGTTGGCAGGTGCGGTTTTCCCACTCCAGCCCGCCAGGCGAAGCACCGACGGATTTGTCGTGAACGGCGTGTGGCCATTCGCCAGCGGCTCACCGGGCGCGGACCTGATAGGCGTTGGCATCACTGTGGAAGACGATTCGACCGGTGACCTTGTGCGTGTAGCCGTAATGCCGGCCGAGAAGGTGACAATCCGCCCCAATTGGGACGTCATCGGCCTGCAAGGCACCGGCAGCCACGACGTCGTTGTCAACGATGTCATTGTGCCGGAGGAATGGACCTTGATCCGCGGCGGTCCGCCGACACTCGACGGGCCGGTCTATCGTTATCCGTCCGTGGCTTTCGCTGCGCAGGTGCATGCAATTGTCGGCATCGGTATTGCGCGCTCGGCGCTAGACGAGGTGGTCGCCATGGCCGGAAGCCGCGCCTCGATCACTGGAGCGCCCGTGATGGCGGAGCGCGGCTATGTCCAACTGGAGATGGCCAGAGCCGAAGCCATGCTGCGTTCCGCCCGTTCCTTCTTCTATGAGGCCACCGAGGAGCTGTGGAAGGAAGCGCTCAAGGGTGCGGTAAACCGGAGCACGGCGACGCTGATGCGACTCGCCGCAACGAACGCCGCGCGGCAGAGCGCTGAGGTCTGTAGGATTGCGAGCGGTCTCGCTGGAAGTACGTCGCTCTATAGCACCAGCAATCTGGCGCGCGCCATGTGCGACAGCTTCGTGGTTGCCCAACACGCAGCTCTAAACGAGGGAACGCTCCAGAGCGCCGGCCGACTCCTGCTCGGAAGTGCAGCACAGCCGGGCTTTCCATGAAGTGGTTCACCCACGTCCCCACACGCTCTGCAGCTACGAATTGCAGAGCCTGCGATATGATGCGGCCTGCGGTTGCAAGGACTTGGCGGCCTGCCGGCCTTGTTTAAAGGACAAGAAAGAGAGAGACCCTTGCGGTCAGGCGCTTCTCAAAAACACCACCGCATCTCCATAGAGCATCCCCTCCCCGCCGCACTTGCCCCATTTCCTCATACGACCGCGGCTATCGGCCCGGAGATCAACCGGCCCGCACATTCCGGACACGCGCCAGCACGCTCCAGAACATCTGCATCGTCAGGCTAAAAGGCCTTGAATCGCACGCGACGTCACGGTGTACCATGAGAAATAGATGACGAGGATGCCCGGAAAATCGGAGCGGACGGCGGCTTCCTGCCATCGGTGAGACGATGATGCCAATGCGGTCGTTGTGTGTGCAGCAGAGGGCCCTCGCGTGCGGGATCGCGCGAACGGGCAACGAGTGCTCGCATGCGAAAAATAACGTACTTCGTCCCAGCCCAGGGGAAGCTGGGTTGCTGCGCTCTGCGGCCGACACATTGACGCCATTCAGCTGCGGATCGTCTCTGTTCGGCAACGCTCACTTTATCACCATGGCTCGACGATCCTCAGGATAACGGACAATACACCCTTCAAGGTTTGTGCGAGCCAGCGTTGAGCCGCATTCGGTCAATATCGTCTGATAGAAAGGAAAAGGCGCGAGATTTCTCCGGTCATTAATCCTTTCGTAATTAGAATTTGCGGTGAACGTTTTGCCGCAAATAACCGTCGACAGTTCTCCCTCTGTCGACGACTGACTTCGGCCCGGCTATCGAAATGAGGCCGGGCTTTTTTTTGCCACCGATCGACGACAGTTTGGACTGTTCTGGCCCGTGGTATCTGATGATTGCGAAGCTTGGGGAGACAGAGACAAACGTCAGAATGATCGAGAGGATAGTTCATCACATCCTGAAGCCGATTGATCCGATCCTAGTGCCCGAGCTGCTCTGGCTGCTCGCCTCCATGGGCCATGGCGACCACCCTCGCGGCCCGGGCACCCACGACTCTGCTCGGAGCGCCTGATCCAGCTCCCGGGCATGAGTATGGAGAAGACTGTCCACGCCATCCTAACCTTCTACCCGCTTGAGATTTCGCCGATCCGCGCGCGTGATGATGCCGGTCGACGATCTCGACCGTGTGCCCGGACGCACGCACGGTGCAGACCGAGATCGAGCGCTGGGTCGGTCGCCCCATCAGTCGCAGCAAACTCTCATGTCCGGATCTTCTCGCGCTAAGGCTTAGGGCTGGCGCGGTGCAGGTGGGTGACAGCACCGGATATGCGTGCTTTCTGATCAGGAAGGGCGTGATCAGCTGAGAGAACAATTCTGCGCAAGATTGCGCAGGACTCTGCACCCAAATTTGAATAGCCTCCGCGCAACAGACCGACTATTGTCGATCCATGTCGCGCGCCTTGTGTGTCTAACTGCTACTATCATCCTGTCGCTGCTGTCGGTCGTCGCGAACGCTGCGCCAATCCAAAAGCGGCCCAAGCCGGTCTGGCAAGGTTACGGCTTCCTGCCCGGCTATCGCCAGCCGCTCAGCAACAGCATTCCGCTCTACGGGCATAAGGACGCGATGCGCCGGCTCTCGCGCGCCGACCGGCGCCACTGGTATATTGACCCGGTTCATCAGTACCACGGTTGGGATGGCGAATGGCACTATTTCGGCCGCCCCGGCTTCCGCCGGCGGCCGCTACAATGGCGGCGGTTTCGGGCCGTGCTGGACGCGGACGCCGATCGGGCCGATCTGGAATTGCGGGTGATCGGGCGGCGCGGCTAGGAGAATCTTCGGCCATTGCGCCAGCATTACGTCAAGGCGTTTCCTGACATCCTCGCCGATCTTCGTCATCGCGCCGCAGCCGCACGGGCCGAGCGTGCTCGCAGATTCGATGATCAACTCCGCTTGCGACACATGAGCAGCAAGTAACCGCGATTACGATGGCGGTCTTGATCCGATCCGGCACGAGATCGGCCGCTGATGATCGCGGCCCCCTTCTCCTGCGCCGCACGCTTTGCTGGACAATCGGCTGCTGCAGTTATGCTGGACGCCTCACGGCGACCTTCATATGGCATAAACACATGCTTCAGCTCGCTTTCCGATTGAGACAAGGAACTACGAGAACCAGTTGCTTCGAAGCAGTGCACCAGCTTACCAGAGGTTCAGACCATCAGCTGCCGTTCAGATGATTCCACGCTTCGAGCCCCAGCTGGCAGTGTTGATTCAAACATATGAAACGGCTCGGCCTGCTGGCTGCAAAGTCCTCGGTCGTGCCGGCTCGCCAAATAAATGATTGTCAGAGACCCACCACCCGCCCGACGCCGACGTGATGCGTGTGGTCTGCAATGGCAGCCGGAAACCGGAGTGCCCGCTCGGCTACTGACATCCCCTCGCCTTCATGACGCCAATTGTGCAGCTTTGGGTGGCATGGAGCGCGCTGGTCAGGTCTCCCAGCAATGAATGAGGCGCTCGATACGAGCAGCCACTAGAAGCGCGTATTTTTGAGCAATACATCACCTTCCACTGTGCGCGGATAATGGGCCGCCACTTCGAATGATGGTAGCAAGTCCAGAATGGCTTGCAGGGACAACTGCCCTTCGTAGAGCTCACGGTCGCTATATTCCGTGTAGATGAAGCGCGTGTTGCTCAAGGTCCGCATGCCGCCGGCAATAACATCGGCTTCGGCTCCCTGGACATCCATCCAGATGAAATCGACCGTGTTCAGCTCCGCCTCGCCGCACCAGTCATCCAGCCGCCGCGTTTCAACCGAGACAGGGCGATCGAATCGGACCCAATCATACTCAGTGAGATGATTCTTTGGGCGGCGTATTGAGCCGGAGAGGTCCCATTCCTTCGCGTCACCATCTGCATTGCTTGGATGGAAGTCGATCATCCCGTTTCGATCACTGATCGCGATTTCAAGCAGCTTCACCTTGTTGAGGGACGAGCCCAGCTTTTTCTTGAAGCGCGCGATCGCTCTGGGGTCCGGCTCAAAGCAGTAGAGCTGAGCTTGCGGGCAGAGGTTGAGAAACTGTTGCGTATCGGTCCCGTCATTGCAGCCGATATCCAGGATGACTGGATTCGGCTTCTGAAGAAGTGAGACGATGTACTGGTGGACTTCTACAGAGGACACAGGTGCTTTTCCCATTGGGCGCGGAGATCGCGTGAATTTCGAGCTTCGAAGCTGCAATCACACGCCAGATGCGCCGGCACAACGTATATCAACGTATATTATTCATATGCCCCTCAGTCCCCTTGATCCATGACGGCTATTTGGATGCCATCGACATAAAAAGGGAAACCTCTCGGACCGACAGGTGCAGCGACTGCCATGGCGGGCCTCTGCTGGGTTCGTACCAGCGTGCAATGACCTTATCGAGCTCGGTCCAGATCAATTCTTGAAGGTCCCGCGCTCAAGATAGTTGGCATAATCGTTATTATGCGCGAGGATCTCATATTGTTCGAACCCGCCCTTCGATGAATCTTGTGCGCCGCACGTTTCCCCGGCTCCTAGATGCTGCTGTAAGACGAACCAATTATGTGCAGCCAGGCCGCCGCCGTCGAAATACGCCGGCGCTTCGATCGGTGTAAGGGCCGCCAAGTTGAGGAACCCTGGGATCAACCGGGTGTTCCGACGAAACGCAATGTCATTTTCGCAACAGCTTGGCGGACTGTGTACCTGAGGGCGTTTGCTTCCGGACAAAGACACGCGCAGACCAGGCAACGATTCAGCAGAACTGCAGGCATGATCGTTCAGCTCATTTTTGGCCTGACTCTTGCTGAAATTGGGCTCGTCACAATGTGACTATCTCCAACTTGTTCAGACGCTCAGGAGACTTGTATGAATTTCCGTCCGCTTCACGACCGCGTCGTGGTCAAGCGCATCGACGCCGATGAGAAGACCGCTGGCGGCATTATCATTCCCGACACAGCCAAGGAAAAGCCTTCGCAGGGCGAAGTCATTGCAATCGGCCCGGGCGGCCGCGATGAGACCGGCAAGCTGATTCCGATCGACATCGAGGTCGGCGACCGCGTGCTGTTCGGCAAGTGGTCCGGCACCGAGGTCAAAATCGACGGCCAGGACCTGCTGATCATGAAGGAGAGCGACGTGATGGGCGTTCTCACCGATGTGTTTTCCACGAAGAAAGCCGCCTAACCCAGCGCTCGCACAGCCCACCCCCTGACGAGCGCCCGGCGGGGCGCGCTGAAGGAAGAGAAAATAAGAACTGAGGAATTCTTTATGTCAGCCAAAGAAGTCAAATTCGGAGTAGACGCGCGGGACCGCATGCTGCGCGGCGTCGACATCCTCGCCAATGCCGTGCAGGTCACGCTCGGTCCGAAGGGCCGCAACGTCGTGCTCGACAAGTCGTTCGGCGCGCCTCGCATCACCAAGGACGGCGTTGCCGTCGCCAAGGACATCGAACTCGACGACAAGTTCGAGAACATGGGCGCCCAAATGGTGCGCGAGGTGGCTTCGAAGGCGGCGGATGCTGCCGGCGACGGCACCACCACCGCGACCGTCCTGGCCGCCGCGATTGTCCGCGAGGGCGCCAAGTCGGTTGCCGCCGGCATGAACCCGATGGACCTCAAGCGCGGTATCGATCTCGCGGTCGAGGCCGTCGTTGCGGACCTGCAGAAGAACTCCAAGAAGGTCACCTCGAACGAGGAGATCGCCCAGGTCGGCACCATTTCGGCCAACGGCGACCAGGAGATCGGCAAGTTCCTCGCCGACGCCATGAAGAAGATCGGCAACGAAGGCGTGATCACGGTCGAAGAGGCCAAGTCGCTGGAGACCGAGCTCGACGTCGTCGAGGGCATGCAGTTCGACCGCGGCTACATCTCGCCCTACTTCGTCACCAACGCCGACAAGATGCGGGTCGAAATGGAGGACCCTTACATCCTGATATACGAGAAGAAGCTCTCCTCGCTGAACGAGCTGCTGCCGCTGCTCGAGGCCGTGGTGCAGAGTGGCAAGCCGCTGGTCATCGTCGCCGAGGACGTCGAAGGCGAGGCCTTGGCCACGCTTGTGGTGAACCGTCTCCGTGGTGGTCTGAAGGTCGCGGCCGTCAAGGCTCCGGGCTTCGGCGATCGCCGCAAGGCCATGCTGCAGGACATCGCGATCCTGATCGGCGGCCAGGCGATCTCGGAAGATCTCGGCATCAAGCTCGAGAACGTCACGCTCAACATGCTCGGTCGCGCCAAGAAGGTGACGATCGACAAGGAGAACACCACGATCGTCAACGGCGCCGGCAAAAAGGCCGACATCGAGGCGCGCGTGGCCCAGATCAAGGCGCAGATCGAGGAGACCACCTCGGAATACGACCGTGAGAAGCTCCAGGAGCGTCTCGCCAAGCTGGCCGGCGGCGTCGCGGTGATCCGCGTCGGCGGCGCGACCGAGGTCGAGGTAAAGGAGCGCAAGGATCGCGTTGATGACGCGATGCACGCGACCCGCGCGGCAGTCGAGGAAGGCATCCTGCCGGGCGGCGGCGTCGCCCTGCTCCGGGCTTCCGAGCAGCTCAAGGGTCTGCGCACCAAGAACGACGACCAGAAGACCGGCGTCGAGATCGTCCGCAAGGCGCTGTCCTGGCCGGCCCGCCAGATCGCGATCAACGCCGGTGAAGACGGTTCGATCGTGGTCGGCAAAGTCCTCGACAACGAGCAGTACTCTTATGGCTTCGATGCGCAGACAGGCGAGTATAGCAACCTTGTCTCCAAAGGCATTATTGACCCGACCAAGGTCGTGCGCATCGCAGTCCAGAACGCCTCCTCGGTGGCGGCGCTGCTGATTACGACGGAAGCGATGGTTGCCGAGCTGCCGAAGAAGGCCGGGGCTGGTCCAGCAATGCCTCCAGGCGCCGGCATGGGCGGTATGGACTTCTGATCCACTCTCCATCGATGACATGAAAAACCCTGGCACGAATGCCAGGGTTTTGCTCGGGCGAGCTTGCAACGTAGCCCTTGCAAGCCGCGCCAAAGGCCCAACCCATCCGCCTATCCGTATGAACGGCGGTAGGGCCCAGACTTAATTTGCTTGTGACTTTTCCTTCGGCGGGGACATGGCCTCGGTCCACGTTAAACGGGTCCAGCACTGCGATGGAAGTGGGCCTGTCGCTATTTCAGTCTCACGAACCTACCTCTGCTGAGTGTTTGAACCCTTCGTCTGGGGCTTATCCGGCGCCGCCTACCCGCTTTCGACCTTCTTGCCTACTTTCCTGTCCTGACGCGTGGTCCCAAGCGCCCAAATACCTTTCCTGCAGTTTCGCACTTACATCTCATGGCGAGAGCGCTTGTTTGAAACCCCTCAGCGAGAATGCTCATTGTCAAGAGCCACAAGATGTCCCGTGGAAGTGCCATGATTTAGCGTGCGCTTCATTTTTGTCCTCGCGGATGGGCTCCGCTTCGCCTACTGGGCCCTGAACTCCGCCGCAGGGTCCTACCATGATATCTGTTTTAGAGAGAGTGTGTGTCAGCAGGTTGCGCAATTGAGGCTGTTGAGCATACGGCCAGGCAAATCACGGGGAATGACTTTTGAGGATGCAGCGGGACCGAAACTTTGGACTACCCAGAAGTAGAGTTTTACGACTCTGAACACTTTGGCGGGCTGGTTGCCCCACGTGAGTTCGCAGCAAAATCGGCGATCTATTGCCGATTGCCCTCCGGGAGCATTCTTTGTTGTAGAATTTGCGCCAAATCCCCACGTTTCCTGGGCGTCTGCATGGCTGAGGAACTGATCGGCGCTGAGATCGGCCGGGAAGCGGTAGGCGCAATAAACCCCCGTCCCCGACAACGTGCTTATACTGCGCTTGCATCCACACTATACCAATGTGTAGCCAAGCTAGCCACGCGGATGAATTGGCCCGAAGCGGGGCCGGGATCATTATGGGCCTTATGGCTATGTATACTCAGGTTAACGCCCAATTCGGTGAGGCGCAGGAACGCACAGCTGAGGGCCGTGCAGCTGCACTTTTCTCCAGTTTGATCGCTGACCTCAGTCAGCTGAATTTCGCAGACGCTGATGACCGCCGAGCATTCCCTCCAACCCTACACAGCATCTTGGCAAGGCATGGACTGTTCGGGCTCACCACACCAGGAGAGCACGGCGGATTAGCTCTTCCCTTGCAAGAGGCCATCGACCTCATCTCCGCCACTGCATCCTTCGACGTCTCCGCTGCCTCCACCCTCGTCATCCATAACTTCCTAGCCTTGCCCTGCATCGAAGCGGCACCGCACATCCCCGAACAAAAGCATATCATTCAGGGTGCAACACGCGGCGATCTCTGCGCTTTCGCTTTGACCGAGCCTGGAGCTGGCTCTGCCCCGAGGCATATAGAAGCTTCGGCTCTCATGCGCGAAGATAAAGTTCGGATCTCTGGCCGCAAGATCTGGATCGGCCTCGCTGACTGGGCTCGCTGGATCGTTTGCTTTGCTCGCGCGTCTGGTCCCGATGCGAAAGGTCGGCTCGTTGGTGTACTCGTTGACAGGCAGGCTCCAGGGCTAAAGGTCACGCACGAGCATCGCACACTCGGTCTACGTGGCATTATTCAGAATACTCTGGAGTTTCAGGATGTCGAGGTGCCGCGTGCTTACGTGCTCTCTCGCGATCAAGACGGCTGGGGCGCGGCGTCATCTAGTATGAACCGCGGCCGCATCGGTGTGGCTGCTATGGGTCTTGGAGCGCTTGAGCGCGCTATCCAGCTCGCAGCCTCTTATGCAAGCCATCGTCGACTCGGTAAACTGCGTATGATCGAGAACAGCTACATCGAGCAGTTATTTGGGCAGATGGTGCTGCGGCGGGAAGTCGTGAAGGCGATGCTGGCAGCATCCTGCCGACTTGTTTCAGCGCAGGGCGCGCCCAACGTCCACCTTGCGTCGGCAACGAAGGTTTTGTCCTCGGAATGGTGCGGTCTTGTCGCTGATCAATGCGTCCAGCTGTTAGGTGGCCGTGGTTACGATGAGGGAACGCCTTTAGCTAAAATCTATCGAGACGCTCGCATCCTCCGCATCTTCGAAGGTCCGACTGAGGCGCTCTTATCACACCTCGGCCGCTGCCTCCTCTCTAAAGCCACCCGTGATGAAATAGCCGATCTGTTTCGGTCAGTTGGTGCGGCTTCAGTCCATGCTGCTGCAATTGAGGAACTCTCTGGGCTCGATGAGACAGACGGTGCCGTGCTGATCTATGCGGGTTGGCTCACCACATTGGGCTTGGCAAAAGCTGTCATGTCTGCTGGTTGCTTCTCTATCTCAGATTGCGCCGCAGCAGCGGCTGACCTGGTCAGTTCCGAGCTAGCAACTCTCCGTACTCGCGCGCCGGCACGGCAATCTGTCGAAGTCCGCAATGGGGCCAGTCGGACTCTGACCACCTTCCTTCAAGACGCGGCTTGTTCTATTCGCTCACCTGTTCTCACTGACGATTATCTTAAGCTAGTGCAGTATGTCTGAGAACTAGCGGATGCCGGACCTCTTTCCACCTGGTGGTCCCGCGCGCGACTATGCAACTCCGGAAAGCCGAAGACTCAACGGCGAGATCAATCGGCGGACCGAGGTGGTCAGCATCTTCCCCAACGAGGACGCCATCGTCCGCCTCATCGGTGCAATTCCTGCCCGAGCAGAACCACGAATGGGCCGTCCAGCGCGCCCGTTACATGACGCTGGAAGCCATCGCAACGTTGAGCGATGATCCCACCGTCAAGCCTATCGGCGATCGCCAACTGACCTCCCGGCTCCAGCCGCTGGACGCCGTGACCCGCCGCCCGTTGCACTATGACATGGGACACGATCGCATCGTATCATCTACGTGACACCCGAGCACAATGTCGAGAAAGAGGGGTCCATGAAAGGCAAGCGTAGATCGGATCCCGTTTTGACTGGCGCTTCACGGCTATTTTCGCCCGCGTGAAGCGCTTATGCGCCTTCCATTTTCCGGACAATGCGGAGACAGCGGCCTCGAGCGCTATCCGGTCGATGAAGCGGCGATCGAATTTCTCTGGGCCGCACGGACGCATATGTCCGTGCTCGGGACGAGAGGGGTCACCTATGACATCGAGGTATTCCGACATAGTCCGGCACACCGCCGACATCCGGCGGCATCGAGTAAGAGTGGAAGGCCGTTCGTTCGCCTGTTGTCGGATCACTTTTCGCGCTTGATCGGATGGGCCCAGCTGTCGTCGAAGTCGCAGAGATAATGGATCGTCTTTCGTGAATGATGTCGCAGAGCCGCGCCTTGCACACATCGATGGGCTTCTGATGACACTTTCTGCGACACATGGCACATGCGAGTTTCACGACCTCTTTGAAGAGATCGGCTTGTGTCTATGCTTGACCATACCCTTAAGTCGGACGTCCGCTGGACAGACGCGTGGGTTCCAGACAGGAGCATCGACCCACCCACACCGGCCGCTTTCGTTTTATAGATCGCGTCGGGTTCGTCAGCTTTCGGAAAGCTAGTCCGTGTACAATGCCGTTGAAGTTAGCGGCGCGTGGTAGGGACAGCGCTTGCTCCGTGTATGCGTGGGGCTTTTGGGCGCCGAGTCACGTTTCTGCTAACTTCAACCAGTGCGGGCGTGGCAGGGACAGCGTCTGATCCATCCAGCCCGACCAGCGCCGAGTCGCGCCCGCGCTGCTTCCGGTGTGAGACTGGAATCATATCTAAACCACGGGGCGACGTCTTCCAGATCAAGCTAATAGCCAGCTTGCGCGCATTCCGCGGAGAGGGCTCCGGGTCGCATGTCACCTGGCATTGTTCGGGAAGTGTCAAATGACCTTCTAGCCCAGCTCGATGCAAAGTTTGACCGTCAGGCTTGGAACGAACCTGCGTCGGTTCCGGGGCTGAGGTCTTCTCCAGAGCTGAACGTCAGCGGAAGTGCAGCGACGAGGACAAGGCGCGGATTGTTGCGGAGCTCGTGGCGAACGTCGACTCAGTCGTGCGCTGGTGCGACGGCATGCATTGTCGTCCACGGCAGCTGTCTGGCTGGCGAGTTCAGTAGAGAAGTGGCCGGCGACGATTCCGAAGCCGACGAAATACAGCTTGTGCCGCCTGTGTTGGATCCGTGATGCTTGCCCTTGGCCCTGAGCGTAAGGACGAAAAGCGCCGAACCCCACGCGAGGAGCTTAACCAGCTTTCATGCAAGCTCTAACGGGCCAACGGTCCTGCTTCAGTGCAAGCGAAGCCCATTCAGTCTTTGACGCGCGAGGGCACGAGCTCATGAACCCGAGTGACCGGCCAGCCTCTCTCTGAATATTCTCCCCCTCGCTGCACTACTTCCAGAGAGCTTCCGTCGAGCGTGCCCCTCCAACGTCCGAAGGGCGCCGGTGAGCTCCGCTACCACGTCGGGCGCACGTTCAGGGTGCCACAATCCGTCTTCCGTGCCGTGGTGTTGCACTGTCGGACGCGACGCGGCTGTCCGGCACTAATCGCGAAAGCATCCGCGCGTGGGATCGGCAAGGCCCGTTTTGGAACCTCCGCAACACTCACGTCATCCTCTGTGTGACGACCATCGATATATCAAGTCCGTTCGGCGGGTTGCGGTAGCGGTCGGCAAGACTTTTGAACAAATCATCCATCTGATCTGACCGAACTGTAAACTCTCCATAGTTAGGATCAAAGAGGGTCGTCATTCCGTTCGATGTAGACGTTGCGATCATGTGGGCGTCACCTTCGGCGAATCGCAAGCTGACCAAATAGATCGATGGATCGTGGGTGACCTCGCTCACGATCTGGTCAATGCGCGAAGATGTACCAAACCTATATCGCTTTTGCTCGGCGGACGGCTCTAGGCCAGCTTCGCGTAACATCGTGCTTCTTGCCTGAGGATTGTGAGAACTTTCCGCCGACTTGAGGCGTTCATACCGCTGCTGCAGCACTGCGGCTGAGCTGTGAGTTTCAGTACCCGGGCGGAGCGCCCTCATCCGGGATGAAGGACTGCTTGGGAGATTGCGGATCCACTCCGCTGCCAATCCAACGCAGATGCCGTTGACATTGGCCTCGGACAATTCAGCAGTCCTGTAACCGAACAGAGGAGGGATAGGCCTCGCTGGAGAGGATGGACTTGAGCTGGAGGACAAAGAGGTTATGCTGGAATCTGAGGTGCTTGGACTGTAAATGTTTGCATCGGAGGTATGTGGCCTGCTGCAGCAGAGCCCCATTTTGTCGGGCAATTCCCCAGGTGACGAGCTCTCCCGTCGAGCGAGATCCATCAGTGTTTGCGCAAATTCGCTGCTGTCTGCCGGCTGACTCGGTTCGTTAGTTTGATTAGGGCGTGTGGATTGACCACTAACTCGATTATACATGGCGGCTCGCCTGCCTCTTCAGCGTACGTTTCCTCAGAGCGAGGGCGGGCTGCTTACGCCCTGCCTGCGAATGCTATTGCGGCAAGCTGACGACGAGCTGACAACCAAATAGGCTTGGAGAAGCTACCGCCCGAGTTGGCTATTTGGCGACTCGACCGTCTCTGCTCATCAGCCCCGCTTCAGATGAGGAGTAGTGCCGACGAGCTACCGGCTCTTGCAGAGCGACCGGTAGGCCTAGCTTGAGCAATTCCGCATGCCGTCAGGGTGACCGGACCCCGGCTCGTGGCGTAGGCGGCGCCTGGACAGCGCCTTCGTCAAACTGAATTCGGCCTTCGCTTTGGCTTCGGTCTCAGCATTTCGCGTTATGCCATTCGGTCGGCACATGCTTTTCGCTTCGTCGGATCGTCCAGTGATTGACTCGTGACAAGTCGTCTGCCCGGTGAGACGTCGTTGTTGCTGCCGAACCGGCGTTCAGCACGGTACTGCAAACACTGGTTTGAATGCCACCAAGACCCGAACTCCAATTCGTTCCTTCGATAATAATTGGTCCCAAGCGCATACGAGACATCTCTTGAACCGGATCAGTGCACCATCAGCAGCTCCTTTGAAAACAGCGATTTCAGGCTCAGCACCCCTGCACAGTGCAACAGGCGATCGGCGACTATATCCGCTTGCGACGCCGCGTTCCGGCGGCGCCGAACCGGTGCTTCTGCACCCGCTCGGCCTCATCTTCCGCTCAGATGTCCTTTTAACTCAGCTCATCATGCTGTCGCGCTCATCTGGGCGAACAACTTTGCGGCTTCTGATGGCCCTAGCCCAACGATGCCCACAAAGCTCGGCGGCGGCATTGGGATGCCGCGATGAGTGGGTCTCCACAGGTGCAGGCAATATCGGCTGTTATTCACATACTGCGAATGTGGCGGATGCAATTGCATGACACACTCCTCTTCATCCCAGAACAGGTCTTTGACAAAGCACATCTCGTCCCAATTCGGACAGCGCCGCGGCGTCGAGACAGCGACATGCTCCCAGCCAGGACGGACGAATCCACTTATCTTTAGTTCACACCCGCAAGGCCCCTGCACGAGGAACACGCCGCAAGGGCCTGATCCCGGAACGGTAGCGAACCGGCCGTGTTGCACGCGGCCGGCCTCCAGCTTCTCTATCATCTGCGCCCGCACGCCCGCTCCTTTGCCTCTCGGATGGCCTTGAACTCGACGCAGATGACGTTGTCTCGCAACTCGTCAACCGGCTCGATCCTCGGCCCAGCGCTCCTATACCCCTTTTCAGCGCACCATCTGAGAAAGCCGCAGATGTTCATCATCACTCGTTCTCCTGTTATAGTCTTCTAACACTCGCATTGTGGGCGAAGGTCGCTCTCAAGGGCCACTGATTGCCTGAGCATGCGCGATAGCACGATCTGCGCGATGGCGAATCAGTCCGCCGATTGCACATTCCCGCTCGTAAGGCAGCTGTGCCATCAAGCCCCTCTCATGCGAATCATCCTACTTATCGATGCCAGCCAGTATTGGTCGCACGTCGCCGAACAGATCGCGCATCAGCAACAGCAATGTCCGCCATCGCTCTTGCCCGCTTCAAGCAAGCGTTAGCGCCCATTCATGTTTCATGGTGACCTTCTTCACAAGAACTTGTCGGCTCTTGGCCGTCACCTCCTCTTCAATGAATTGGTCGGCATCATGGCATGCTCCCTATGGTGGCGTTTGACATCCACATTCTATGATGACTCGCAAAACCACTGCTGGCACCAGTTGATGCTTCGCGGCGATCTTACTGCTTGGTGAGATCGTAGTACTTGACCATTCGCAGCTTTCGGTCGAGTCTGAACGGTGCCAATGCGCCATCTACGTAAGCTCGATTGAATTGTACGGGACCAAATCAAACGGGCCTGCACCAGAGCCGCTGACGCCGAGCACGAACTGTTTTCGAGCTGATAGCATCCAGCGGATCGCCTGCCATCTCGGTGTCTCCTCGTAAGGTGATGGTCAGAAACAATGATTAATCGATCTCTATGAGTGCGACCGTCGGCCGCCTTCCCGCGCTACTACGATACAGCTCTTACGCATTTCTCACGGTATGACGCTCGCGAAGCGCTCACGCTTTTGCTGCTAATGCGGGTGTTGTCTTTCAGACATGGACGTCGCGAATCCGACCTTGGACAGCGGTTCCGTGTCGCCAACGCCCGACAGAGGCGTTTTTGCTTACATCAAAGCGGTGCCGACACTTCTCCGTCGTGGCATGTAGATTGCTGTGGCAACGGAACGCCGACCTTAAATGCACCGACGATACGACGAGCATACCATCGGCCGGATGCTCGCCGCGCTCAGACAAACGATTCTGACACTCTCCTTATGAAAGAGGACCGCGAACTTATGAGTAGTACGAGGCATGCAAAACCCGGCATTTTTCCGTGGACCAGCGCGACGTCTGATGAAATGACGCATTGGCGCGCACCAAAGCAACAACCGATCAAGCATTACGGCGCCGATTGTCGCTGCCGGCAGGTGCAAAGGAGGTGGAACCTTTGGCTGCTGGCTGCACTCCTCATAAATGCGCTGCTTTGGGCCGGTATCTACTGGATCATCGCAGCGCTCTTCTGAAATTTTCTCGCGGATGCCAAAGGCGCGAGGAGCTTACCGACACCTCTCGCATGCCGCGGCCGCACCGTATGCGCACCATCAATCGGACGTGGAGACCTCTTCACAGACTTGGTTCCAGTGACACACTTCGCGCGACTACCTGGAAATCCGTCCCTCCGACCAGCGCAAAGTAAATATTGACTGATGCCGCAGAACTCTCGAATTTGCCAAACTGATATGCCATTGCAGCCGCGACGAAGTGCAAAACACTGACCTGTAACAGCTCAACATGTCCCCGCGCGGATGTCATCCGGGCTTCCGCTTTAACTGCGACGCATTGACTCAAATTGAGGTCTGGATCCCGCATTTTTCGTCATATGAGAATTAGCTTTCGAGAAGCTGACTAAACAAGTAGACTTGAAGGAGCGTTGGGCAGGCGGCCTGCTCCGCCTTCACCTACGTGTCGCGATCAGGAGCGCGCCACAGGACCGTCAGGATGCCTTGGCCCACGGTGCCCCTCAACGTCCCTTCCAGGCACTGACTTGCAGCTGAGCGACATTTTGCGCGGACCATTAGGTCGGGTAGCGATCAACGGGCTGGGGGCCTTTTGATGATCCGCAGGGACGCTTTACAGCTCTTCCTCAGGCCACGTATCGTCCTCGTTTTTGTGCATCCGCCACACGTGGGCACGCCGAGCCAGCTTGTCGTATTCCACGGCAATTTTAAGCAGCCTGTCTTTGGCTTTTCCGTCAGCGAGCGCTTCCGCTTTCTTTCGCGTTGCTTCCGCACGGCCTCGCCAGTGGTCGGGCTGGTAGAGTTTACTTTTCGGATTCATGCCGAGAGCATGCAATTGGCAGATCAAAGAAATGCGACACCGGCGCTCCGTATAATCACGTAACAGCGACGCTCGTGGCCTCGGTTGCCGAAGCGGGCAGTCGCCATGCACAGCTGCTATTCTGAAACACCAAAGTGCGCCTTGCAGCCGAGGCTCGTACGAAGAATGCACAGCCCCGACATCCTCAGACGATGGGATGCACAAGGGGCTTGAATCGGACCTAGCGTTAGATTGTACGATCCTGGACAAGTGGGAACCACGTCCGACAATCCAGCGGTCCGGACACGTCATGAGAATTGCGAATGTTTGAAACATCTAAACTCACCTGGCGCGACTCGATCAGGACGATAAGATCTTCCAGGCGCATCGTTGTCCGCGCTTCGTCGGAGCTGTTCCTGTCGCGGCTGGACGAAATCGCGCGTTTCGAGATCTGCACGGCAGGCGCTTCCATCACCGTAGCCTCGCCGGAACGGACGCAGGACGGAGGCTCCGCCTCAGATACCCCACCCAACGAACACGGGCGCGACTACACCAAACACAGTCTCGGCCCGCGCCATCATGGTTCGCTCTGAACGATCGAATGCATCATCAACCGTGGCTTGAGCGCACCTGGCTTTTGCCCGATCTCTCTGCCTCGCGATAGTTGGCACGTGCCCTTCCCGCCGGCTACCGCGTCAATAGTCGCCTGGCGGATAGGCTCAGCCAGAGTACCTAAGCACATGTCACGCCCAAGCAATGCCTCGCGACATCCAAGCATGCACAACCGCACAATCACCGGAAGCTCCGAAATGATCACTTGTTTGGCCAGCTCACCCGCCAGTGCATCCCCTCTTCGCGGAGCTCCACCACTAGGGCAGGTGTCGTTTCGTCGTGCCGGACAGATGACCAGCACCGTACAGTCAGACCGCAAAAGTGAAAGGACGAGCTTGCCGGCACAGCACTTAAGCAGTTCCGGCTTGTTTCGCGGTTGACAGGTCATGTTGGCACTTCGCGCAGGAAGAACAATACCGCTGCCCGACCGACCTAAAGGGATATCATGACTCAAAATCAACGAACTCAGCTGCCTTCGCGCCTCACACTCTACTACTGCGCCGTCGCTCTTGCCGTCGCAATGACAGCTCTAATACCCAGGCTGGTCAACGCGCGCGATCAAGCGCCGACCGCAGAGGAGAAAGAGGCTTGCATGGAGGACGTGTTCCGCCTTTGTAGCAGCCACATACCAGATCGCACCGCTATCACTGCCTGCCTCAGATCCAAGCAAGCGAGCCTCAGTCAGCAATGTCGCTACGTGATCTCCGTGCGCGACACTGGCAAAAAAAGCAGCGACTCGAAGTGAAGATGTGCTGCCTGTTCGTTTGCCTCATCCACAGAAGTGGTCCAAGCCTGACCTGCAGGACGGTCACCCGAGGTCAGATGACGAGCATGGCCGCCTACAATTGACCGACGCTCTGGTTCAATCGCGCTTGTCCGGATAGGCGAATGCATAAATTACCCTTCGATACGGTTCTGATCGCCAATAGGGGTGAGATAGCCGCACGTATCATCAAAACCTTGAACAAGCTTGGGCTTCGGTCTGCAATTGCCTACCATGAGGTTGACGCGGGAACCCCGGCCGTCTCAATGGCCGACCTGGCTATTCCGATCAGCGGCCGCACGCCGATCGCAAGCTATCTGGATATCGAGCAGATCATCGCTGCCGCCCGCAAGGCGAACGCCGGCGCGATACATCCCGGTTATGGAATGCTTTCCGAGAATGCGGAATTCGCCAGTAGAGTGACAAAGGCCTGTATTGTATTCATCGGACCCGCTCCAGAAACGATCGAGCTAATGGGCGATAAGATCCGCGCCCGTGAGTTCGTTCAAAGCAACGGCTTTCCAGTCGCACCCTGCGCCATCGAGGAAGATGATCCGGCCACATTCGTTTCGAGAGCGCGGGCTATTGGAGTTCCTTTGCTCGTGAAGCCATCATCTGGCGGTGGCGGCAAGGGAATGCGGATTGTACGCGACCTCGCTACGTTGGAGGCAGCCATTGAGCAGGCGAGCAGTGAAGCGCGTCGCTACTTTGGAGATGGCCGACTTTATGTTGAACGATATATCGAAAGACCGCGACACATTGAAGTACAGGTGCTCGGTGACGCCTTCGGTAACTTGGTCCATCTCTTCGAGCGCGAATGCTCGGTGCAGCGCCGTTTCCAGAAGATCATCGAGGAAACGCCCTCGCCAGCGCTATCACCAGAATTGCGGACCCGGATTTGCGAAACCGCCGTCGGCATCGCCCGTGCAGCGAACTATCAGAATGCAGGAACGGTCGAGTTCATTTTCAGCGGCGGAGAGTTCTACTTTCTAGAAATGAATACACGCCTTCAGGTCGAACATCCGGTGACCGAGATGATCACCGGCGTCGATCTGATCGCCGAACAAGTCTATGCGGCAGCGGGCCGAAAACTTGCACTTTCGCAGTCCGACATTCTTTCAAATGGGCATGCAATCGAGCTCAGGCTTTGCGCCGAGGCTCCCGAACGCGGATACGTCCCGACCACCGGCAAAGTACTTCTTCTCGAGTATCCGGATGGCGCACGAATCGACAGCGGCATCATGCAAGGCCAGCACATCACGGCGGCATTCGATCCCATGCTCGCCAAGATCATTGTGCATTCACCGAGCCGCATAGAGGCTGCTCTGAAAGCCTACCGCGCCGTTCGCGAACTGGTTCTACTTGGGTGCGGGACCAACGCGAGCTTGCTCGCACGGATTCTTTGCGACGAGGCATTTCTTGGCGGTCAGTTCCATACGGGATACCTAGAAGAAAATCCACATCTCGCCGCCGACAACTTTGCTGCCGAAATGTCTGCGTTCCTGGCATCTGCGGCTCTCCTGACAAGACCGGTCCGCGAGTCGGCCGATGCCGTGCCCGAGTTTCACGCAGCGCTCGGTAGTTGGAGAAATTGACGTGTATCACTCATTCGAGGTCGACGGCGTATATCATGAATTGTGGCTTTCACCCAACCAGCGAGACTACCGGCTCCATCTTCGAGACCAGGTGATTGCCCCTGTCGCGTTCAGCCATTGCAATGACAGTAGCGGCATCTTGACCATTGCGGGCCAGAGCGAACCGGTCAGATTCGCCATCGAGGGGGAGCTAATTCACCTCCACATCCGCGGCAGGACGCGCATTTTGCGCTACAACGACCCGTTGCGAGCGTGCGCATCCGGCAATAACGAGACTCACGCTTTGGAGGCCCGGGCGCCGATGCCCGGCTTTGTTGTTGCGATCACAGTTTCGTCCGGTCAATCGGTCTCGGCGGGAATGGCACTGATGACGATTGAAAGCATGAAGCTGGAAACGATCATACGCTCACCACAGGATGGCATCGTCCATCGGATTCACGTCAAGGAAGGTGAGAGCTTCGAGCACGACGCTGTGCTGGTCACGCTCTCTAAAGAAGGGCGCTGAAATGCAGCGGATCGGTTCCGTGGCGAACGTGAACTCGCAGGAATTTCGTCGCAACGACCTGCACAACAGACAACTTGCCGCCGAATTGAAAGAGCGCCAACGCGTTGCCCGCTTCCACAGGCCTGAGCGGGACTTCGAGCGGCTGCGTCGGCAGAATAAACTTTTTGTTCGTGAGCGGCTCGCGGCCTTGCTCGATCCGGAAACTCCGTTCCTAGAGCTTTCGACGCTGGCGGCTAACAAGGCATACGACGGCGAGGTGCCCGGCGCCGCCCAGGTTGTCGGCATCGGCATTGTGGCGGGGCGAGAGGTTATTGTTCACGCCGACGATGCCAGCGTGAAGAGCGGCGCATGGTATCCACTCTCGGTCAAGAAGATCGTGCGGACACTGGATATAGCCATCGAAAACCGTCTGCCGATGGTTCACCTGTGCGACTGCGCCGGCGGATTTCTGCCTTTGCAGGCGGAATTCTTTGCTGATCGCTACCATGCCGGTCGAATTCTCCGCAATCAATCCGTTCTCTCGAAGATGGGGGTGCCGCAGGTCGCCATCGTCATGGGCCACTGCACCGCGGCAGGGGCCTACGTCCCTGCGCTTAGTGAATACAACATTATCGTCGAAGGCACTGGAGCGATTTTTCTCGGCGGTCCTCCGGTCGTGAAGGCTGCCACCGGCGAACAAGTGTCCGCCGACGAACTTGGCGGCGCTCTCATGCATACCAGCGTGTCGGGCACCTGTGATTACTTCGCAAGCTCCGAAATCCATGCGATTGCGATTGCCCGCGACGTCGTTGCTCGCTTCCACCAACCGGCGAAGACCTCGATCGATCGAGTGGCCCCCGAGCCGCCCGCCTATAGTGCGTCCGAACTCTACGGTATCATTCCAAAGGACGCGCGAGCGCAGTTCGACATGCGAGAGATCATCGCTCGTCTGGTCGATGGCAGCCGATTTCAAGAATACCAGCCGCGGTATGCGACATCACTCGTGTGCGGCTTTGCGCGGCTTTATGGATATCAAATCGGGATCATTGCCAATAATGGCGTGCTGTTCGGCGACAGCGCGCTAAAGGGGGCTCATTTCATTCAACTGTGCGACAAGAACCGGACGCCCCTGCTCTTCCTGCAGAACGTAACTGGCTTTATGGTTGGCCGCGAATATGAACGGCGTGGGATCACCAAGGACGGCGCCAAGCTGATCATGGCGGTGTCCGGAGCGTCCGTGCCGAAGTTTACGATCGTTTGCAATAGCTCGCACGGCGCAGGAACTTACGCTATGTCGGGACGCGCGTTTGATCCTCGATTCGTGTTCAGCTGGCCGAATTCTCAGATATCTGCGATGGGCGCCGAGCAGGCCGCCGGAGTTCTCACACACGTCAAGGCGAGACAATTGGCTCGCGCCGGAGGGCGCCTCTCGGAGCAGGAATTGGCAGCCATTCGAGCACCAATTCTTGAAGAATATCGCGAGCGGTCAAGTGCCTATTATGCGACCTCGGAAATCTGGGACGACGGCATTCTTGATCCTGTCGATACCAGAACTGCCCTCGCAATCGCATTGAGCGCTTCGCTCAATGCGCCGATCGATGCGCCGCAATACGGCGTATTCCGACTGTAAGGCAGGACCGAACACGGCTGGCTCACCGCTTCATGCGCGCGGATCAACGGGACGCGTCGATCGCTCTATGAAGGCCGTCCTGCGCACCTTCATTTACAATCCGGTGGCGTTATTTTGTAGAGCCCAGCTGAGATCGGGCTCCATCTCCCCAGCACCAATACTCGCGAAGCAGGTAGAGGAAGCCGCTTCAATGCTCCACGACGGCGGCGCCCGACGCTAAAAGGCTTTGGCGGTGATCCGGTCGGAACACCGCGGTAAAGAGGCCGCTGCGGGCGTGGCAAGCGGGCGCGAGAGAGTGCCATCGGTCCTGGCATCAAGAAACTACAGTGTTCTACTGGCCGACGACCTCCTCTCGACGGCACGAAATGGAGAGCTTGACCCTCACGTAGCGTCAGGTTGTAGCCTCGCCGAGGGCGCCCACACTCAACCGACTGCCGCCTCAAACGTCGCGGAAGAGATCGAGGTTTGAACAAGGAACGTGTAAAGTTCGATGGAAGAGCTTAGATCGATCATTGGCAAAGTTGCCAGCGGCGCCACTCTGACGCGCGAGGAAACTGCGTCAGCCTTCGACAGCGTGATGTCGGGTTACGCGACTCCCTCGCAAATCGGTGGCTTGTTGATGGGGATGCGGGTCCGGGGCGAGACGGTCGAAGAAGTCACCGGGGCCGCCTCCGCGATGCGGAATAGAATGCTGCGCGTGGAGGCGGCTTGCGACCCCGTCGGTATCGCTGGCACGAACGACACCCCTATATATTCGGTCAACGTGTCGACGTGTGCTTCCTTCATCGTCGCCGGGGTCGGCATTCCTGTCGCCAAGCATGCCAACCGCGCTGCGTCTTCGGGTTCAAGCACCGCAGACGTGTTGGCGCGCCTCGGCGTGAAGGTCGATCTCAAGCCTGAAGCTATTGCACGTTGTGTACAGGAAGCCAACATCGGCTTCATGTTTGCCTCGGCCCATTATCCGGCGATGCAGCGCGTCGGCCAGATCCGGACAGCACTTGGAATCCACACGATCTTCAATCTAATCGAGCCTCTGTCCAATCCGGCCAGGGTCAAGCGGCAGATCGTTGGGGTATTATCTCCCGAATGGGTCCAGCCTCTGGCGTACGTCTTGAAGAACCTCGGTGCCGAGTCGGTATGGGTTGTTCATGGCTCGGACGGGCTCGACGAAATAACCCTTACCGGTCCAACCTTTGTTGCTGCGCTTGAGGCGGGTATAGTCCGCACCTTCGAAGTGACGCCGGAAGAAGCCGGGCTCCCCCGCTGCCGCGACGCGCTGGAGAGCGGCGATGCAGAGGCTAATGCCGTTGCGCTGCAAAATGTGCTTGATGGCGTACCAGGTCGATTTCGCGACGCTGCGCTTTTGAACGCGGCAGCGGCATTGGTTGTGGCCGGGCGGGCCTCGACCCTGCGGGAAGGCGTAGCACTTGGACAAGAATCACTTGATGGCGGCGCCGCAGCCGCTCGACTGAAGCGCCTGATCGCGGTTTCGAACGCGTGACAGCCGAGCTGGCCGATGTTCCAGTATTCCGACCAAGACTGTTGCTCACGAGCGCGAAAGTATTGCAGGCGTGAATGCGCGTCACTTCTGCGGGATTTCAAGGAGCGTGCGCCGCCTGCGCTCGCCCTCATCAAAGCAAGTCGCGCTGAGCACGCGGCCCGAGCGCCAACTTTTTTTCGACGAGAGTCTGTTGCAACCAGAGTTGCCGAGGTGAGGACCCACGAGGAAGCGCGCTGCGCGCCAAAGGAGAGAATCGATGATGTCCTGGCTGAAGGTTGAAGCACAAGGATCTATTGCAGTGTTAGAACATATCATTCGGAAGTTCCGAGAATTGATCGATACAGATGGCTCGATCCCGCCGGAGTTGCGGGGAGCGCTGCACGCGACGCTGGATAAGCATCTTCTCGAGGCAAAAAAACGTATTCTCCTAAAGGCGCTTTAGGTACGCCGATGCCGTCTACATGCGGAGAAACTCTGGTAGGCGCGCGCCGGTACCGAAATCGGCATCATCCCCTCCGCCCGGCGGCCCAGCGAGGTTCCAGCCCAGCTGGTCGGATCGCGACCACAACTCTGCGTGCACTGGCGCGTCGGCGGCCGCTCAGCGCGGTTCTGCTTGAGAAGGGTCCTATTGAAACTCCTGGCGGCGGCAATTCTCAGTTCTGCCGCTGCAATCGCCGATCCCGATAACAAGGTGAGATACTGCACGTCCGTCTGGTCATGACTTCAGCTAATCCAGAGGACATCGAAGTCATAGCCGAGCTCGACCTGAGCTTGCTCGTCACGTAATTCCGACACCGGATACCTTATTAGGGGCCGCCCAATACGGATAAAAGTCGGAATCGGGTACAAGTCCAGAGGCAGATCATGAGCCACCAGTTTGAAATGCCGTCTATCCGACCGACAGAGTTCCGTCAGACCATGCGCAATCTGGCCAGCGGGTGTCGCCATCGTGACGAGCGGAACGGCAGCCGGACGACGTGGACTGGCGGTGAGTTCTTTGACGTCCATCTGCATGGAGCCGCCGTGCCGTTGGCGGTCGGGAGGGGCCCAAGGGTGTTCACCGCTTCGATACAGCGCCCACCGCTATTGCCGAACGCATTTTGCGCGCTCGAATGCGTTTTGTATGACCACAAGGTGCTTGGCACACATACCATCTTTATCGGATGAATTTATCGCGACCCGACAAGGCCGTGGCAATCCATTGATCAACTTCCGGGGCGCGGAACCCTACTGCTTGACTGAGCGCGGTGGCATCGATCCCTGGCCGCTTCCAGCGACAGTCGTCGAACAATCGACCGGGCTGCAACTGTTTCACTGATTAGAGCTCGTATTGAGAGGTCCGTCCCCTCAGCTCCGGCGATTTCGGCGCTTCGCCGCTCGTACGATGCTGCCGCTGGCCGGCGACCTTCCGCGTTGAGAGGCGTGGGGGTCACCTGGTCAGGACAATGCGATTTGCGCGGATCTCGCAGGAAGGTCCTGATCAGAATAATTACAGCTCACCAGAACGACCAACTCCAGAAGGGCCTTCTTCTTAGGTCCGCATAATCCCGTCGAAAACTACCAGCTTTGGTAGCTCAAGTTAAGATCGACAGGCGCGTACATCGTTGCCGCAGCAAGATCGGATCCAGAGGCACGCCTGGGTCACAACGGCTGGCGACCCTTTAGATGTTCGGCCTCGATTCTGATGTGAGTACATGGTTGATGTCATGATCTTGCAGAACGATAACAATCGAATTCAAAGGCGTCAGACAACTATGTCCAGCAACGCGTTCGAAATCGCCCCGATTCTCGAGGGCATTCGCCGCTGGGTCATGATCGAATCTCCGACGGAGCGGCCGGATCAGATCAACAAACTGGCTGATGTCGTCGCAGCAGGCTATCGCGACCTGCCCGCCAGCGTCGAGCGCGTTGCGGGGCATGACGGCTGCGGCGATCATTTGGTTATCCGCTCTTCTTGGGGGCAGGGCGTACCGGGCCTTCTAATCTTGAGCCATCTCGACACCGTCCATCCGATGGGATCCATCGAACGGCTACCCTTCAAGATCGACGGCGACAGTGCGTTCGGCCCCGGCATCTACGACATGAAGGGCGGCGCCTACCTCGCCTATCACGCATTCCGGCAGATCTGCGCCGATGACGCACGCCCGCCGCTCGGCATCACCCAGCTCTACGTCTCGGACGAAGAGATTGGCAGCCCAACCTCGCGCGCGCTGATCGAGGCCGAGGGCCGCAAGGCCAAATACGTGCTCGTGACCGAGCCGGCGCGCGACGGCGGCAAGGTCATCACCGGGCGCAAGGGCGTTGCGCGCTTCGAGGTATTCATAAAGGGTGCGGCCGCGCATGCCGGCACGCGCCCCGAGGACGGCCGCAGCGCGATTCGGGAACTCGGCCATGTGATCCAGACGCTGGAGGCGATGAACGATCTCACGCGCGGTATCACCGTCAATGTCGGCGTCGTCCGCGGCGGCACCAGGCCAAACGTGATCGCGGAACTGGCCTACGCGCAAGTCGACATGCGCGTCCCGACCATGGCCCATGCCGACGAGCTGGTGCCAAAGATTCTGGGCATCAGCTCGCGCACCGAGGGCGTCAAGGTGAAGGTATCAGGCGAATTGAACCGTCCGCCATATGAGAAGACCAGCGCCGGCGCCGCGCTTTACGCACACGCCAAACAGCTTGCTGCCGAGCTTGGATTCGAGCTGCTCGACGCGTTCAGCGGCGGCGGCTCCGATAGCAATTTCACCGCGCCGCATACCGCGACCCTTGACGGCCTTGGCGTCGATGGCAAGGGCGCGCATACGCATTATGAGCAACTCTACATCTCGTCGATTGAACCTCGCGCGCGGCTGCTGTACCGCCTCTATCAGACACTGCGATAATCGCGAAGTCAGTGACCACGAGGTACGTTGGATGACGCCCGCCGGCACATTCGCGGGATCGTTTCTCCAACGCCGCAAGGGCTATAGGCTGGTGCCCCTATCAGGCCGACCTCATCGAAAACTATCGGTCGGCCGCATTTGGCATCGCACGGTCGGCGCCAGATAGACGTGACTGAGCTATTCAATGACGGCGCAGCGGACTTCACGCGCGCAATCGGCTGCAAGGGCAGCGAGCGCCTGGTCGAAGGGCAAGCGTTTCCGGCAATGGGCTCATCGGCAGGCGACCCTGATCTCGACGGGAGACGAACTTTCTTGGCTCACATCGCAGCGCTGAATGCTTGCGACAGCACACCGGCCGGCGGCCCTTTTCCGGCAGCCTGAGAGCTTGGCCATGTTGTCACAGGCTCCCAAAAAGGGCTTGAATCTCACGTAACGTTAAGTTGTACGGTCTTGAGGTTAGCACCTATCTCGGTCTGTCGCCGGGATTGTGAAGGATTGAGAATGTCTCAGCTGGTCAGATCCAAGCCCCCATGGTCGGTCGTGATCCTCATCCCCGATGCTGGGTCGGTCGGAAGGGCTATGCAGCGAGTGCCGGTTGCGGAGCTACTGCTCGCACGTAGCTTTGAATGGTTCGGCATTCCGGAACCGAGACTATGTGACTGTGCTGGGCCGGGCCACGAGACAGGCGTTGAGGTCAGGATTGATGGACGTAGACCTCCATCCGAAGCCCCTGCGGAGGGTCGCTGCTTCCTGAATCTGAACCAAACCCCTCCTCTGGCGCGACACCGCGCCAAAATCAGTTGGCCGAACCGGCTTTCCGCTCTGTTCAAACTGCTTTCCCATGGCTGGCAAGGCAGACGGCGGGCCTGCGCAGGTTTTCAAAGAGCCTGAGCTGCAAGTGCCGCTCCGCGCAACCACCCGGCATCGCAGATATTTGCATTCTGGAGCAGCAAGTTGAAAGCGCCCGACGACGTCAAGAAGGTCCTGTTAATCGACCATATTGAAGGCCAATGCCGTTGCATCATCGGCTTCAAAGATGGAGATGCCAGAGCGGCCTATATGTGCGGCGAGCCTGTATATCAAAGACGCGGCAAGAAACTATCTTCGTGGTGTGCCTATCACTACCGACAGATGCACACGACCGCCGCCGAGCAGAGAGTGAGTGATCAATCGCCCGAGATCC
This sequence comes from Bradyrhizobium sp. NBAIM03, assembly GCF_020194055.1. Taxonomy (NCBI): domain Bacteria; kingdom Pseudomonadati; phylum Pseudomonadota; class Alphaproteobacteria; order Hyphomicrobiales; family Nitrobacteraceae; genus Bradyrhizobium; species Bradyrhizobium sp. NBAIM03. Next base: position 52,552 of record NZ_JADYVS010000022.1, on the reverse strand, counting down.
CTCAAGCAATATCCATTGTTCGCAACCCATGACATCCATCAAGAAGGCCTAGGCCGTGTGATCATAGCCTGTACAAAGGCAAACCGAAGCATGTGATCGGAGCCTCGCCAAGCAATTCCGGGTTGCGGCTGAAGCGCATCGGGACAAACGTAATTTGCGAGCCTAAGGCGCATGGATAACAAGTTGGATCTCTGCACACTGATCGAGCGAAACGCTGCGTATACTCCCGGCAAAACCGCGATCCATTTCGAAGGGCAGAGTCTCAGCTACGCCAGCCTCAATCGACGGATCAAGCGGATCGCTCGCGCCTTCAAGAGCCAGCTCGGCGTCCAAAGGGGAGACCGGATCGCGATCCTCAGCCTCAACAGGCCTGATTATCTGGCGCTGCTCTATGCGTGCGCGAGGCTCGGCGCAATCCTCGTACCATTGAATTGGCGTCTTGCGGCCGCCGAGCACGCTTTCATTTTGTCGGACTCCGGGGCAAAAGTGCTCGTTCTTGAGCAGTGCTTCGGCGCAGCTTTGCCTGTCCTGACGAAGCAAGTGCGCCATGCCTCTCTTGTCGGGTTGGACTTTACGCCTCTCGGCGGCTGCAAGTTGGACGATCTCCTGGAGGGAGACTGTGGCGACGGACGCAATCCTCGCGCGGACCCGTCTTGCCCGCTTCTGATCGTCTATACTTCGGGCACCACAGGGCGACCGAAAGGCGCCGTGCTGCGTCAGGAAGCGTTGCTGTGGAACGGCATCATGAGTCAGCACATGCATGACCTCACCTCGGCCGATCACACGCTGGCTGTTTTGCCGTTCTTCCACGTTGGTGGCTTGAACATCCAGACGACGCCGACTTTGCATCACGGCGCGACGGTGAGTATCCACACCCGCTTTGGGGCGGAGACCATGCTTGATGCGTTCGAGCGTGACCGGCCGAGCCTGGCAGCCCTGGTGCCAGCCATGATGCAAGCCCTGGCCAGCAATGGTCGATGGGAAAGCACCGACCTATCCTCGCTCAGAGCAATCTGTACCGGATCGACGATGGTGCCTCAGCACCTTGTCGAGCGCTTTGTCGCGCGCGGCGTTCCAGTCCTGCAGGTTTACGGTTCAACGGAGACCTGCCCGATCGCTGTGTATACGAAGCTCGGCGGAAATCTCGTGCCTGAGGGCTCAAGCGGCTTGGCAGGTCTCTGCTGCGAAGCGGCGATCCTGGATGATTCGGGCCGCAAGTTGCCGCCCGGTAACCCAGGCGAAATCGCAGTCCGTGGACCCAACGTTTTCTGCGGATATTGGGGCAATCAACAGGCAACGCGTGAGGCTCTGAGCAATGGTTGGTATCGCACTGGGGACATTGGCCGCTGCGACGCAGATGGATATATTTGGGTCCACGACCGCAAGAAAAACCTGATCATTTCGGGCGGAGAGAATATCTATCCGGCAGAAGTAGAGCGTGTGCTTGCGGACCATCCGGATGTCGCGGAATGCGCCGTGGTCGGTCGACCCGATGCGCGCTGGGAAGAAGTACCGGTCGCTTATGTGATCAAGCGACCGGGCGCCCGGGTCGAGGCGGAAGCGCTGACGGCACATGTCCAGTCACAGCTCGCCCGTTTTAAGGTGCCGCGCGAAATCATTTTCACACAAGAACTACCGAAAACCGCGTTGGGCAAGATCCAGCATTTTTTGCTGAAGGATCGCCACGTGATCAGCCCGAAAGGAGCTATCAATTGAGATCGGCAGATTGGAGGCGCGCCGTACTCTCCCGCTACATCGCAGGTGATATCGAGACGGCGCAAAATCAACCTTCGCTCAGTGCCTCACCACGGCGCAGCAAGTTCAACATTGTGGCCTGACGATCCCTGTCTGATCGCGTCCAGATGCCCGGAGGTCGCGGATGCCGCGGATCTTGATCATGAATGCCGGTACGGCTCAAATGTCGGGCGCCGATCTGACACCAGCTCAACTTTCGCTGGCCGCCAACTCGGCATACCGTTCAGCGTGGTTTGCCCAGCACGGCGACCTAATAGTCTCCCCGGTAGTCATCCCGGCGGATCTGCTATCCTTCATTGGCGCGACGCTCGATTTCGACGCATCGAGTCTTTTTCTCCTTGTACCTGAAGGCGGCCGCCAATCGCCGGTCCTTGATGACTGCACATTGCTGTCCAAGACTGTCGTTGAGCGGATCAACCGACATATTCGTCAGAAATCAAACTGGCGATTGCATCCCTGCTACTCTACTGAAGGCGTCGCACGCCTGGCGACCATGCTGGGCATACCGCAGACCGGCGACGACTTCGCTCTGCAGCGAGGGCCTGATCTGTTGAACCGCAAGAGCCACTTCCGTCAATTGGCGACAAGCGTCGCACTTCCGCTGCCCAATGGATCTGTCACGACGGACTCAAACGAACTATTCAGAGCGGTCACTTCCCTCAGATCCGAGACCGGCAGAGTCATTGTAAAGCTGGACAATGGAGCCGGTGGGGTCGGAAATGTCATCCTGACCGGCAAAGAAAGCGATCCACTACCTGGGGCAAGAGATACCCGGCGAATTTCATGGCCGTCGTTTGATCCTGACGCGCTTTGGTCTGAGATGACAACAGCGTCGTGTAGGACGCTGGTCGTGGAGTCGTACCACCTGGCCCGGTCTTTGTTCTATCTCGAGTATGAAATCGACGATGATGGTTCAATCGTTTTCATCAACAGTGGAAACATACGTCTGCGTAAAAGCACAGATCGATCCGAAAGAGCTCTGATCTGGACAGGACTTGAGCTTCCAAGTGACCTGACGAACGAGCAATGGTTGACCGCCCAGGCACACGCCTACCGATTTGTGGCACTTGCGCGAGACCTGGGATATCGCGGAATGATCAACATTGACGCCATTTTCGCGAATCACGGTCGGTTGCTGTTTAATGAAGCGAACGGCCGCTGGGGTGGCGGCTCGGTGTTACACAGTATTGCGGTCCGGCTGCTGGGCTTCGACTATTCCGGTTGCAAGGTTATTTTATCCGTGAGAAATGTTCGATCACGATCCCTCCAAACAGCGCATGATCGTTTCGGCAAGGAAGGATTTCTATTCGACCGCACACGCAAGGAGGGCGTGATCCCGCTTGCTGCCGACGAAGAGGCTGGCACGGTGGAGTGCCTTGTGATCGCGCGCGACAGGCCCGCGGCCCGCGATCTGCAGCACCGCCTACTGAGAATTGCTTGATTGAGACCATCGACCATATCTTGGACCGTTCAATTGATCCGAACTTGCCCCTGCTTTCGATCGCGCCTTGAAACCCGTACCTGAGGATGTGACGTGAATGTCTGCTCCGTCTCGCTCTGGCTCTGTCAGCCCTAATCGCGGCTACCCTTAAGTCGCTCGTGAAGTGCGTGCCGATCGGCGGTAAGCCTCCGAGAAGAGACGCCTTGCAGCGGACTGGCCTGATAGCTGAGAAGATCAGTGCGCTGAATCGACTTGAGGTGGTGGAAACAGGCCGGCGGCGGCGCTGGTCTGAGAGGATAAGGCTCGGATTGCTTTGGAAAGCATGTCCGAGCCACGCCTGGTTGCGGCGACAGCGCGGCGATATGGCTTGTCGCGTTCTCTGCTGGTGACTTGGCGAAGGGCCGCCGCGGCAGACCGGACCAAATCCGAGGCTGGCTTTGTCAGGGCAGTTGTGGCCGAGGGTGGGGCATCGCCCCGGTGGCGGCCTCATCGGAGAGCGCGACAGCACATTGGACGGAGCATCGGATTGAGATAGAGCTGGCTGGCGAGCGGCGCGTCATTGTCGATGCGGGGCTCGACGTTGAGGCGCTTCGTCGGACTATCGAGGCTCCGGATCCGGGATGATTCCAATCCCTACGGGAGTTCGGGTGTGGCTGGCGACGGGCCACACCGACATGCGCAAAGGCTTCGTCTCAATTTCGTTGCAGGTCCAAGAGGTGCTGCGCCGTGATCCCCTGAGCGGTCGTTTGTTCTGCTTCCGCGGGCGCCGGGGCGATCTATTGAAGGTGATCTGGCATAATGGCCAGGGAGCATGCCTGTTTACAAAGAAGTTGGAGAGAGGTCGTCTTATATGGCCGTCGCTGGCGGACGGCGTGGTGTCGATCTCGCAGGCACAGATGAGCTATCTTTTGTCCGGCATCGATTGGCGCAATCCCCAGGAGTCCTTGTGTCCAACCAGCGTGGGCTGAGAGTTTGTCGTTTGAATCTGGCGGCGAACATGATTCCATTTGGTCATGGACTCCGCCGGCGACGGACTGCCGCCCGATCTCCTGCCGCGCATGCAATGATCCTGGCCGAGCGTGCGGCCAGGCTTGCGGCGGGGGGCCAAACTTGCTGAAGCGGCCAATGCCCAAGCAAAGCAATCGAGCAGCAAGCGCTGATCTCCCACCTCAAGCTCGAGATTGAGAAGCTGCGGCGGACATTTTATGGGACGCGCTCGGAGCGGTCGGCGCGACTGCTCGATCAATTGGAGCTGGAACTTGAGGAGCTCAGGCGGCCGCAACTGAAGATCTACAAAGGAAGCGCCAATCAGATCATGGCCTTCAAGATGGACGTTTCGGTGCTGTCCAGGCCAACGAAACCGCTGACCCGCTCTACTCTCCGAACTACCTGAACCTTAAGCTTGCGGAGTGATCCGCTCAAAACGCGCGGCCCTGAGAGCGGGCCGCGAGTTAGACCACCGCACCCGTATAGCTTTCGAGCAGTCCGCACCCGTTTGTTCGGGCGGCATTCGCACACAATCAACATCCACAACAGCACGACCGCTAGGGGGTCCGTCAGGCCAATCCAAGTGGGACCGCACAGAAGTTCAACGAGAAGGGGCGGCATGGTAGCAAACGCTTTTCTCCATCGGCCTCATTCATCAATGATACTCAGCCACCCCGGGCTCCAAGCGCCCACAGGCAAGCGACCGTGATTGCGGTGAAAACGAACACAGCGCCAATTGCTAGCGCAATTTCCATCGTCGGCTTCCTTCTATTGCGCGGACCACCCACCAGACGGTGTATGTGAAGGAATTCCTCCGCCAATCGACTATCTGGGCACCATTGTCCGTCACTCTCACGGAGAAGTGGGTTGAGGTGCAATAATCAAGGCCGCTGTAGAGTCGTGGGCACTTGGGCGCCGGTAGCCAATGCGGCTCCGCACCGAAGTGATATATAGTCGGTAGCGCACCGGCCATGGGACATTCACTTTCGAAGTCGTAACCGTTTGTTATGCTCCCGGTTACGCGGACTCTGATTCTGTTGTACCTGCGGCCTTCATGTTCGTACACGCTGAGGACTTCACGACCGAACGCATGAGCGAACGCGATAGCCGCTGAAGCCGCTCGAATACGCTGCTCCATGTTGCCTCGCGAGCAATAGCGGGGCGGACCCGAAATGGCACTGAAACATGTCAGGCCCGCCCCAGCATCACAGCCCCTGCAAGACCGGTGACGCTCACTGCACCCAAGCAAGCAACGTGCCTTTTTTCAAAAGGCTGCTTTACCTCGCCTGGCTGTGTGTACTTGTCGAGTTTGTCCTATTTTGTTCTGTCCCATAGTCCATTAGGACGCAAAATGTTTGCAACCCGACATTCGCGTGTCAACATTGAACTCAAGCGCAGGTAAGCTCGCAATCGCACAGAAGGGCGATCGCATCGCTCCGGAAGTAGCGCTGACGCTTGCAATCTACACCCTGCCGATCCCAAGCAGCGATGGGAATTACTCAAGAGTCCAGGTTTTATTCTGAGTATCGCCGACAATAAGCTGTGCATCGACAACAAAATCGCGTCACGAAAGATGGCAATCCTACTTGGCTCTACCAATTCAACGGGGCAGTTGCTCAGCAGTGGAATTTTGTACCCTAATGGAGCTTAGGGTTCCAGAGTGACTGCCTCAAGGGGCGCGACGATTCGCGGCGCGCACAAACCGAATTCCGCTGATTACTCGCAAAGTGCGTCTGGTACGATCATCCTGCAGGCGCAAATCCGAGTCGTAAGGCAAGCACGAAAATGAGTTCATGGGACGGACTTAGCCCTGGCCAGTTCTTGGCGCGAGTAGCGTTTTCACTCGCTGTAACGTCCGCCGTCGTCGCCGTGACTTTCTTCGTAATCCGCTACATGGCGGGCTTTCATCGATGATCACAGCAGGCGCAGTGATCAAACATCGCGCTCTGCCGGACAAACCGATAATACGCGCAGCAAAACCGCGAAAGAAGGCGATGGAATGCCGAATTTAGGCGCCCATGCGGGATTTGTTGCATTAGTCGGTTTTCATTGAGCATTGAGCGCTACGATTTCATCGCTGAACGAGTGGCCTCACGAGGCAATCTAGGCGGCCTGGAAGGAACACAACGGGAGTCTTTTGGCTATTTGCTGCACAGGAGCAGAACATCGGTAACCATTTGTACCGTATGGGCAGGTTCGGCGGATGAGGTGCTCGATGTGCAGCGGCTTCGTCTGGCCGCTCGCCCCTCGCGACAATCGTCTAATCAGCGCTCGCTTCGCGTCTACCACAAAGTACTCCGCAATTAGGCCGTTCTGCTGCCGGGCCATGCCGGCCGCTTGCAGACGGGAGCCGAGACGTGCTGCGAGCTGCTCTGCGACGGTGTTGTTGTGAGACCCAGCGGAGTCATAGTGATAGGCAACAGGGGCGGCGGGCACGCGGCGATCAACCAGCAGCAGCGACCAGTCGGCGCCGCCGCCAGTAACACCACCATCGTTCACAGTCACGAACAGGAAGTTGGCGGTACCTTTGTCATCCTGATCATTGACAATCTGCCGGAAGGTTTGTGCGTCGTCGCTCCGGCTCCGGATTAAGCGCACCAGCTGGGCTTGCTCGGGTTGAACGAATCGGGTCTGGGCGATGAGATCCGGATCGTTCCTGTGCAACTCGTCCACGAGGGCGTGGTCGGCCGGGCGTCTGCCGACGGGGAGACCGACAAGTTCTCTTTGCTGGCCCGCGCTGCCCGACTCATGGAGCTTCCCTCGAGTTGAGGTAAAGTCCATCCGTTCTCTCTTTCGAAATGAATACTCAGGACTCGGCTAATGCAGGACGATCGAGCAAAATACCGCGCGCGATTAGGGGCTTCAGACGAGACTTCTCTTCTGATGGACCCTGCAAAGGCCCAGTCCCCGCACATCCGTCGCAAATTAGCCCGAGCATTCGGCTGTTTGCTAGGTGTGTAGCTGTCGAGAACCTGACGACAACAGGGCCTTCCCGCGCGCGGCGCGATTACACCATCACGCGCCGACACGCCTCTCGGTTCGAGGCAGCGACGATGACTTACCACAACTACCCTGAGCAAACCTTTGCTCGGATTACGCGTGGTGGCCTTTATACAGGCAGCAAAGCTAGCTGTGGCTTCTGACCTGCATTGTGGCAGCCTTTGCGAGCGACAGTCTGACCACAAGATGGCCAAGCTACCAATCTCTCCTGAGAGCTCACCCGTTACCCAACTCATTCGAAGCCATTTCAGCCACCTCATTCAAGGGCCCTTGGTAGAGCTTTCGATGATCCGGCGGTTCGCGCCGCTGCGCTTTGAACAGAAGTAGACCAGCGATCGGCGCTCGCCGGTCAGCACAGGCATCACCTCATGCCGGAGCTTACATGTGGTGACAAGTACCGTACCAAATGGCGGTTGGAACACCTGCTGTTCGTACCCGCTTGGATATACCACGAACTCACCCCCCTCAAAGTCTCTCGCCAGCTGCACAATCACCGAGTACTCGAAATCCGGGTCGCTCGCAGCATCCAGATGAATGCCAACAAAGGAGCCAGGGGGCATCCGATGCATTTGGCATCGGCGAATCACGTAATCTGACGTGGCTCCCAAAATCTTTCTTAGCGCGAAGGTGCGGTCTTTCCTTTCAAGTAGTTCCATGATCTCCCTTGGAGCTGCACCACTCGCGTCGCTAGGAGCGCGGCCGGGCGGGTCTATCCTCACGCGTTTGACGAAAACATTGTGCGAGTCGCCGGCATCTCCCTCCCTCACTTCTTCTTCGGGAATCTCAGCCTGCAGCTGATCGATCTTGGCCAAGTCATCTTGGGTGAACAATACCTGGGGGCCAATCACGACCGTACCCTTCACCAACAGCTCTATGCGGTATTTTGTCAAAGCCTCTTCTGAAAGCAGACGGGATTTATGATTCATTGCGCGCGCCATTCGAGTTCACTCCAGGGTTTTATCTTCGACGCAGGGCTCCAGGTCCTGGTGCATCGAGCGGAATGCTTGGTCCCAATGCTCGCCATCGAAGTCGCTTATTGTTATGCGTTCGATGGTCCTGTTATCCAGACATCGAATATTTACGCTGAATCCGGACGGGTTCGACCGCGGCCTATAGAATGGCTTTACGCCACAAACCCGGCAAAACGTGTGCCGAGCGATGTTCTTGTTGAACTGGTACGCCGTGAGGAATTCTTCGCCGCACTCAATGCCAAGCTTTTTGCCAGGTACGAGCAAGTGCAGAAATCCAGACATTTGACAGATTGAGCAATTGCATCGAACTGCAGAGAGCTCTCGCGGCGCTTGGACGTAGAACTTGACAGAACCACAATGACAACGGCCATGGTGTTCGATCTCCGACCGATCATCATGAAGTGAGACAATTCGGAGCAGATCGCGGCACCACTGTAAGCTGAGCCGATAGGCTCGATCGAATTCATCCAAAAAGCGATCGTTACGGTCAGCCGGGACAAGTTCGCCAATCAGCCGGCTTGTCATTTCTCCGTGATACCTCTCCGCGGGATCTTCTCCGCCGACATGGCTGCGGAAGTACTCAAGATCGTCAGGCCGCGCCTTAAAGGTTTTGACCAGAGTGGTCCATAGCGACTGGATCATATCTGCAGCGTGTAGCTCAAAAGCGACCATGTAGGCGCAACGCACCAAAGGATCTTTGGATGACAATCCGGCATAGAGAGAATGCAGGTACCGCTTCGTCGTGGCGCTGTAGTTGGGCCGTATTGCTCTGCCGAGTAGTTGCGACGCATCCTTTCTAAACAGGTTCGAGTGGAAGTTTTCAGTCACCAGAATATCGGGTAGCGCCGCCTTTCCGCCCTGGAGAATTTGGCCATAACCACCCGTCTCATCCCAACAGATGAAATTTGCGACCACGCTGGTCAGTTCAACGTCCCTCGCAAGATCTCGATTGTGATTCATTGCATCGAATATGAGATCCTTTTGCGACCCCGCCTGCAGGTACGGGAACGCCTGTGACATCGCCAGATATTCAGGCAGCAGGCTAGTGACCTGGTCCTGGGACATCTCCGCAGCGAACGGGTGCGGGCCGAACAGGGCTCGCGCTTGCTCAGTCAAATACTCGCAGCATATCCGTGGCGGAGGCTGATCGGGTGAAAATCGAGACGCTTGAGATGTCATTTGACCCCACGCGATGAGAAGAGAAAGGTCCTTGACGGAGCAACTTGGTATCGCGGCCAACCATTGGCCATCGCGATTTCCTTGGTTTCGATGGGCTTGTGATCGCGTTTACCATCCATGCGAAATTCTCGGTGGCCACCTTCGCGGTAGCAGACATCGGCATGCTCAGTCCTGCTCACGCGCTTCGAAGGGAACGCGTTCATCAACTGAGCGGCGGGGATCGAGACGGATTCCGGTCCGCGAAAAATCCGATGCCGCGAATTCCCGGCACGGCCAGCATTCGCTTGCAGAGCCAAGATGAGATTTGCGCCGCGCAGGCCCTCTCGGTTTCTGCTCCTGCCATGGTCGAACCGCTATGATCTTCGTTCAGCATTACAAGGACTATCGCATCTACCTGGCTCTTGGGGCCTTCGGCCGCAAGCTGCGCGAATGCCGGCTGCTGGCCGGCACGAGCTTCTCAAAGAGACCGCCGCTAGGTTTCACGTTTCGCGAGCACCACCCCGCCGTTTTCTTGCGTGTTTACAGCAATCACCGTGCCAACTCGTTCACTCGCCCACAGATTCTGAATACATTGACAAAACGCTAGCGACCGATTCCTCATTACAAGTGCATTGAACCTCACAGCGCTTTGCACGGCCTTCAAAACCCAAACGGGGAAGAGCCAGCCGCCACTCACAATGGGTATAGGGCTGTTGAATCGCGGAGATTGGTCCAAAGGTGCCACATAGGTGGGCTTCGCGCCCTCAACAGCGCGACAGTGCTTTGGGCGCTCGGGCGTTAGTATGGTGATCCCGGTCGCGGACGTAATCCGTCTTTGCCCGTGACAACTACGCGCGAAATAGTCGCCTCAACGCCGTCGAACGCGACCATGCAGTGGGATCTGAACGCCTGCCTGACAATCGCGTCCAACTCCGGACATCGATCGAGCCCATAACGTGCTCTACGGAACATGCGGTCCCAGGTGATCGCGAGCAATCGAGAAAGTCATGCACCGAATGCGCTGGTCGCGGGCTGAGGTGCCTAGCTATGTCTTCCGCGCTCACTTGAGCGCGGTGCCTCTTGGCGTTGGTACATCCTTGGACCGTTTCAATCTGTCGTTTGCTAGAACTCTCCAGATCACGCGTCACGGACGAGTGCCGTAAGCTCAGCTTCGAGCTTCGGTCGACGCTTGAAAATGGCGTCTATCAGCGCTTGCGCCGGTTGCTCGGCGGCCTCAACCAGCGCCGCCTTCTCGGCCCGCGCAGAGGGAGCGAACACTCGCTTGACAACGGTCGGCGATCCCTTGAGGCCACATTTGGACACGTCTTCGATACCGGCATCGTGCGCGCTCCATTTGACGATTTGGGCCCGCGCGGCGCGCAAGGCATCCGCCATCGCGCCACGCCGAATCTGATTCGTTGCCTCCAGCATGGTGATGAGACAGGGCAGCCTCGTGTGCAGCACCTGGACACCGCCTTCGGAGCGACGTTCCGCTTCGATTGTATGGTTGGCGAGATCTAAGGATCTGACCTTCGCAACGTAAGTTAGCTGCAGTACGCCCAGCCGCCTTGCGATGCCGGGCCCAACCTGCGCCGTATCGCCGTCGATGGTCTGCTTTCCCGTGAAGATGACGTTTGTCGGGCCATATTCCTTATCAATTTTTCGGATGGCTGTTGCAAGTGCATACGTTGTTGCCAGGGTATCGGAGCCCGCAAAGCAGCGATCGGTGAGTAGGACGGCGCGATCGGCACCATAAGTCAGCGCCTTTCGCAAGGAATCTTCGGCCGATGGCGGTCCCATTGTAAGCACGGTAATTTCACCGCCGAACCGATCGCGCAGCTCCAGGGCGGCCTCGAGCGCGAAGAGGTCATACGGGTTGATGATGGTCGGCACTCCCTGACGCATGATTGTGTTGGTCACGGGATGCACGCGGATCTGCGCCGAGTCCGGAACTTGTTTGATGCAGACGACATTGTGCACGGTGTTGCTCCAACAATTGCGACAGCTGCGAAGAGCAGAGCAAGTGTTGTACCATCACCCGCCTCTTTGGCATCGGCTTGCTATCACATAGGCTTGGATCGGGTGATGCGCCCCTCTAGCTCGCTCTTCCCAACGAACAATGCCAACATAAGTCAGGGCTGCGACAGCGCTGTTCCGCACGGCGCGCCAGCTGAGTGAGGCCAGCCTTTTGACAGATTACCGTCGCTAATCACCAGCGGGCGGCGGACCGATTGACGTTTATTGAGCATTGCCGCTCACTAAAGCGCGATGAGATTAAGATGAATCGTCATCGCGCTTTAGATCTTTGTTTGAGCATGATCTTTTCGGAAAACGCTTCACACTTTTCCGGGGATCGGCGGATAGGCATCATAGCTTGTTAGAGGTGAGCAACCGACGATTCGCGATTGCATGGCCCACAGGTGACGCTCGGTATGTCATGGCGCGCGAGTCCATCTCTCACCGAACCAGGTAAACCCGCCTTTCGACAGCAGTCCCGCAAGCGGGCGGGTGGTTTCGCTCGGGGCCAAGTTGCCGCCCAGGGCGGACCATTCCGTTCAGATTGCGATGAGATTGCCTATCGGAGATCGTCCTCATATAGCTATTTGGGAGTAGCAGTTCCGGCCGATGTCGTCGTTCAGAACCGCTTTATCTCGATCCCATATTTCCTCAGCGCGTAGCCAATCTGGCGCGGCGTTAGTCCGAGCAGGCGCGCTGCTTTTGCCTGCACCCAGCCAGATTTTTCCATGGCCGCAACGACCCGTTCGCGATCGGCCATCTTCGCGCCACTAACGAGAACTGTGCCGGGAGGCCCCAGTGAGGCCAGTTCGTCGCCGACAGACTGGACCGGCTGGCTCGCTTCAGCTAGCGGAATGATGGGCTTTGCCGGCACCGCTGGCATGGGCACGGGCTGCTCTTTCCTCTCGTCCGACGTGCTTTTCCACAGCATCGCGGAAAGGCACTGGCCGTGGCAGCATGCAAAGTCACTTCTCACGATCGATGATCCGGCGCACAGCGTCGCTGTTCGCTCGATGCAGTTTTCGAGTTCGCGGACATTTCCCGGAAAGCCGCAGTTCATCAGTACATCGATCGCACTCGGCTCCAAAGTCAGAGTACGGCCATTCTCGTTATTGAAATTTCTGAGGAACTCCCTGGCAAGCGGAGGAATATCACTGCGTCTTTCGCGTAGCGGTGGCAACAGTAAGGGAACTACGCTGATGCGATAGTAAAGGTCCGCCCGGAACTCGCTCTTTGCGACAGCCTCTTCGAGGTTCTTGTTGGTCGCAGCTATCACTCGAACATCGACCTTAATAGTCTGGTTGCTCCCGACGCGCTCGAACTCCTGCTCTTGCAAAACGCGCAGCAACTTCGCCTGGAACGGAGCTGAGATCTCGCCGATCTCGTCAAGAAAAAGCGTTCCCTTGTCAGCAAGTTCGAAGCGTCCCTTGCGCGAGCTAAACGCACCGGTAAAGGCGCCTTTCTCATGACCAAATAATTCGGATTCCAGGACGGTCTCAGGAAGCGCCGCGCAATTCAGCTTAACGAACGGGCGCTTGGCGCGGGACGATGATTCGTGAATGGCCTTGGCTACGAGTTCCTTTCCGGTGCCGGATTCACCACGCAGCAGAACCGTGCTGTTCGATCTGGCTACAACGGCAATCTTCTCGAGCAGCCCGCGCAGCGCCGGACTGTCGCCAATGATCCCATGGGCGTGTAGCTTCTTGCGCTCCCGAGAGGGTTGCCTGAGCTCTAATACCTCCTTTTGTAGCCGGTCTTTCTCCGCCATCAGTCGTTCGCGATCGCAGGCGAACAAGCGGTGTAACTTCACTGTTTGACCCACCAGGTTGGCGATCATGGCGAGCAGTCGCGCATCGTACTCGAGCCGGAGACTCGACCTATCGTCCCGGATGCGGTCGACCGTCAGCGTGCCCACGACCTTACGGTCAATGCGAATGGGAACCCCGATGAACGACACTGGCATACTATCGGAGGCGCCGAGCACTTCCCGGTCGGCAGCGCTGAATACCAGCTCGGCGGCCACGTTCTCGGCGACAAGAGGCCTGTCCGTCGCGATGATCTGGTCGATTGCGTTCCGCGGCAGTCGCATCCGGTAACTTTCGTCGCTGCCTTCGTTCCAGCCGGCGCCCACCGTAATATCCGGCATGCCGTCCTCGTCGAACAGTGAGACGATGCCGTGTCGCATCTGCACAAACGATTGCAAAAGACCAACAACGTTGGCCAACGTGACTTCGAGCCGACAAGGAGCGGCAAGAATTTTCGATATTTCGAAGATGCCGGTGAGCGCGCTCTCACGCAACGGCTCCCCCGGGGGCTTACCCTCCGGCTCAGGTTGCGAGGCAGATCTTTCGTGTGAGAAAGGGATATCCAGCATGAGGCGGCCTCCGTTGTCTTGATCGTCCTCCCTGGTACCTTGTCCTGGTTGGCGAGCTTCGTTTTGCATGTCACTCTCGATCTAACGCCAAGTGTTGACGAGATGACATAGAACCGTGACACCTTTTCATGGCACGACGATAAACTTACAGTGTGCCTTCATTCATTTTTGCGGATTGCGTGCGCATCGTCAGCGGAGACCATAAGCGCCGCTGCTGCAGCTCAAGTTAGCTGTGTCGCCAAGGCCGGCCGATTCACAGATGTTGCCCACCATTGACCGGCACCTCGGCCCCCGTGACATAGCTCGCCGCATCCGAGCACAGGAAGAAGATGACCTTGGCCACTTCATCCGGGGTTCCCACTCTGCGCAGCGGGATGCTTGGCACGAGACGCGCTTCTGTGTCGGGCGATAACATGTCCGTCCTGATTTCGCCGGGCGCAATTGCATTCACACGAATGCCATGCGGCGCATAATCGTGCGCCATTTCGCGTGTGAGGCTCGCAAGCGCAGCTTTCGACGTCGCATAGGCACTGCCGGCAAACGGGTGCACCCGCGAGCCCGCGATCGAAGTCACGTTCACGATCGATCCTGACGCGGCTCTTAGCTCGTCAAACAAACCCTGCGCCAGCAGGATCGGGGCCACCAAATTGAGATGGAACACCCTCATCCAGGTCTCGGTTGACGTCGTCAACGACGTCATCCGATCGCCAGCGGGCGTTTTCGGCGAGACACCAGCATTGTTCACTAGTGCGTGCAAAGGTGCACCGGCCAAGCGCTTCTTGACCTCAGTGATCGCGCGCGGCAGCATTCGATGATTACTGAGGTCGATCTGGACATGATCCTCGTCCCCTGCGTGCCAGGGACATCGCTCGCCGTCGAACGGTTGACGCGCGCAAGAAATGATGCGCCAGCCCGCCTCCGAGAACAGCTTGGCAGTGGCATGACCAATTCCGCGCGATGCTCCGGTGAGCAGCATCGCCTTCTGTTCTCCGCCATGAACGCGGGCTTTATCGGCGTGAAAGGGGCAACCCAAATGTGTTTCGGGCAGCGAGCCTGTGATCAGATCGTCATTTGGCAGATCGAGATCCACGCCCGCCTCCCCTCCTGTTGCGCGCCGCACGCGTAGCAGGATTTGGGCCACCGCGATGCAGGTAAATCCGCTTCCGTTTTGCGTCCTAATGTCGCGCACGCGGAATGCTTGGCGTATTCAAGACACGGTGCGTTTGCTTTGTGACAGCGATGGTGCATCGGCTACGTAACGTCACGAGCACACTCGCCTGCGCCAAGACCCGGCGGCAAGACGCACGTTATCTCCTGACTGCACAGGAGGAAGAGCCAGCGGAGGCCAGTGCTCTCGTCGAAGCAACGATCGATCAGGATCGCGGCCACGGCCAGTAGCCGCGTCAACTCGAAAACTGACGTCACCAGCTTCGTACGTTAGATTCTGTGGCAGCTGATGCTGACTTCATCGCGCCCTTGTTCTGCTGTGTCCAGCACCGGCACATCGCCGGGCGGATTGATTCCAGACCACGACCTGGCGTGATTGTTTCGCCAAAATAGTGGATCTCGAGAGCGCCCGACCGCCACGACGGAACTCGCCGGCTGAACGGCGAACCTTTCGATATGTTCATCCGCGATCGACCGCCGATCAGCTTCGACTTGCGGGTCCGCCCGAGGAAGACGAAGACGTGTTCCACTTGTTTAACGCGGCTGCAGCGCATTGCCGCCATTGTTGTCGACGTCGAGCTTCTGCGGAAGGCATTCGCCCGCCGCATCGTTCTGTTCTCCGCTGGAAGTTCGCGGCAGCGCATCCCTTTGGACAGACAATTGCCGCCCCGAAAAGAACTGCCAGTACTGCTGGATGCAAAGAGCGGCTATCAGATCGATCAATCGAGCTACGACTTTCATGAAGCTACGAGATCTTTCGATTCTTCTTCAATCAAGATCAATCGGCTCGGATCATTCAAATCGAATTCTATAACGCGTGGGGCAAAGAGACGCGCATAGCGCGTGAAGGCGCTCGTCGGGGGAAAACGGATCACGGTGTCGCAGCACGCAAGGAGATACATTTCGATGAGAGCGGAAAAGCCGCCCTCGGCTCCGAGCGCCGAGTTGTGCAATGGGCCAGCCTGAGGCGCCTGGAATCGTTTTGGGATCGTGAAAACATCAGGGAATATAGTCGAAACCTTCTCAAGGACGAGCGCGCTGTCCGTGCACAGGAAAGCCCTCACGGGTTTTGCGTGGGGTAACCCCATGGCCTTATCAATGGCGTTACAGACCTGTCGCAAGGCGCGCTCCGGGTCAGCCCAGTAGGGAGCATGCCCCATGATATCCTCGCCGTTGCCATGCCGGACATGGATGCCGATTACGCTGTACGATTCAAAGTTCTCGCGGTAGATAGCATCAATCCGAGCCTGAATTTCAGGTCGTGGCTTGATGCTTCGAAAGATTTCTCGTTCGGCCTCCTGATCACAGCGCCACATCAGGCAGGCGTCACACACAACCGTGTTAGCCTCACTATCTTTCTGACTTTGGAACAGTTGATCGAGTTCGTCGCGTTCCCGGAAAATCTGCTCGTCCGGGCGATAGACGCAATCGATGGATGGCTTGTTCCACCATGCCGGGAAGAATGGTCCCGGAAATGAACACTGGTTAATCTCGTCACCGCAAATCACCCGCACGCCAGCAATGTCTTGAACCGGTTCGAAGAAGACTGGAAAGGCATTGGTGAATGGCTCATCGAGATAACAAGACCCCCGCCAATCAATGGCTAGCGTCCGTCCCGTCTTCTTTGCAAAGCGCCAGGCTGCCGCCAGTGACCACAAGCAATCGCCGAACCCCGTACGTCGCCGGGAAACTACGAACCGGTCATTCCTCGAACCGCTAAGCATCTGCATTTCCTCTTCCCGGGCTCCTGGTTGGACAATAGACGTCATCGCAGACATCTCACGTATCATCTCGTCCGAGGCCATGGCCTGATTTCGCGGTGCCGGCGAGCTGCGTCGGTAGAACTTCATAGCAGCGCTATCCCTGGTGAGCCGCGTTCTTTCAACAGTTTGCGTATTTTCTTCAGCGGTGTTGCGTCGACGTACCCGATTTCAGGCGGATGCCCGATGCCACCCTCTGCGCTGGATAGCCTTGCCCCCTCACATGCAGGTATAGCCATGGCCATTGCTCATGAGTTCGGGCTATGTTTCGTTTTGCACTTTATTGTGCCCTCGAGCGCGCGGAGGATGCAGGCGAACGCCCCGCACCTCCCACACGAGCCGCAATTCCTTCACGAGATCTTCACGCTTGGCCTGGTCCAGCATGGTTGCGTCGAAAAGACAGCTGAGCGACGCCTCGCCCTCGATCCGCATCAAGATCTCGAAAAGCTCATGTGAGATACGCATACTATGGTGGGCGGAATGTCCCGTGCGGATCTCGCACACCGTTTCCTGGCGATCTGGCGCTGTGTAGGATCGAACACGATGAAGGGATGCATACGGCGGCAATGACACGCCCAGTGCACACCAATCCTGCAGTGAAGCTGGCCGCTTCCTGACGAGGAAAGGGCCAACAACAAGTCCGTCCAGGTCAGTCGTCAAGAATGTGGTGATCGCATCTGACACGGACTGCACGATCGGCTCGGCATTGTTGTTAAACGAGGTATTTAGAAGTATCGGAATGCCCGTTCGCTTCTTGAACGCACTAATTACATCCCAATAGATGGGGTTTGTCCTTCGCGATACTGTCTGCAGCCGAGCGGTCCCATCAACGTGGGTAACCGCACCGAGCACGTTACGCTTGGCTTCACGCACACGAACCACGAAATTCATGAAGGGGAGCTGCCGCGTGCCGTCCGGCAGCTCAAAGAACTCGCTCGCATCCTCTTCCAGTACAGATGGCGCAAAGGGGCGATAGCCCTCGCGCTTCTTGACCATCGCGTTGATGCGGTCCTTGTTTTCCGCAGGCCTCGGATCCGCAAGAATGCTGCGGTTACCAAGCGCACGTGGGCCGAACTCAGAGCGGCCCTGCACCCAGCCGATTACAGCACCATTTGCCATCCAGTCTGCCGCACTGGATGCTATGTCATCACTTCGTTGAATGTCGAGGTGGCCTGACCATGCGTTGAGCTCATGCTCTACGGCTTGCTCGCTCCCGAGATCAGGCCCCCAATAAACGTCCGGCAGTCGCTCGCGCGGCGCTGGCCTCCCCAGTTCGTTTGAGACCATCAATGCAGCGCCGAGCGCGCAACCGGCGTCGTGCGCCGCGGGTTGAACAAAGATGTCATCAAATAGCCCGGAATAAAGCAGCTTACCGTTCAGCGTGCAATTATGGGCTACCCCGCCAGCCAGGCACAAGCGTCTCATGCCCGTCGCTTCACGATGGTGCCGCAGGATGTGAAACACGATCCGCTCAAGCGCTTCCTGCAGCGAAGCGCTGACATCTCGATGCTGTTGGGTGAATGGCATTCCTTTTCGCCGAACATCGATGTTGCGGACCAGGGCCGGACCGATTCGATCCAGGTGAACGCGATAGCCACCGTTGTCCAACAATTCGTAGAACTGCGCGAAGAGTTCGCGATAGGGAGTGGGATCACCGTATGGGGCAAGTCCCATCACTTTGTACTCATCGAACAACCCGTAGCCGAGATATCGAATCGTCTCGAGATAGAACAGTCCCAGGGAGTTATGTTCCGGGAAGCTTGCAAGTTGCGCAATTTCAGTGCCAGACCCTGCCGCCAATAAGCCCGAGAGAAAATCGCCACCGCCGTCGATCGTAAAAACGAGACTTTGCTCGAACCCGGACATGGAAAACGCGCTCACGGCATGTGCCTCGTGGTGATTCACGAAGGAAAGCCGAGACGGATCGATCTCGGCGCCGAACTCCCGTGCCAGCAGCTGCCGCAGCAACAGTTTGGGGTCCAAGGGAACGGGCTGAGAAACAGAAAGACGCTCGAGCATGGTTTTGCAGTAGGCTTCAGTCGCGTAGAACGCGATACGGTCGATCTCGCCGAGCGAGACTCCTGCGGTAGAAAGGCAGTATCGGATCGAATTGCTCGGGAACTTGTTGGAGTGCTTGACGCGGTTGAGGCGCTCCTCTTCGACAGCAGCAATTACGCGGCCATCCTGCACAAGAACCGCAGCGCCATCGTGAAGAAATGTAGTCGGCAGCTCCGGAGAGCTCTCATAGACTTTATCAAGGCCGCCACTCACTCCCAGGCACAACATCCCGTTCTCCATTTGAACATGACAGGAAGGCTAACTGCCGCCCCACCGATCTAATCTGTACAGTCGCGCCCCGCCGGGCGCGCGTGCCAGACAGCACAACACAACTTTGCTAGGTCCATCTCGGCGCCTAGCGACAGGCGCTCAGAAGCAAGGCTGCTAGCCCCCGACACCGATCGACCGAACAGGCGGCCGTAGAACCGGCTCGATTGCGGCCTCTTAAGGCCATTGCAGAAGCTGCTCTAATAGACGAGGTCACCCCCGAGCTACCGCAGAAGCATCGTGACACTGCATCGATTTGACTTTGTCCGTTTCGCTCAACTCACGTCAACGCAGCAGGCGGCGCCGAAATAGTGCTGTCGACGCGAAAAAGGGCAAAACCGCGTAAACGCAGAGCGCACCTACGTGCAGGGCAGCACTGTCGGCACCGCGCTCAAGCATCGCTGGGCGAATAAGGTCGACCGAATGTGCGAGAGGCAATAAGCCGACGAAGTGCCGAAATGAGTCGGGCAGTTGGCTTGACGGAAAGACCACGCCGCACAGAAACACCATAGGAGTGAGGACAAGTGTCTGGTAAAACACGAAGTAATCGTAACTTGGCGCAAGGGATATGACGACCATCGCCAAGCTGGCGAAGACAAGGCCAGTAAGGGCGATTGTTGGCATCGCATAGAGAATGGATAGCCATGATGCGTAACCGAGAGCGGCGGCGACGATCGCGATCGCTGTTCCGGCCAGAACGGACTTACTGGCCGCCCACACCAGTTCACCTAGGACGATATCGCCAAGCGTTAGCTGAGTAGAGAGAATTGCTTCCCAGGTGCGCTTGGCGTCCATGCGTGCAAAGGCTGCATACATGGTTTCAAAGGTCGCCGACGTCATGGCGCTGGTCGCGACCATGCCTGCCGCCAGGAACGCGATGTACGAAGTCCCCTCAACGCGCCCCAGGATCAGTCCAAGGCCAAAGCCGAGGCCAAACAGATTGGTTAGAGGATCTGCGAGGTTGCCGAGAATCGATGCAAGTGCGACTTTCTTCCATGCGAGGAAGTTCCGACGCCATACCGCGATCCAGTTGTACGCGTTAGCGGGCATCACCGCCGCATAACTTTCACCCATCGCTCACTTCTCCATCTCGCGCCCGGTCAGCCGCAAAAACACGTCTTCGAGATTCGGGGGGCGCTGCAGAATACGAAGGCTCGCATGCCCACGCAGTTGCTCGCGCACCTGCTCCGGATATGGCGCATAACAAAAGAGCGTTTCTCCACTCACTTCGACGCGCCGCGCATACGGCCTGATCAGCTCGCGGAGGTGATGTGGATCACTCCCATAAATTTCGATCACATTGCAGCCAATATGCTCATCGATCAGGTCGTCTGGCTTGCCTTCGGCGATCTTGCGTCCACCCTCGAGGACACACAGCCGATCGCACAAGCGTTCGGCCTCTTCCATGAAGTGAGTGGTCAAGAGAATCGTCTTGCCCCGCGCAAGTAGAACTCGCAGACGTTCCCAAATCAGGTGGCGGGCGTGCGGATCCAAACCAGTCGTCGGCTCATCCATCACGAGCAAATGCGGGTCATTGATTAGCGCACGCGCCAGCGTCAGCCGCCGTTTCATGCCACCGGACAGCTGGGCAACGCGCGTGTCCGCTTTGCTCTCGAGGCGTGCGAACTCGAGCAGCGAGGGGACGACCGCCTCGATCTTGCAAGCGCTCATGCCGAAGTAGCGGCCAAACACCAGCAAATTCTCTCGTACGGTGAACTCGAGTTCAAGATTATCGAATTGCGGCACCACGCCGATACGCACACGTGCGACACGAGCGCGTGCAGGCACAGGCTCATTGAGCACCGTAATCTTTCCTCCGTCCGGCGAGATCATGCCAAGCAGCATGCGCGCGATCGTGCTCTTGCCGGCTCCATTCGGCCCGAGAAGGCCAAAGCACTCTCCGCGCGCGACCGAGAACGACAGCTCATTGACGATGACCTTGTCGCCAAATGATTTTCTCACGCCGGCAAGGTCGATTGCTATGGTGGACATGATCACTCTTAGGCTGAGAGAAGTCGTTCGTCCGACAATGGCTTCCCTACCACCGTTTTGGTCCAGAGCAGGCCGTCGCACCACACATGCTCAACGCGTCCCCAGTGGCAGGCCGCGGCAGCATCCGGGAAGAATCCACGCCCGTGGAGGTTAGCACTGGTATTGCAGAGCAGCGGAATGCCGGTAAGCTTCTCAAATTCGACGAGAAGCTCGGCGATTTTGTGCGGAGAGTTGCGGGAGATTGTCTGCAGCCGCGCCGAACCGTCGAGATGGACGACAGCGGGGACCTTGTCGCGCCATTCCGCGCGGGTCTGGTGATCGAACAGCATGTAGGAATCTGGCGTACCTGGGCTGAAAATCTCCGGCGCCCGATCCTCCAGACAGATCGGTGCCACC
This sequence comes from Bradyrhizobium sp. NBAIM03, assembly GCF_020194055.1. NCBI lineage: Bacteria > Pseudomonadati > Pseudomonadota > Alphaproteobacteria > Hyphomicrobiales > Nitrobacteraceae > Bradyrhizobium > Bradyrhizobium sp. NBAIM03. The sequence goes on along the minus strand of NZ_JADYVS010000022.1, from coordinate 31,210 downwards.
GGTCGGAAGTGCTCGCGACGCTTGATGTCGTTGAGATGATCCTTCATTGCCGGGGAGGTCGGGGCTGCAAGAATGCTTCTGCCGCCCAACGCCCGCGGGCCAAGTTCGGCGCGCCCGGAAAGGAAGATGACCGGCTTGTCGTCCGCGAGAATCGCCGCAAGTTCACGCAGACTGCACGGCGCCGCCTCCCAATCCCGCGGAAGCTCGCTGTCGCGCAGGGCCGGACCACTGTAGACTGACCATTCCAATGGCCCGAAGCCATTTTGCGCCGCCATCGCGCCGCAAGCAGCGCCGATCGCCGAGCCGCTGTCATTCGGAAACGGCGGCACCCAAACATCATCGAACAATCCAGTCGCACGAAGCGCGCTGTTCCACTTGATATTGAGACCGCAGCCGCCGGCGATACATAGATTTCGCGCTCCCGGAAGCGACGAGTGTTGCAGCAGAACCATCGCCATTTCCTTGACAAGAAGACGTTCCACGAACACATGAAACGACGCAAGGACGTCCTCCGCTCGCTTGGCCGTCAGGCGCAAAGCGCTTGCCTCGAAGAAGTCGTGCAGAGCTGCAAGAGACGCTTCCGGATTGTTGATCTCAGCGCGGTACCGACGTGCCTGCTCCGTGTCAGCGGCGAAGCGCTTTTCATAGAGCTCCTGAAACACTGCGACGATGCTTTCATCGACAGAGCCAAGCGCGATGTAAGCCATCAGCTTGCCGGCGATGCCCAAATCCCAACTGGAGCGGTTCGGCTGCCTGTATGGGCCGAAGTGAAGGCCCGCGGCAGCATAGGCATGTCCGATCATCGGAAACAGGCATGCAATGAGCCGTGCCCCCCGAGGTTCCACATAGTAAAGACGTGGAAAGATGCAGCCGTCCCATACCAGACAGAACGCGGGTTTTCCCGCACCTGCAAAGGGACTGGTGCTATATGCTGACGCGACGTGGCCTGTGACGTGCGGGTAGCTCTTATATGGAAACACCTTGTCTCCGAGGATCAGGCCAAAGCCGTCGACGGAATCAAGAAGGCCCTCAGCATGGCGCTCGACATATGGCGCCCCCTTCAGCGCGATCGGCACAGCTCCACTTAGGACCTGGAACTGCGACTCAATCTCCCCATCCCAGCCGTCGATGACGAACTGATCGATATCCCGCGGATCCAGGCCATGCTCCGCCAAGGCAAGCACGACTGCATCGAGATTCTCAACGGATTGGTAGCGTGGACCGTTGCCGCACTTCTCTTGCTCGGTGCAAAAGACAAGCCGCCCGTCCTCGATGACAGCAATTGCCCCGTCATGGGTTAACTTGATGCCGCAGATGCGCATACGATCCCCTGGTCTAGTGGCCGACGTTTGATTGTTCTGACGAGTGACCCGGCTTCCGGAACCGGACTATCAAGGAGTCTTCGTTGATTGACTCGGTGTGGCAGTGCAGACGTTCGACCTCCGATAGGCTCTCGTTGAAGACGGCGATCGCCGTTTCGGCACCAGCAGCAAGCCCCCACCGTTGACATGTGGCATCACGTGCGGACCCGAATATCAGAGCCCCATTTGGTGCTAGGATCCTCACCAGGTTGCGGATAGCCGCTTGCATCTCGACAATGTCCTTGAGGTAGTAAAGAACCTCGGCCACGACGATCAAATCGAACTGTTCAGTGGTCGAGAACCGCTGAATGTCGCAGGTCACCCACGTGATATGTGACCACTTCCTGGTCCGTAGTCGCGCTCGCTCGATCGCCTGCGGCATGACATCGACCACGGTGAGTCGTTCGCATAGCGGAGCCAGCATGTCCGTGAATGCACCGGCTGCACATCCTACTTCGAGGCCACACGAAACATCTCCGTTGCAACCCGACATCCGGAGCATTTGAGCGTATCGCTCCTGCTCGAAGGCACTACTGTCGAGACGCCATGGATCGTCGGCAGCCAGCTCTCGCTCTAATTGCTGATGGTTTGCGTCCAGGGTCATGAGCCAATTACCTACTTGCAGGCAGTCGAACGATCGCTACCGCAAACACTCTTTGTTGCCGTCAGGCTCGATGGGCTCTGGGAAACCCTCGCCTTACGACTTATACTAGACATTCCCCATTTACTTGCAGCACTTCGTCCAGCGTTCGGGTGCAGAGTGACAGATTGCTTTTCCCCGTCGGCCGGCACGTTGGCGACCTTGCGCGAGAGCCAATCGCTGTTGCTCAATGTACAAAGCGCATAAGCCTTCAAAGGAAGTAAGAGAAAGATATTGATCGGTGTGTGGAGCGAGAAGCCGAGAAACCGCAGTTCGCGAGCACGAATGGCTGCCACACTGCACCGGACCATTGTCATTGCTGCAATCGTCAATACCGTCCACCAGGGTACAGAGCCTGCCATTAGGAGCTGCGCGAGCGCAGCGAGTGATGAAAGGGCGAGAAGCAACGGGCCGAGATTTTGCCCGATAACGTCTAGCGTCAGATAGCCATCGAGCTCTGGCAGCAGGCGCAATGCGAGGAACGTGTCCCGGAAGGTACTGCGGGCCCAGCGGAGTTGCTGAAGTAGATATGGCCCAAGGCGGTCCGGGACGACTGTTGCTGCGATCGCGTCCGAGACGTATTCGGTTCGAAAGCCCGCCTTGAGCATGAGGATCGTTAGATGGCGATCCTCGCCGAAATCGCTCGGCTTCCCTCGAAAGAATTGCGCTTCATATTGATCAAGAAGCAAGGCGAGCGCGGAGCGACGATACATGGCACATGGGCCGCAGCAGCACATGACGGCACCGAAACGCGCCTGCGCCGCGCGCTCTTCGTTGCATGCCAACCAGTATTCCATATCGATCAGCCTGGTCAGCCAGGTTTGGCTGCGATTGCTCGCTATCAACTGACCCATGGCCGCACCGATTTGCGGGTCATGCATCTTCAATACCAGCTTCGTGACAACGTCAGCGGCAAGTATCGTATCCGAGTCGACGTTGAGGACCAGGTCACCGGATGAGCTGCGTATCGCAGCGATCTGCGCCTTGCGTTTTCCAACGTTGTTTGCCAGCAAGATGATGCTGAACCTCGGATCGTTCGCATAGATTTTGTGCACAGGCGCGACAAGGTCGCGATTTGCAGATCCGTCGTCGACCACATAGACCTGTAGCTTTCCGGTGTAGTCTTGACTCGCAAGCGACTCCAGACATTCGGCGAGCGTGATTGGATCCTCGTTGAAGCACGGCACGATGACGTCTACACTGGGAAGGACCACCTCCGATCGTCCCAGGTTGTCCTGCAGCGATGAGTTAATCGCCGGTTGAGCATAAAGCGCTTGCGCGCTCTTGTAGATCGTCGAGAGCAGCGCATAAGACGAAACAGCGACAGCACTGGTTGTAGCGAGCAGGTCCATAGGGTGTCAGTTTTTGCTCAGTGAAGTTGAGGGAGTGGATGGATTACAAACCCGCGCCGTTGTAGTGCCGGGATCAGATGTGACAGGGCCATCGTGGTCTGATCGCGCAGCGTGGCATCAGTGCACGGTCGCTCCTCATCAGGAGGATATCCGTCGTGCAGGAGCACAATTGCACCCGGGCGAACGCTCGCGAGTACTGAATTCACAATTCTATCGACCCCGGGGCGGGACCAATCTCTCGGATCGACCGACCAGTGCACAGCTGTGAGACCGGCGCTCGCTGACACAGCGAGCACCTCTTGCGTCCACATGCCGTAAGGTGCTCGCATGTGCCTAGGTGAGGCCTGCGGGCACGCCGAACGGATCGCCTCGCTCGCCGTGAGAACTTCATCGCGTACCTCCGCTGGTCCGCATCTGGAAAGATCCGGATGGGTCATCGTGTGGTTCGCAACCTCGTGCCCTTCCGCGATCATTCGTCGAATGAGTTCAGGTTGTTCGGCCGCGTACGTGCCGATCACAAAGAACGTCGCCGGAATCCCATGTTGCGCCAGCACATCGAGCACCTCTGGCGTGCAAAATGGATTTGGCCCGTCATCGAACGTCAAATAGACGGGGCGACTTCCGGCCACGTCAGCATAGTCGCAACGGACAGCAGATAGGGGGAGATGCTCTTTCACAACTCAGGCCCATTCCGATCGATGATCGTCCCGGCCGGCCACTCGCCTATCGAGCGTCCAACCGGGAAAACCACCACGATCACGTCTTCGATGCGGGTCGGCGACAAATTGGGATAGACATCCGGATGCGTGGAGCGGACGCGAATGCCGGACATGAGGGTGGCGAGCCCCTGCCTTCCGACCAGTCGGGTCATGTGTTTCTCAAGCGCAGGCCGAACCGTGCCAAAGCCGAATGGAATCCCGAGCTCCTGCAGTGTGGGATACATCACGCGCATTGCGTGGCTGATTCCCAGCCCTTCGAGATCCGGACGCACCGCATACAACCCCAGTTCGGCCACGAGGAGATCGACCCCACCAATCTTGATGAAGCGGCGTAGTAGCCCGAGGTGAGCAGCTATCCCGCGCGCGTCGTAACCAATTACGCGGAGCTCAGGTCTTGCCCCGGCCCAACTTCGGTTGCCCTCAAATGGCTGCGCATTGAACGCACCGGTCGGCCCGTAGCTCTTGCGGAAGAACTCGGCGAGTTCGGCATGATCGGTGAGCCGCAGTTCGTTTTCCCAGCGACGGCTCCACTGCACTTGAGTGCGTGTAGAAGGAGCTTCCGCAGTCCGGGATACGGCAATGTTCATGGCGAGCTTCCTTGTGCCCCAGTGGAATGAAGAGCGGAGATGGTCACTTGAACTCGCTAGTCGCCGAAGCGCTGGTCAACAGTGAAATGCGCTGCTATGACCCGCCGGAGCGCGGCACTCCTCGCCTGCACCGCGCCGTGCGCCTTCGCTCGCGATGAAGATATCGCATGGTTCGCGCTCGTGATCCGGCCAAAGCCCTGCGCGAGATATGCCGAAAGATGCCGACGAGGCGATTGGACTGGCGAGAGCCTGTCTGCACCACGAAGCTTTGCCGCCTCGTCTAGCATCGCTGTCGACGCTTTGACGTCTGAGGGCAGGTCTTCGATGCGCGGGGCCTCATCGATGGCGCATCGAAACGCCATCAAATCACACTGGTTCTTATCCATCTTCGACACGCCCTGAATGCGGTGGATAGGCGAGCCATTTGCAGAGTCGCCTGAATTACTTGGCATCCGCAATCTGCGCCTGCCGTTATGTCGCGACACTAGAATGCGGCTGAACGCGCTCTCAAGTGTACGCGGGTAAACCTGCAATATGGAAAGGGATGGAACACGCATACCAAGGTTTATCGAGGTCCGCCTGACGTCTCGATCGAGCGAGCTTCGCACAGAGAAGAAGCGACGCGGCTCGCGCGGCGCGCCCATAGCCGCTCTCGAAACACATGCGGCGCCAGCTCGCACGTCCAGGAGTTGTTCTCTGAGTCCGCGTGAACGAGCAGCAGCCATGGTGATATACTCGATTATTTTTTCCAAACTGATGTTTGCTATCCAACATCCCGCTATTTGGTAAAATCGATAGTTCCGATGGAACACATCCACACGATGGATAGACTTACAAGATGCGGTTCAAGGGACTTGATCTAAACCTTCTCGTTGCGCTCGATGCTCTGATGACGGAGCGCAACCTCACAGCGGCGGCGCGCAAAATTAACCTGAGCCAGCCCGCTATGAGCGCTGCCATCGCTCGGCTGCGTACCTATTTCCGCGATGAACTATTTACCATGAGAGGTCGAGAGCTCGTCCCGACACCTGGCGCGGAGGCGCTTGCAGGCCCGGTTCGCGAGGCGCTGCTGCACATCCAACTCTCGATCATATCACGGGACGCGTTCGACCCGACTCAGTCGAGCCGATGCTTCAGGATCATTCTCTCCGATTTCATGACGATCGTCTTTTTGCGCAAGATTGTGGACCGTCTTGCACAGGAAGCTCCCGCGGTGCGCTTCGAATTGCTGCCATTTTCCGATGAACCCGATGAGCTGCTCCGCCGGGGCGAGGTCGACTTTCTCATTCTGCCGGAACTGTTCATGTCGAGCGCGCATCCTAAGGCGACGCTGTTCGACGAGACCCTCGTATGCGTGGGATGCCGCACGAACAAGCAGCTATCGCGGCAACTTACATTCGAGAAATACATTTCGATGGGCCACGTTACGGCGAAATTCGGACGGGCGCTCAGACCAAACCTCGAAGAATGGTTCTTGCTCGAGCACGGCGTCAAGAGACGCATTGAGATCGTTGTGCAGGGCTTTAGCCTGATTCCGCCCATATTGTTAGATACGCGCCGTATCGGCACAATGCCCTTACGACTCGCCAAACACTTCGAACAGCGGATGCCAGTGCGGATCGTCGAACCACCGCTCCCTCTGCCCACATTCACCGAGGCTGTGCAGTGGCCTGCGTTCCACAATACCGACCCGGCAAGCATTTGGATGCGGCGGATATTGCTGGAGGAAGCATCCAACATGGCATCTGGGCCTCAGGAGCCTCCAACTCGCAGGCGCTGCTAGAATCATAAGCCGCTCTCGGCAAGTTCCAAATACGCTCCGAACCCTTGGACATGCTCGGCCGCTTTCGTCACTCCAACGTTTCTGGCGCGAAGCGGCCAGAGATGGCGATCGGTTGCGAAGAATTGCCGAGTGGCGAGCGGTGATCTCGCTGGTGAGGTTTGGTGCGCTTGCACCTCAAACGGGCGAAGCCCGGCACTATCGCGTCAGAACTCGCCTCCACCGGTGCGACAATGTTTGGCTTGCCCGATAAAATCGCTTGAATCGCACCTCGCGTCAGGTTGTAGGTTGGCCGCCGTGCTAACGCTGCGCTACGCGACCGTCGACTGGGCGGTTTGGTGAACTGACGGCGCTGGCCGGACACTGGGTTGAACTGCCATTAACCAACTGACCGGGTCCTGTTGCGTGGCTCGCTGGAAACGGCGAGACCGATCAGCTTCGGGACTCCTGACGGTTTCTGGCCGCCGCTGGGTGGCCTGCCGCCTTGCTCTCCATTGTTGCGGTCATTTTACGAGCGTCTTCTCGCGATCGCAGGATGGAAACGATGTCCATTCGGGCGAGCCAATAGGACCTCTCCAGACGCAGCCGTCACCGCTCGTTGTATGCGCCGCAGTTACGTTCCTGCCGGATAAGAAGACATGCGTTTCAAAGGTCTAGATCTAAATCTTCTCGTCGCGCTGGATGCTCTCATGACTGAGCGCAACCTCAGCGCGGCGGCACGCAAGATTAACCTTAGTCAGCCGGCCATGAGCGCAGCCGTTGCCCGCCTGCGCTCCTATTTCGATGACGAGCTGTTTGGGATGAGGGGGCGGGAACTTGTCCCCACCTCACGCGCGGAAGGACTCGCAGCTCCTGTGCGCGAAGCTCTAACGCGCATTGAGCTCTCAATAATCGCGCGGGACGCGTTCGACCCAGCTCGATCGAACCGGCGATTCAGGATCGGCTTTTCTGATTTTATAACAGTCGTATTCTTTCGAAATATCGTGGAGCGCGTCGCGCGAGAAGCGCCTGCCGTCAGCTTCGAACTCGTGACGCTCACCGATGAGCACGATGAGCTTCTCCGCCGCGGCGAAGTCGATTTTGTTATCTTGCCGGAATTATTCATGTCCAGCGTGCACCCCAGGGCGGCCCTATTCGAGGAGAGACTCGTTTGTGTAGGTTGCTGCACGAACAGCCAACTACTACGGCGGCTTACATTTGATCGGTATATGTCGATGGGCCATGTTGCGGTTAAGCTCGGAGGTGCGCGCAAGACGCTGGTCGAGGAATCCTTTCTACTCGATCTCTGTCTCAATCGGCGGATCGACATTCTCGTGCAGAGCTTCAGCATGATCCCGCCCCTGCTGGTAGGCACGAACCGCATAGGGACGATGCCATTAGGGATTGTAAAGCATTTCCAAAGAACGATCCCCCTTCGGATTGCCGAGCTTCCGCAGCCATTCCCCGCCTTCACTGAGGCGGTCCAATGGCCCGTGCTTCACAATAGCGATCCGGAAAGCCAGTGGATGCGAGAGATATTGTTGCAGGAGGCTACCCACATGGCAACTGGACAAGAGCCCTCCATCATCTGCACTTCGGAACGACCGGATACTGCCGGAGATTTCGCACGACCCGTCTCGCCGTTGTCGTAAGGACGATCTCAAGATCGTGCGAACCTCACATCCCAACGAATGTCTCAACGCACAATTTAGGCTCGCCTCTCTCGAATTCGTGGTCGCTCTATAAAGATCGTCGCAGGGGACGGCTATGATGACGACGTTGTGTAGGTCTTTCGCACGTTGGCATTAGGCTCGACGTGCGAGCGGCGGCTGGACCGTTGGCCTGCTTTTGGAGACAGGGACGCACGTTGCACCTGGCCGTCGGGCGCACCTGCCTCGATACAGCAGAATCGGCGCCGGGTTGTCGTCGTCAACTCTCCGAATCGGTAGTGGCTCCCGACGAGCGGAGACGGTTCTTTGCGGTTACCGAGTCGTACCACCACGCACAGTGAGCGTGGTGGTCATCGATCATGCACATGACCACGATCTCTTGCGCTGTCGAAGCAAGCATCGCGCACGCGTGTTGCCCTATCGCATCAGCCTGGAGTACATCGCATCTTCGTCGCTCCGTGCCGCGAGTCTGACTTCTTTTGGCCCTATCGCCGCCAAACGTCTTGACGACGTGCGCTGCCATTACGCAATGACAAACAAGGAGCTGACGTTGGAGCAATGCAGCGGCGTGTTCGATCCGGAAGAGCTTTCCGTCCTGGGAAGCCTTTATGATAGTGCGGTCACCGCGCTACCCCCATCGATGCGAAATCCGGAAAATCGCAAAGCAATCGCCAAACTCATCTTGGAGCGTACAGCGGCCGGCGATGCTCAACTGGCATGCCTGACGAGCTTGTTGATCGCCATTTCCCCTCAGGGTTGATCCCCCGCCATTCTGAGGATAGTCACCACTCTCGCGCTGGAATGGAAGACGATCCAGCTAGAGCTTTGAAATAACTTGAATCACACGTGACGTAAGGTTGTAGGCTTTGAAATTGAACAACATGAGCAAAGCTACACCACGAAGGCGTCGATGGCGCATTGGCGAACTTGCAGAGGCGACCGGAGTAACGGTACGCACGCTGCATCATTATGAACATACGGGACTCCTAGCAGCCTCAGAGCGTACTGACGGCGGCCACCGGATGTACGACCGCGAAAGTGTTCAACGGGTTCACCAGATTCGGGCGCTACGTGAGCTTGGCTTCTCCCTTGTCGAGATCCGCAAAGCTATGGAGGGCACGACCTCACTCACCGACCTGCTGCGCAAGCATCTAGAGCGCATAGAACTTCAGGTAGCTCGGGCAACTCTGTTGCGAGATCGCCTGCGCAACATGACCATCGACAGTGAGATCCAGGTAAGTGTGGATGACCTGCCAGCTACCTTGAATGCCATGTCGCGGGTCGAGACGCGTAGTCAGAAATCCCGATGCACCTGCAAGCTAGCTGCAGATCGCGAGGAGCGGTGGCGGCAGATCCGCGACGACCTGCGTGATTGTATGGATCGGGGCGAGCCCCCTTGCGGCGATCGAGCAAAAGCTGTCGCAGTTGCAGCCCGCCTGCTGATCAGCGAAATCGCCGGCGCCGATTCACGCGTTTCGATGATCCTGAAGGTACTTGCACGATTAAGCGCCCCCCGCAGTCTGGCTGGTTGGGATCCCTGCCTCATGCAATATCTCGATCTCGCCCTTGGCGGGTTGGAGGATCAGCCGTACTTTGGCTGATCGGCGGCTCTGATGCTGGCCGACAGTTTTACGGGTTCGAGCGGACAGATCGTCATGGCCTCGCCGATCCGGGGCTCCCTGACGCCTTGATCGAGACTCCCTTCAAACGGGGCTTGAACCGCACGTAACGTCAAATTGTAGGCTCTTACGTGGTCGCAATCTGGCCGACCTGACGCACGCTTCGCTTGGCTGGCGGCCTCGACCTGCAGGCACGTCTGATCACAGCTGTTGGCGGTTCACTTTAGGTGAGCATTGGGAGCTCTACAATGTTAAATGGGCATTACGCTTCTGCTGCGAGTGCAGCGCTTCTCTTCTGCGCCCTCGCCTCGGCTGCGCGCGGCTCCGAAGTCAAGATTGCCGTGGCTGGCCCAATGAGCGGAAGCAGCGCTGCGTTCGGCTTGCAAATGCGCGATGGTGCGGCTGCGGCGGTCGAGGCGCTGAACGCTTCGGGCCTACTTCCCGATACCAGGGTGGTTATGAGTGTCGCCGACGACGCCTGCGACCCGAAGCAAGCCGTCGCAGTCGCGAATAAGCTCACAACAGAGCGGGTACGGTTGGTCATTGGTCATTTTTGTTCCTCTTCGTCGATCCCGGCCTCCGACATCTATGCCGAAGCAGGCATCGTTCAGGTCTCCCCTGGCTCGACAAATCCTCAGCTAACAGAACGAGGCCTTCAGACCGTCTTTCGGATCTGCGGCCGCGACGACCAACAGGGCACCGCTGCCGCTGAGTACATTCACAGGAACTACCCTAACGCCAAGATCGCAGTGCTCGACGACAAGAGCACCGCAGGCAAGGGTATTGCCGACGTGGTTGAGGCACAGCTTCAGAGGTTCGGTGAACAAGTCATTCGGCAAAGCTACGTAGCCGGCGAAAAGGATTACAGGGCCCTGGTCTCAAGAATGAAGAAGGATGGGGTGCGCGTCGTCTATATCGGCGGCTATCATACCGAAATCGGCTTGTTTGTACGCCAGGCATCAGAGGCAGGAGCGGGCCTCGTCGTCATGGCGAACGATCCGTTGATGACCTCTGAATTCTGGGCCATTACCAGCACCGCTGGAAATGGCACGTTGTTTACCTTCATGCCGGATCCCGCCAGGAATGCCAATGCGGCCGGCGTGGTAGCCGGACTCAAAGCTTCCAACCTGTCCGCTGAAGGCTACACGCTTTACGCCTATGCTGCCGTGCAAGCATGGGCAGAGGTGGTGAACCGGACCGGCTCGCTCAATGCTGCGCGCGTCGCCAGCGCACTTCGTTCACGGGCGATCGATACCGTGATTGGGCCAGTGCGGTTCGATACAAAGGGAGATAATGCGGTTCCTGGTTTTCTGGTTTACCGCTGGCGCGACGGCCGTGTTGAAACTGTCGAGCAGAACTGATTGGCGTCAACGCCGCCTCCCCAAACCCAAAGTGACACGGATGATGAGACGCCCTCAGGACGTTGGAGCAGCGATACTCGCAAGCTCTCTTATTATTGCAGCTTTCGTAGCGTTCGTCGCGTTCGCTGCAGCCCTCGCAGAGCTACCTGATGTCGACCTGAACGAGACGCTGCGTCCGACCATAGACAAATAGTAGCCTGTCGCGCTGATCCGGCTCGCGGGCACATGACCTCTGAAGCGGCCATCTACAATGGTGCTAGGTTAGGTGGCATGGACATTTCTGCGGCCAAGCGTTGGGGCAGGCGAAGAAGAGGAGAACGCGAAGCTAACGGTGCTTCTGGTCGAGCACATGCTCGGTGAGGAGGCGCTTCGCCACCTCTTTTCAAAGTAACTGCCGGACCGCCATCTACGCATTCTCGTGACCCAATCACACGTGCAACCTCAGATCCACGCACCCAAAGAGAAACGCCCTAAGCCGTCAAATGAGGAACAACACCTCTTTGAGCGCGACGGCATGAAGCAACCAGGGCTCGCCGTCCCGGCCCATAATCGGAGATTGATCGAGTGAAGAGTGGCCTTCCTTCAAGACTAAGGTGCGGCATTTTCGACCATTTGGATGACGACGGTCGAGATGCCGCACGACAATATGAAGATCGTCTCAAGCTGGCGGAGACCTGTGATTCTCTGGGCTTCTACGCTTATCACCTGGCCGAACACCATTGCACACCTCATGGCAGAGGGCCCTCGCCGAACCTGTTTCTATCAAGCCTGGCGCAGCGCACCCGGCAATTGCGCTTTGGTCCGCTCGTCCTGTTGCTCAACCTTTATCACCCATTGCGCGCATTCGAAGAGATCTGCATGCTTGACCAGTTGAGCGGCGGCAGGCTCGAGCTCGGGATCGGCCGCGGCTCCCAGCCGATTGAATGGGGCTATTTCGGCATCAGTGCAGAAACCGCACCAGGCCGTTATACTGAAGCCAGCGAAATCCTGAATATTGCACTGAAGGGACATACGCTATCCTATCAGGGACACCACTTTGAGCTGAGCGAAATACCCTTAACCTTGAGGACTCATCAACGTCCGTATCCGCCGACCTGGATCGCCAGCAATCGGGCCGAGTCGGCGCAGTGGGCCGCTGCAAATGGCGCCAATCTGGCGTGCATAGGCCCCGCCTCTGTTGTCCGGAAAGTTACGGAGGCCTACCGCTCCCAACGCGGCCACAATACAACCGCACATGGCCGCGAGCCATTTCTCGGCCTCGCCCGCATGGTCGTAATTGCTAAGTCTGACCAGGACGCTCATGCGGCGGCCAAAACTGCGTATGGACGATGGCTGGAGAGCTTCAAGTTTCTTTACGACCTGAACGCCATTCCGACGCCGCCCGCCCTTCCGCTGACCTTCGATGCAGCACTTGAGAGCGAATTGTGTGTCGTTGGAACGCCAGCTTCCGTCCGGCAGCTTCTTCTTCAGCAGATGGAAGAGGCAGGTGCCAACTACTTGCTTTGCCAGCTTGCATTTGGAAACCTTCCGCTGGAGGTCTCCCTGTACACGGCAACCGCAATCAAAGCTGAAATTCTCGATAGCTTTGGTGGCTAATGTCTACATTGGGGAATCATATGCTTGGCAAAGGAGACCGGCGCACTGAGGTTGTTCGAATCTGGTTGCGATTTTGGTTGTCGTTTGCCCTTTGCGCGAAGGCGATCGTCAGCCTCAATGGCAACGATCAAGCATTCACTTTTTCTGACTGCGCTTCTTCTTACTTCGGCACATGAAACTCTGCTTTCGAAGAGAATTCTTCGTTGTGAGCGCGCTTTACGCAATGGACTGTCTGCATGGGCGAACTGGCGGCGGTGCCGTCTACGTCGGCAACGGCAAGATTGTCGGGGTCGATGTTGGAAACCTTCGCTATAGTGGTACCTACATCGAGCAGGCGGCCGCATAAAGGGGACTGTCACTTATATGCGCCAACCGGCGGCACGCATGTAATTGGCGCTCAAGTACCGGCAGACAACAGATGGAGCCTGACGCTCGATTGGCCTGCCAACTTCTCAGATGGGAAGCCACAGGCGCTCATGGTTGAGGTAGTCCGGTACACGTTATACTGGAGAAAATCGGCGATATCTGACCCGCCTGGCGCTTCTATTTGGGAGCGAGCTTTGGCTAGGGAGTGTTTGCGAGCCTTTATCAACTCATCCGCAGGCGGGCGCTCTTCGTCCGCTTCGATCTCGCGGGCCTTTTCAATGAAGGCCAGCGATTGCTCGGGGTCATCCTGCATCTGCGGGAGGCCGGAGCTGGTGGATAGTCGCCGTCGAGATTGCACGGCCTTCTCTTCTTACGCGCATCGGTGGAGTTTTTGTGGAACCCTCGTGACATCTGGAGTCCAATCTAGCCGTATTCGCTGCGATTTTTTGTCTTCTCTATCATGGCCGGTCATCAACGAATCAGCAGGCTCGCCTAAAGGCCCTCAAACTCACTGAACCAAGACTGCGGGAAAACACTAAATAACCCATTTTCGATGTACGCGATGAGATTACTCGTGTACGCGATCCACGAACTGGATGCGTCCCATCAACACTTTCGATTTTACCAATTTCAGCCAAATACCCCATAAGTCGATCGCCGGTTTCCGGAAAGCACATTTCACGAATGTCGTGTGACCATGGATCCCTCTTGCTTTCAGCATAATCGCAGGCCGATTCAAGCTTCTCGTGGCTGCATCCCTAACGACACCCATCAATCTTTGGAATCGAGACGCGTGCGGCGCAAATCCAGTCGGATGGCCAATCGCAACGTCTGGCGCGCAACGTATCGCGCTGTCGCCTCCCCCTTTGCAATCTTACTAAGGCGCTCCAAGAAGATCGGCTCTCGCGCACACTGCTTGGCCAAAGTAAATGCGTGCGCTGCATAGAATTCGGGCAGTCGAACTGCCCTCTACACCGGTGCGGGCGGGACTTTCCGCCCTGACCAGGCGGGCAGCGTCGACAATCCGCCGCTGTCGCGGCCTTCAGGCAAAGCAGTGCGATCAGCTATCTGACCAGGCTAAGTGCAAGCGACATATCCTCCGGCCAGGACGATGCACTGATGTCGATCGGCGTGATGAGACCAGTCTGGCGATCTTGCTGCCCACGCCCATACGTCGTGTGATCGCGGATTCTCACTCCGCTCGCATGCACAGTACTCGTCGGCGGGCCGCCCCCACATCCACTGCTTACAGACTGACGCCACCCTATCTCATTCTATGCGCCGGCGCTCTTCGACCATATCCCGACGCGGTTATCCCTCGTCTGGCGAGGCCTCCGGTTACGTCTAGATCGCTATGTCAGGCGGCAAGCAATCCCGCAGCAGTTCGGGCCTCGCTTCTCGACTTGCCGTCATCAGCGGTGTCCCCGCTAGCTGGAGTCACTGCCACGGCCCAACGCGCTGGACCGGCTCGACGATCCAATCAAATGACGGGCCATCTACAAGCAGTTCGCAGCGCTCTGTACCGTCGATTCCGCCTTTGCGGTCGTTTCGCGGCACATGCCTGCCATCCCCTGCCTTCGGCGACCGTGCGTGCGCACCTTGCCTTGTGCAGCAGCCATTCGTTCTATCGCCGTCTGCCACAACCGTTAATCAGCCTGCTGCCTGCATTTAACCACTTTGGAGCAACACCGTGGAACTTGACCCTTCCAATTCACGCGCAGAGGACCTTGAGGAACGCATCGACCTGCAACTCGACATCGTGGCCGCCCTCATAGGCGAAGAAGGCAACGAGCTCGAAGCGATCCGACTGCTGAACGCACTCACAAACCAAATGATTACGGCGGAAGTGGAGCTCGGCCAGCTAGGCGATACCAGTACCGGGGGCCGCGCCAGCGACCAGCGAACGACGCGACTGTCGCGAGACCGTGGCGTTTACTACCCAGAAGACCTTCAGGTTTTGGGACGCCTTCTCGATCAGGCCGTGGCAGCATTACCGGCAGTGCTTCGAACTCCCGCCAATCAACTGAAGATCGCGAAACTAATACTGTCACGTTCAGCAGCAGCCGACTGAGATTTCATTTGCCTTTTTCTGCGGTTGATGGCGCGCTTATCGAACGTCCCTGGGCTGACTGCTGCGGCCGTACGTACCGGGGATCGACGACTTGGCGTCTATGCGCACACCGTCCCGTAAGCGCGCCGGTTCCGCTGGCTTTTCCATATCGCAACTGTTCGCCACCATGCTCGAAAGCTGGAGCCTGCACCGAGAGCAGGAGACCACGCGCAGGGCGGAGCAAAGGACGACGGGCCCCGGACACGTATCAGAAAGCAAACAAGCAGTGTTCGGAAAACGCCACACGCTTCCAGAAACGCTTCTTAGCTTGAGACTGCGAATGGAGCGGAACGATCCATTTTCATTGTGGCTTTAGTCGTGATTGGCATGGCGCCGATTTTCCGATTGCAGGAAGAGCCGCAGTTATTGACCGATGCCGAGCAACAAGAGCACTGCGGTAACGAAGTCGCGCGACGCGTGCTCGTTTCAGCCGCTTCAGAATTATTCGAATTGCGCCTGGCAATACGACTGCGGGGTCATCGGAACTTCAACAAACATCTATAGATTCATTGAAGCACCGAGAGCAGCTCGATGTCCGAGCGTCCTGCTGCTCTGATGTCTTACTTGCTGGGACAAGCCACAGGCTCTCGGTTAGTTTTTGCCAAAGTACCTCCTTGTATCAGGACGTCGTGGAGTGTTGAGATGGATCAGTTCTTACCGGAGCAAGTGCAGATGACAGATGCTATCGTGAGCGTCGCATTTGATAAGGCCTGGCGCTTTGTTGAGAAGGATCCGTTGCTGGCGCATAATCTCAAGACGGTCCTCCACAGCCGGTTGCGCACTTTCCTTGAGTCTTCGATAAGGAAAGGCGAACGGAATACTTTAAATCTGGCAAACGAGGCGATACGCAGCTTGCGGGCTGAACTGGCGCCGTCGACGGAGCAATAAGGCGCTTGAACCTCTACTGCCATATAAGTTCGCCTTCGTTAAGGCTCTTGGGGACCTTATGCGGCGGGAAAACAACCGGGGCAGAGCGTGCTCGAGCTGACCTTCCTCCACTCACGTTCAGCCCCGCTGAAGACGAGCACGTTCGCGACGACTGTTGCCTATGCAGCTCTTCTAGTGACCCCAGACCAGTAACCTGGAACCCAGAGCAAGTCGGCGACGGGACGGAACAGCCGCGCTAATATTCGCTCGCGCCAGGAAACGCCCTAGCGTTTTCTCTCCTGACCTTGGCTCGGCACGAGCTTGCTCAACTTCAAGCGAGAGCCTCGTCAGGCACAGCCGCATCGGCTTCTTGGCATCGTCGATCGAGGTCTTAGCAGAGGAAAATCGTGCTGCACTTATGATAGGTCGGGAGCCAAAGCGATCCAGGCCTGTGATCGATCATCGCCGCATCGCCCATGACTGCAAGCGGCAGCACGGCCCTCCTGCCGGAAGAATGAGCTTTTGCGCGCCCGAGACGTCTTCGATCAGCGGTCTTCATTTGCCGAACTCTCTGAACAGCGAGCATGCACGGGACGTGTTGGCGCAGACTGGCCTTGTCGCTAGTTAGCGAGAGGGAACGAAACACCTCGCAGCATTGCGTCCCATCACAAGCCATCACGAACGGCTCGTATTCAAAGAAGCATCTGCGCGAAGCGACCACTGTCAGGCCGCAGCATTTCGGCCGAGGCAGTGCATGGCAAGTTGCGCGCGCCACAATCTGACGCGGCGTGCGATTTGACCCTTTTCTTTCGAGGACATGTTGTGCGGCAGTTACAGCAATTCGCGATCATGTTGTTAAACGCACGGCGCTGGGGGCACCGAAAGGAACGACACTCGAATGAAGAATTTTCTGATTCTGACCGCAAGCATCGGCGCACTCAGTGCGGCCGCTCCCGCATTCGGCACGGACCTCGCCGGGCAGCCCGTCCAGGTCAAGGCGCCACCGCTCCGGGTCGCAGCCCCGATTATCGATTGGTCCGGCTACTATATCGGTGTCAATGGCGGCTGGGGAACGAGCCGCAACTGCTGGGATTTCAATGGAGTCACTCCCGAGGGTTGCCATAATTCGACTGGCGGTACCGTTGGCGGCCAGATTGGTTATCGTTGGCACATCTTCAACATGGTCTACGGGATCGAAGGCCAGGGCAATTGGGCCGACTTCAGCGGCTCCAATGTCAGCGCCGCCTTCCCAGCAAACACCATTGGCACCAAGACAGATGCGTTCGGTCTGCTCACCGGCCATATTGGCTACACGTTCAATGCCGTGCTGCTGTACGCCAAGGGCGGTGCTGCGGTGACCAGCAACACCTATCACTTGAACTCGGTGGCTACTGGCACCGAGATTGTAGACAATGATGTGCGTTGGGGTGGCGCGCTGGGCGCCGGTGCCGAAGTCAGCCTCGCGCCCAGCTGGTCAGCTGGCGTCGAGTATACCCACTTGTTCATGCAGCGCAGCAACGTAAGCTTCCCAGCGGCCGTTGCGGCCGATCGCGTCCACCAGGACGTCGATCTCATCACGGCACGGCTCAATTACAAGTTTGGCCCTGGGCTTGCCAAATAGTGATCTCGACGCGGTTGCGTGAATCGGGAGCCCCGACCGCGGTCGGGGTTCTTTCTTCACACGCTCCTTCCCCTTCCGAAGCACCAGGTCCGAGTTCGTCTAAGCAGGGATCACCGGCTGGGTGGAACGACGCCGCCTGACCTCAACACTGGCGGACGAGGTCCGTCGATTCAACATCTGATGGCACTTTCGGCGAAGCCGCAAATACAACACTCCTTGAGGCAAGTCCGAAACCTCTCGCCGCGTGAGGTTGCGGAGCTCCATAAGCATCGATTAACCTGCCAGAAGCTGAAGCAAGATTTAGCACTTGGTGCTCGTTCCATTCGACTGATGAATTCGAAGAAGATTGAGGCGAATTGCTATAGTGACCGCCTGAATCCGGCTGGTCGCACCGAGCTTTCGCATCGCATTTTTGATATGAAAATTGACTGTATTCTCGCTGATGTTCATGATCTTCCCCATTTCCCAAGACAATTTCCCCCTTGCGAGCCACCTCAAGCAACTGATTTCCCGCTGCGATAGTGCAACGTTTCTTTCGCAATCATTATCGCGGGGCATCGATTAACCTGCCAGAAGCTGAAGCAAGATTAGCGCTTGGTGCTCGTTCCATTCGACTGATGAATTCAAAGAAGATTGAGGCGAACCGCCATAAGGACCGCTTGAATCCGGCTGGTCGCGCCCAGCTTTCGCATCGCATTTTTGATATGAAAATTGACTGTATTCTCGCTGATATTCAGGATCTTCCCAATTTCCCATGACGATTTCCCCTCTCCCACCCACCGCAAGCAATTGATCTCCCGCTGCGATAGTGCAATTTTTCTTTCGCAATCATTATCGCAGGGACGAGCGATGTCGCCATAGGCGGTGTGAAACTGCGACGCCAGCGCGTTGAGATGACCGATGTGATCCTGAGGATCAGCATCGTCGGACGCAGATGCAAACGACACCACGGATACCCGACCCAACGGGCCAAACAATGGCACGCTCATGCCATGCTTCAGGCCCGCCTCTCTCGCCTCGTCCAATACGCGTCTCTCGTCCGGTTGAAGTTGATAGCGGTCGGCGAGTTGGTCCCACAAAAACGGCCGCGATTGCATCGGCGTCCTCCGGATCACCGGATCGATAGTATGGTACTTGTGTTTGAAGTATCGGTCGCACCAGTCCGGCGGCCACTTCACAGCCACAGCCGGAGGTGGATACTCCGCCAGCCGAAGTGGCTCGACGAAGTTGAGAGCGCCGAAAGCGACTTCACTGAACCCTTCCTTGGTAGAACAGCTTACAAGAAGCTCGAACAACGCTCTGAGCGAATGCGTCTGTTTCGCGCATTCGGTGAAGCTAAAGAGATCCGTGATGGGCGCCTCAGAACCTCGATCAAGCTCCCTGTCATTGTGTTCGATTGCGCTTGTTTCAGGCGGAGCCAAATTCAAATCCATGACCTGAACCCTTTGGTTTGTTCTTCGTGAAGTCTGAGCGCCACACCCTGCGTCAGATGCCATTCCCGGATTCGTGCCCTGCCGCTGGCTGCGCCGGCATGATCGTCCCGTCAAACAGCCGAGATACCGCCATCATCCCTGGTCCGAGGCTGAACGGCACGGCGCAATCGAAGCGCCGTTGCACAGGCAAAGTGATTGGTCGAGCTCGCCGATAGCGTACTGGCGAAATCGGAGATCACCGGGCGGTCGTCCGTGTTGATGGCCTGGCGGTGATAGAAAGCCCGATGGCCCTGACGACTCAGCTGGCGAGACGAACCAAACAGCACGAGCGGTCACAGGCCCAGCTCTGTTTAGATTGGATGGCGAGAAACCATGGTCCTGTCCGAAAGACGTTTCGCTTTGTCTCGAGGCCAAGCACGAGGACATGCTGGGCACTAAACTCCGCGATACAGGTAAGGTAGAGCACGCCCATGCGGTTGGCGGTGCCGGACTCGACTTGCGCGTTGTAGGTATCGATTCTCTGCTTGCCGACGAAGACAACAGGAGCGTCATTTTTCTTCCCAATCTTGCGAATTGCCATCGCTAACCGTTGGCTGATGCTCCGCCCTATGACGGCGTCGGGGACGCGATCGATGAGCAACACGGAACAGCCGAAGCCATACTCCTCGCATCATCTCCCGGCGTCTCAGCGGGTCCGTCCGGCAGGTCCGGCGCAAATGAGTCGAAGGGGCAGAAAATGGCCACGTCAAAGACGCAATGGGAGATACTCGCAGTCGCGAGACCCGCTTGATGCAGAGGACACTTTGCATGCGCATCTCCAGAAGGGAGAGGACCCCGGATCGGATCGCACCAGTCCAGCAAGTGTCATACCAACTGCTGATTTCGCGAAAATCACCGCCGGGACAAGGGCTTGAAAGGCGGCCGGTTGGTCGCAAGGTAAGTGCATTGAAGCAATCATGACATTGGGAGGCAAAGGCGACAGCGCCATTTGCGCGAGCCGCAGCACGAGTAGGGGCCAGGAGATCTTTATCAGTATTCTGAAAAGCTGCGCCAATCTCGTTATCGGCTCGCGCATCGACTTAAGTTTGCAAGCCATCTTAGTCCAAGTTCGGAGAAAGTTGGGTTAAGTCCGTCCTTGCAGCGCGCTGCTAATGGAGATTGTCAGGGAAGATGTGCTGAGCGCCAGAAAGTTGCAGTCAATTCGAAATGGGCAAGGATGCGGAGGCGCGGCAATGCGCCCCCTCCGCCACGAAGCTGCCACCATCGCGCCGCCCCTATGAAATCAAGCACGCCGAGAGAGTCATCCTTCACCGGTTCTCCGATGAGTTCGACGCCGTTTTACAACAGGAATGGCGCTCGCTGCCGCAATGGTGAGTCGACGCGGTCGTTCTTCGATCCCATCTCCATCTGAAACACGCCGAGACCCTCTCACGCGGTCTCGCTAAAGGCTGCTGATAGAGTCAGGCGGTTTGGGGGCGTGAAGTATTGACACTTGCCGCAAACGTTTCAACAGCGAACTGAAGGCGATGATCGCCACAGATCATATACTGACGTACGTAGCCGTCGCTGTGCTTGATTGTTGCTGCCAACCGTCTTGCGGGGAGTCGTCATCAGCTCTCATTCGCGGAAGATGAGCTTCAGACCCGATCGGCATATGAAGCGTAAACTTTCTCGATCCAGTGTGAATGGGCTGGAATGCCAGGGTGCGATCCCGCCGTCTAATGATCCCGTGCAAGATCTCCGAGCTGGCTTCTGCCTAGATGGCCTCCAGGCCGCCGCGCGAGAACGATTCCTTGTGACGGGATGATCGACGCTTCACCAGGCGGGCTATGTGAAACAGTGAGAGCTGCTGCTGGTGCACCGGATTGATCGCGAGGCCAATGAGGGGCAACTGCAATTGTGCGCGCTCTGCCGGTTCCGCTAGCCGCAAAGGCGATATCAAAAAACAAAAGACATCAAGCGCTGAAGTAATATTGCAGATAGTGTCACGTGTGAGGTTTCTGGCCGGGCTCGCGTTCGCTATAAGCAGGACCTGCAAGTTATTGTGAGTTGGCGAGCTGCATTGGAGCCGGAACGAGACGCCGCCGAACCAAGGCGCACCCGACGCACTTTGCCGGGTGTGAAAGTGCGCCGGGCTCGCCCCAACATCATCAGTACATCCGTGATGATGCTCGCGGCAATGAGACAAGTAGCGTGGCGGAATTGAGGCTCATTGCGTTTTGTACTTGAACTTCGACAATGTTTTTCGTGAGCTGATCCAAAGGACTTGAATCGCACGCAGCGTCACATTGTACGATCGCGAACTTGGCGCTCTTCATCCAGCAAGCAACGTATTTTCCGTGACACGCCGGCCTTGGACGGGAGGCACCGGTCGAATGCTGCGAGCATGCACATCGATTTTTCCACGAAAAGCCAGTTTGAACGTCTCGGGACAGCCTGCCCGCTCTTGATGATGCCTTTAGATCCCTGTCTTCGTCGCAAAACGGCTGCATGTCAGGGAGTACAGAAGCGACGCGCCCTCGGATGAATGATTGACACTGCACACAGCCTAGTCGGAGGACGTCTAGCCGCTTGGGCCGTACTCGTAGGACACGTTCATTCTACCCACAAGACTCCAGATAATCGCCAAGGAGCGACGCTCACTCCCACTGCCGGCCCTAAGGTGGGTTGGCAGTGACATCGAGAGCGGGATCAATCTCAAGAACAGTTAGGCGCGTTTGACATAACGCAAAGACACAAGAGAGGGCACCGGTCAGTTTCACGCTGTTTGCGCATGGGAAAGTTAAGCCTTGCAGACCTCCCTCATAAACAAATATTGCGATGCTCGCCTGCCTTGGTACACCATCTACCCAACCGTACCGGATTTCTCCGCGATGGTCGGTCCCAAGATTTGTGAGACATGGTTGAGGCGGCTGCCGCCGAACGAACCCGTATCGCTCTACCTCCACGTTCCGTTCTGTCGCTCGATCTGCTGGTATTGCGGCTTCCCTACAGGCCTCACTCGCAGCGAGCGTCCGATCCGCAATTATTTGGCGGCGGTGCGGGATGAAATACGCTTGGTCGCAGAGCAAGCGCCGCCCGCTCTGCCGGTGAGCGACGTGCATTTCGGCGGCGGGACGCCGACCATCATTGCGCCGACTGATTTCCTGGGCTTGATGGAACTCCTGCGTCGCTGCTTCGCGTTCAGCAAATCAGCTACCATCGCCATAGAAATCGACCCGCGTGCGTTCACGGCCGAGATGGTCGAAACGTTAGAAGCGGCGGGGATCAGTCGCGCGAGCATAGGCGTGCAAAGCTTCGACCCCGTGGTTCAAAGGGCGGTCAACCGCGTCCAGAGTGAGGTGCAGACGGCTTCTGTCGTCGAAAGCCTTCGCCAGCATGGGATAAGGCGCATCAATTTCGACCTTCTCTTCGGACTGCCACATCAGACGGTGCGGTCCTGCGTGGACTCCGCGCGGACGGCCCTGGCCATGCGGCCAGACCGGCTTGCGGTTTTCGGCTATGCTCACGTCCCCTCCTATATGAAACGTCAGCGCCAGATCGATGAGACGGCGCTGCCGGATAATGTCGCCCGCGCCGAGCAAGCCGCGGCTATTGCAGATACGCTGGTCTCGGCCGGCTACCGCCTGATCGGGCTCGACCATTTCGCCCTGCCCAACGACGAGCTGGCGCTGGCGCAGAAAGTCGGTCAGCTGCGCCGCAACTCCCTGGGTTATTCAGCTGATACCTGCAAAACCGTAATCGGCTTAGGTCCGTCAGCCATCGGCCGTCTGCGTGACGGTTACGTCCAGAACGAGAGCGCAACCGCTTCCTATGGCCAACACATTCAGGCTGGTCGTCTGGCAACCTCAAAAGGCTACTGTCTCTCCCCCGAAGATCGGCTCCGCGCCGCAATTATCGAGCGTCTGATGTGCGATTTGCAGGCCGACGTACCAGCGATCTGTGCTGCTCACGGATTTGATCCGATTCCTCTTCTCAATTCGGCCGACCGGCTGGGAATGCTTGCCGAAGACGGGATAGTGGACATTGAAGAGGGATTCATTCGGGTCAAGCAGGAACACCGGTTTGTCATTCGTGCTGTTGCTGCCGCATTCGACACTTATCTCGACCGTACCCCCTATTAACTAAGCCGCGCATGTGAGCAGATCCCAAAGATCTAAGCTTTTCTCGACCGAATGATCTGAAGAGGCACCTCCGGCAGACAGGCCAGATTTCGAGGATGCAGCGGCGGTGTGATATGGCCTCGAACCGGGAGGGCTGACTAAAAGGAAGCTGATTTGAAGGAGAAGCGCAGCGGATTCCGCCGTTCAGGGCCACGGCTCGATCATGCCGAAAGGGCTCTGCCCCACCTCTCCTTGAGTGCTCTTGATAATGGTGACTGCCTCAGCGCGACGTGCCGTTGGAGACGCCGGCGTCCGCACCAGCTTCGGGAATTTTACGGCTGGAGGCAGCTTTGCGAAGCTATGGTCCACCTCCTCGAGCACAGTTGGACACTCGACCACGCCCGCAGCGTCTCAGACTCAAGGCTCGGCTGTCTTCGGTCCGGCGATCACTGGCGCGCTTCCGACCGAAACAGGTCCATGTGGTTTGGACCGCCCGAAGCGTTTCCTGGCGACGCTCGAAACAGCCCGGGGTGGCGACAAAGGAGGCTCGGAAGCAGCAGAAGGGACAGGTGTTGAACTCTGCAGCGCATCGATCCGCGAAGTCAGCATGGTGATCTGATCCAGGATCCCTTTGAGGACATCCCGCTGGGCATCGATCTGGCGGTTGAGTTCTGCGATCTCATCGCCAGCTTTCTGCTGTGCCCAATTTATCTCGAATAGGGATGCCCTGTCCTCCAGTGACAGGCTCATTGTTGAAGCGACATCCCTGCTTTCCGGCGTCTCGACAGGCTCTTCAAGGTTAGCCCAAAGCCAGGCGCCAGCAGCACACGAGCCGACGAGGACAAGCGGGAGCACCAAGACCGGGAGAATCCGTCTTGACGACCCGTGCAAGAGCGGGCGCAAGTCTGAAGCGGCCGCATGTTCAATCAAGTCCATTGTTCCTCGCTCAAGATCCCATTCCAGCAGGCTTATTTTGTCGACGCGATCGCCCGCGATGCTCCCGCGCTCCAGGAGCTGCCAGCGTCGACAATAATCAATCTTGGCGAGCTTCCCGATCGGCTGCGCCTGCTCCTATGAAACGCTCCTTCTTGAGCAACGCAACGCGACAATTTGCGCGCGTTCTCCATGATAGCGCCACCAGCGAGCAATGGTTCTCGTCTTCGTCGGCGATGGCGCAGCATTTTCTCATCATTCAGAAGAACCTTGCAGATCGTCTTTTCTTGCCCCGGCACGAATGCAAACCGTCCACTGATCCGGCAGTGTGTTCGATGGACTCCCGCCTCACGCCTTGCCTGACCAGCAACTTCATCTGGGACGGGCCACGTAAGCGCAACGGCTGATCGGCCGAGCCGCAATGGCCGATTGGACTGGCAACCATTGCACCTGATCAACTACCAGTTCCGGCAGGTTGTTCGAGATGACGGGCACGTGCCAAGCGTGACCAACGAACGCCGCGCACATCAAGGATTCGGATGCAAGACAAGTTTTGCCGCGCTGACGGCAACCAGCAACTGCTCGCCGATATCCGCCAGAGCTGCTCGATGGCTGATTCGTCCGGTCTCCTGGGCCATCACGTTGGATGTTGTGGTGTGGTTGCCGCGCGCGCAAATTCAAAGGCTCTTCGGCCTTCAAGCCCGCCGATTGTCTCGTGTTTCGCTGACAACGATACCAATGAAGCGCTTCGTGAAGCCACGCCTCTTGCACGGCGAGCCTTGCTTTCGGGTAGCTGCCGTTTGGCTCAGAAAGCCGCCTTCGATGCAGATGCGCGCCACCGCCTGACTCACAGTGAGCAAGGTGGACGTTCGCAATATTCTGGTGGCCAGGACAGCAAGCCCCGCGCGCTCGTCGTCAGCATATGCCGAGCCAGCGCTCTCCGCTGGCTCTCGGCGCACCGACGTCATGCACAAGCAAAGTTTCGGACCAGATCATCATCGCGCCGCGAGCTGAGAGGTTCAGGAAGCCTGAGTGGCTCTGTTCGGATAGATCGCGTTCTGGCTCGTCCCCCTCGCCCTCGGACGCGAAAGGACGCCGGCGATGCCGCTTGCTGAGGAGCGCTGGCGACGAAGCGATCCAGACTGCCGCCGCGGAGGGATTCTGGATTGCTTCGCTGCGCTCGCAATGACGATGTGGAAGCAGGCGCGTGGCACACTCCGCCGGGAGCTCACTCTGGGCCAATCAGGCCGCAGTTCAATCTATTCATGTCCGGCAGACATGGACCCGAACTACGCCATGCGTGATTGCCTTCTTGCGACGACCTCGCCTCGAACATACTCGGCTAGGTCAGCACTTTCTTTCAATTTCAGACCAAGGCGAAAGCAATCTGGGCTTGCTATCGCACTTTCGCTAGCGGCTTGTCTGGTCGGCAATTCCGTACGGGCACAAACCGCCAGCGGACTTGATCCTAGTAACCACCCTGTGGATGAGACCCGCAAAAGAGGAAAGACTTCCGACCGGGCCGCAAAGCTCCCGATCGACCTGGTCCGTCAGGCAATCCGCCCTCCTGCCCCGGCGCCAGCAGCAGGTCCCGGAGTGCCTTTGGAGAAGCGCGGCAATGCGGACAGGGCTGCTCAGACGAGACCGCAAAAAACGATCGATCCCTTCCAAAGGTACGACAATCTGCGTGAAAAAGGGTTGTGGTTCCCCATCCCTGGTCCTGCAGATACGATTGATCAGGACAAGGGGGGCGTTAGATCTGCGCTGGCGGACGTCGGCATCGGCTATATCGGGTGGACACATAACTCCTTTGCAAGCAACCAGCTACCGCATGCAGCCAGAAGCACTATCGCAAACCAGCTCTATATGGGCCAGAATCCGACTTTCGCGTCGGCGAACCTCATGATCGTCACCTACGATCTGAGCCGGTTCGGCATTGCCGACGGACAGATTGTCGTAGGAGCCGAGCAGCAATACTGGACGTGGGATCGCCCAGGGCCAGATCGAGTGGGACTCAATACGCTCGCCTACTACCAGACTTTCTTCGACAGGACACTAGAGCTCAAAATTGGCTACCTCAGAAACCAGAATGAATTCACCGGTACATTGTTCGGAGGGATTACAGGATCGAACATGTCTGCCTTGTTCCAGGCAGGGATGAGCACCAATGCCGCGCCCACGCCGGCCGTCAACTTGAAGTACAATTTCGACGATCGCTTGTATAACAAGGTCTCCGTCCAGCGCTCAATCAGTCCCGATGGTCCCTATGCCCACATAACGGAGAATCCCACCGGCTTGAACTGGAGCACGGCCAATGCAGGCATCCTTTTCGTCGAAGAAGCCGGCTACAAGAGCAAGGCTGCTCCCGGCTTACCCGACACGTGGCTGCGGGCGGGCATTGGCTTCAACACTAGCCGCTACACGGATTTGGCGGATCCCAAGCAACAAAGGGAGAGCGGAAATAATTTTCACTACATCGCTGCGGACAGGCAGCTCTGGCAGAGTGACGCCCTTGGGTCGCCGTCTCGCGGCATCTACGGCGGCTTTTCCGTCATGGGAGCTCCACCTGAACGCAACAGGATCAGCCGGTATTACGAGCTTCGTCTTTATGCGAAGGGACCTTTTGATAACCGGCCCAGTGATCTGATTGCCCTCGTTGCGACCAACACGGCCTGGAGTAAGCTTGCAGTGGATGCTGCTCTGGCTAAAGGCCAGCTTGCGCACCGCGATAGCACAGCAGTCACGGGAACATACATCGCGCATCTCGCTCCGGGGATATATGCAAGCGTCGGACTGTCATACGTTCATTATCCGACAAGCATCACACACACGCCCCAAACGGAACACGCGCTCAATCTGTTGGTATCTACGTTGATATTCTTCTGATCATCGCAAGCGCCGTTCTGCTCCGACGTTATCCGTGACGCATGGGACCGGACCTTCGCGATCCCCTTGAAGGGATCGGCCGCATCTGCGCTAGACGTTCGAGGGAAGCAAACTACGTGGAGCAACGACCCAATTTCCGAGGACATTTTTCCAGATTGTCTCGCCTTGCGTAGACAGCAGGTTCACGAGGCACGCAACCTACGATGATTTGCGAGAGCCTCCTGATCACATCTCGGTTACAGCTACTTATCGAATTGAGCGGGGTGGCACTCCGAGCATGAGCTGGGACAGATAAGGAATGTCGCGCACGGTCCAGCGAACCGCTAGCGCGACGGCAACAATCGTTGTCCCCAGAAATGCAGCCGCGGCAGACCTCATTGTGGGGTCCCAAAGTTCTCCATACTGTATGGAATCCATGAGACGGAATACGGTACCCTGAATCAAGTACAGCACGAGCGTGCTCGGTCCCAGTTTTTCGGCGATAAAGCGGACCACCCGATTTGAGCGACCAATATTCCAGCATCGAAGCAGGACCTCAATCATTATCACTGAGGCAGCTGCGGAGCCAAGAAACATCAGAAGCACATTTTTTGCCGACTGCAAATCCTGGACCAAAGCGAGATTGTTGTAGACATAAGTGTCGTTGCGCCAGGCCAGAAAGCACATCATAGCCGCTATTGAGGCAGACATAATCAAGAACACCCTGTGAGAGCGCATTATGCTCGTCCACCGTTCTCTCGACTGCGCAAATAAGAATCCCAGGCAAAAAAACGGGTACATATACTTTATAAGAGGGAATATGGAAAAAGTCAGAGGCGCAAGCACGACCAGAATGACGGATACGAACAAGGCCCAGGGCAACCAACGATTGAAGATCGAAATAGTTTTAGTGAGGATGAAACAAATGAACGCGGCCCATACGAACCAGTATGTGCCGACGAACTCATTCAGGAACTGCAAAACGGTGTCTGGTGCGCCCGCCGATCGGGGAAACACGGCAAACTTTAATGACTCCAGAAGAGAGCACCAAAACAGCATCGGCACCAGGAGCTGCGTCGCACGACTGCCGATAGCTTGCGTGAACGACTTTGCCAGTAGCGCTCGGCAAGAAAGATAACCGCTTATCGCCATAAAGAGGGGCATGTGGAACATGTAGATCCATTTGAAGCATGCCGAATCCCAAAATCCTTCATTTTGGTAGAGGATATATTGGATCAGGTGACCGGCGATCACTAAAATGATGAGCACTCCTTTGGTGAAGTCCAAAGCGAGATCGCGATCGTGCGCTGTCTCAGGCACAACCTTTCCTGTTACATGATCTATCAACATCTCGGCACACTTTATCCAACCAGCCGAATACATGCTGGGGTTGGCCAACACCTATTGTTAATGGCACGTCGCTGTTGCGTAGTCTGTTTGCATGGAAATCGAGATATCCGATGACAGCGGAGACAATTGTCACCGAGGGTCTACGCTCCAATAGCTGACTGTGCGATAAAGACCGAAAGGAAGGGGGAAACGAGCTATACGATGGTTTATCGATTTTTGTCGCACCAGCTCGCTTTCATCGGCTTCCCGGGTCCAGCGGACACTTGCACTCTGCTCCCGAGCGGACCCGGTGTTTGCGGCGCGAGGAGACTTTGCATAGCGGCGCAATAACTGAACTGCGCATGAAGGCTTAAGCTATGCAGGTTGCGAACTACCGCGCCCGCCGAGGAATTTGGGCACTTGTCCATCGCCAGCACGCGGCGCGGTGCTCCGTCGATCACGAATGCGTTCAATCCGTAGTAGCTGCGGTTTTCAAGACAAGAATTGGTGGACTATGTGAAAGGATCAGGGATGCAGAAAGCAGGTCCGGGCATGCACCAAATTCGTAGAATCCGTTGAGCTTGGCAGATTCTGCAAAGAGAAGGCAGGACGGCGGGACGGTTCAGGCCGTGCCCCTGCAACCGATCCATCGCCTGCCAATAGCCTCGCCAACATAGAACGCCTTACGCGAGCTGCCCCGCCGAAAGTCCGATTGCAGCCCTGCTGCCTCTTCAGCCACGTTCAGGATAGATGCGTACGCGCTGGCGGCCGCCTTCGCTTTCCACCAATTCGCCCTTGTAAGGCACTCCGCGGATCTCGAAATAAGTCGGGCGCCCAACTTCGGGCATGATGCCCTGGCCTTCAAGGACGCGGATAAGGTAATCCGGCAGGAATCGCTCTCGGTGCTCCCATCCCCCGCGGATCAGATACCCAAGATCAACAGGCCCCTCACCGGATTGCGCGGCTGACACGATCGGCCGGGGACGATGGAGCGACTGAGACGGGCCAGGTTCATCCGGCTGGCTCACGCGGGGATGATGGATCAGGCGAACATCCCTGCGGCCTCCCGGTCCAAGCGTCGCCGAATAGCGCTCCCCATTGATCACAAACTGACTTGGCCCGAACTGGTTTGGCAGCAGATGGATATTGCCCAATACATCGATCAACACGTCTGAAGCTGCCTGGGAGCCGTGGCGCCAGCCGGTGCCAACGATCGCGCCAATATCCCGCACCTCCGGAGCCGCCCCCGGCGGTCCCGCGAACGACGAGGCGTCTGCAAATTCAGATACTGGCGCAGAGCGCGCATCGTCGCGCAAGTTGTGAGGTGTGGGTGGATCCAGATCAACGAAGGAGTCCAGACCGCCGTAGATGTTTGACGATCGAGGCCTGACGGACGACGGCGATGCGGGGTCTTGCATCTGTTGCCCAAGCCAGGCCCAGGCTCCCTGGCCGAGGGTGGCCGGTGTAGCAGGAAGCTCGAGTGGCGGATGCGCATGCGCGGCCCAGTGCGGCGCTGGCTCTGGTGAGCTGGGTCCGTGGATCTGCTCGCCAAGCCAGTTCCAGGCTCCGGCGCTCGGCGTCGCCGGGGTTGCGGGAAGCTGCTGCGACGAGCCGGCCTGCCAATGGCTGGGCGGCGGCGGCATCAATATGTTGGGCCCGGGGACCTGCTCGCCACGCCAATCCCAGGTTCCCGCGCTCGGGCTACCTGGCGTTGCGGGAGTATCCTGCACTGCATGCGGCTGTCGAGCAGCTTCCCGAGAAGTCTGGCCCGGATCCTCAGGAGGCCTCAATCCAAGCGCCCTGTTCGCCTCCAGGATCTGCTGGTATCGGCCAAGTTTAACCAGATCAGCGTTGATCTTCTTATCGTTGGTTTCGAGCCTGTACTCCTCGAGATCCCGGACAAACGCGGGGGTGGAAAGTCGGCCGGCCATTGGTGGCCTGTCATGGGTCTGCAGCCACTCACTCAGCTTAGACATGCGGCGAGCTTGCCTGTCGATCGTCGCCGGCTCGATCCTCTGTGTCGCCTTTTCCGCCGCCACCCACATGCCGATGAGGGTTGCGTCCGCTCCGTGAGGAGCCAGTCGGCGGAGATCAGGCGCCAGGGCGTTTCCGGCACCGACCTCACGGAGCTTCTTCAAGGCCGCCTTGATGCGCGTGACGCGGTCCTTTGCATAGGTGTCGACGTCCTCATCGAGCTCAGCTTCCAGCTGGTGGTTTTCCACCTCGGGATTGTCCTGCTGCGCGTTATCCAATTCCCGGCTAATTCGTTCCGCAATTGAGGGCCTGCCGGCCGTGCTCAAGCGCGCGCTCAAATGGCGCAAATCGGTTGCTGCATTCTTGATCGTGCCGTCGGTGAGTTTACCCGCCGCCTTGTTTCGGAAATCTCTAATGAGCTCCTCATCGGCCGCAGAGACCCCGCGCGTCCGGCCCGGCTGCCTCGCATAATCAATTCGTAAATTCGTCGAAAAGAGGTCAGATTGCCCCGCCTCGCGCGACGACTTTTCGCTGCCACTCCGGCCAAGCGCCTTGCCGATTCCCGACTTGAAGCGTGACCATAATCCGCGGCTTTTTCCGCTCTTGGCCGACGCGGCAGACTCTGGGTCCGGAAAGCTGTAGCGTGCGCTGCTGAACAGATCATCTCGCAAACCAGACTGCGGCACTTGCGTCGAAGCGGGAAGCTGAAAGCTGAGAATGTCTACGTTCCGGCGCGTGTCGCCGAGCGCACCCTCCCTAAAAGCGGAGTGCGGCGGCGCCCGCATCGAACCGCCGAAATCGT
Organism: Bradyrhizobium sp. NBAIM03; assembly: GCF_020194055.1. Taxonomy (NCBI): domain Bacteria; kingdom Pseudomonadati; phylum Pseudomonadota; class Alphaproteobacteria; order Hyphomicrobiales; family Nitrobacteraceae; genus Bradyrhizobium; species Bradyrhizobium sp. NBAIM03. The sequence continues at coordinate 143 of NZ_JADYVS010000022.1, read as the reverse complement.
CCCGCCGGACTGCTCGACCACCTCCTGCGGGAGGCCGATCAGGCGAAGGTGACTTGCTTTGATCAGACGGACCGAGATGCAAATCCTCCATCCGCTGCTCAAAGTCGCCTTGCTCGCTTGACTCGCCCGATCGCTGCCCCGCC
>NZ_JADYVS010000216.1:0-412 GCF_020194055.1 Bradyrhizobium sp. NBAIM03 | reverse complement strand
ACCGCCATGGCCGCAAGGGCGCACGCGAGAAAGCCTGGCTCCCAATCTTTGCCGGACGCTGCAGCGACAAGCGATGGCAGACGGGCGAGCGCTTCGGCGTATGGGGCCTGAAGGTCTTGAGGTACTTCGGTCTGATTCTTCGCCCGGCAAATTTCAACCCAGGCGGGGAACTGAAAGTACGAGTGATCGGCGTTCATTGGCGCGGAGGCAAGAGCGTCGACGACGTGCGGGACGGCCGCGAAGGAAGCTGAATAGACATCGCCTTGGTGTGCCAGTGAGCTCCAAAGCGTGAACCAGGGCTCTGAGTCATTTTCGGACGACGGCAGCTGCCTAAGCTGTGCCAGAAGCTCTGGAACGTCGTCTGCGAAGCCGTATGCGTGCTCGAGTTCGGACCAGCGTGGGCTTTCAAGAC
>NZ_JADYVS010000215.1:0-413 GCF_020194055.1 Bradyrhizobium sp. NBAIM03 | reverse complement strand
CGTCACGATCGACAAGCCTCTTCCCGATTTCTCCGCACCGGCAACCAGCGGCATCACGTTCTCACCGGCATCGCAGCGCGGCAAGATCGTCGTGCTGTATTTCTATCCGAAGGACAACACGCCCGGCTGCACCACCGAGGCGATGAACTTCCGCGACCAATACGACGCCTTTGAAGCCGCCGGCGCCGTGGTGTTCGGCATTTCGCGCGACAGCTTGAAATCGCACGAAAACTTCAAAGCGAAACTGGAGATGCCGTTCGAGCTGATCTCCGATGCCGACGAAGCCGTCTGCAATATCTTCGACACGATCAAGATGAAGAAGATGTACGGCAAGGACGTGCGCGGCATCGAGCGCAGCACATTCCTGATCGATAGCAAGGGCGTGTTGCGCAAGGAATGGCGTGGCGTGAAGG
>NZ_JADYVS010000214.1:0-415 GCF_020194055.1 Bradyrhizobium sp. NBAIM03 | reverse complement strand
GTTATGGATGTGGGTAAGATTAACTTCTTTGCTTAAATGCTACCACACTCTGAAAAAACTACTAACTGGAGAGGCAGATAGGGACTAACATTCTTGGATGTTATGCGATTAATTTCGTAATTCGTCTCTCATCGTCGTAATAAAAAATCTAGCTTTAAACGGCTAGATTTTTTGTTTTGTATTATTGTTGATTTCAACAATAATTGATATTATGTGGTTTGCTCCCGCTATCTTTGTCGGTACCAAAATATGTTATAATGAAAGTCTTAAACATGGGTGTCAGCAATTTGCTGGCATTTTTTATCTAATATTTTCTAGTACTATGGTAAAATTTAATAAGAAAAGAGGAGATGTAGTGGTAACAGATTTTTGGAACAATTTTTGGATGGTTGTAGTCAGTTCATTAAGTTTAAGT
>NZ_JADYVS010000213.1:0-415 GCF_020194055.1 Bradyrhizobium sp. NBAIM03 | reverse complement strand
CATACGCACAGCAGAAAGTTTACCGTTGAGGAAGTAATGCTCGGCCTTACGGTTAGACTGACCATTTGTTCCCAGGAAGAAAGATGTCTGGTCCACACCATCGATAAAGGTGGTTTTCGGTACTAAATTCGCTACTTTCGCCCCAGGATGCCCCGCCAGATCCAGCGCCGTAGGGAAGAGATCCGCCAGATCGACAATGCCGTCAGATTTACGCGGTTGGATCATGCCTTTCCAGTAAACGAAGGTTGGCACACGAACGCCGCCTTCCCATGTAGAACCTTTCGCACCGCGGAACGGCGTGCGACCGTGCGGCGGAACTTCGGCTTCCGGACCGTTATCAGAGGTGAACACAATCAGCGTGTTATCAAGCTGACCGTTTTTCTCCAGTGCTTTATACAGATTGGCGAAGATATCG
>NZ_JADYVS010000212.1:0-415 GCF_020194055.1 Bradyrhizobium sp. NBAIM03 | reverse complement strand
AGCCCGGCCATGCTGGAAGACACCTGCAAGCTGCTCGACGCCCGCGGTTTCAAGATCTCGCCGCGCATGGGCGAAGCGGGTGACTACGTGATCGAGCGCGCCTTCGTCGAGAAATAATCGATACGGCTTCTGTTGCAAACGCCGGCCTGGGTGCCGGCGTTTTGTTTTTGCCGGCGCCCCGGGCAATCCCGCGTCGGCAAAGGCGATGCGGGCGGATACAATGCGCGCCTTGCCCACCACGCATGTCTGCAACGATGTCCTTGCCTACCATCGCCATCCTCGCCACCGGCGGCACGATCGCCGGCTCTGCTGACGACGCTGGCTCCGCCGCACGCTATCGCGCTGGCGCCGTCCCCATCGATCAACTGCTCGCGGCCAGCAAGCTTGGTCTGGAGCGCCTCGCCAACGTGCGCGC
>NZ_JADYVS010000211.1:0-416 GCF_020194055.1 Bradyrhizobium sp. NBAIM03 | reverse complement strand
GCGATAACGACCGTACCGATGTTCAACTTGCGCCATTCGCCGGAAACCAGACGCCCAATCACCAGAGTCGCGAAGCCGATCATGATGCCTGTTACGATGTTACAGGTCAGCACGATGAATACCGCCGTAACCAGACCCGCCATCGCATCAACAAAATCAGCAAAGTCGATTTTCGCCACGTTGCTCAGCATCAGCAGGCCAACGTACATCAGCGCCGGAGCCGTTGCATACCCCGGAACGAGGTAAGAGAGCGGAGAGAGGAACAGAATCAGCAGGAACAGCACGCCAACGGTGATAGCCGTCAAACCGGTTTTACCGCCCGCCGCCGTACCCGCCGCAGACTCGATGTATACCGCTGCCGGAGCTGCACCCACCAGGCCAGAGAAAACGCTGCTCATGGAGTCAGTGGTCAGTGC
>NZ_JADYVS010000210.1:0-416 GCF_020194055.1 Bradyrhizobium sp. NBAIM03 | reverse complement strand
TCCGGGCGAGCAGCACGGCCGCGAGTACAACTTCATGACCGTCGAGGAGTTCAAGGCTTGTCGTGATCGCGGCGAGTTTCTCGAATGGGCCGAGGTACACGGCAACTACTACGCCACTTCGCGCGTGTGGATCGAAGAACAGATGCGCGCCGGCACCGACGTGCTGCTCGAGATCGACTGGCAGGGCGCTCAACAGGTGCATCAGCGTTTTTCCAATGCCGTCGAAATCTTCATCCTGCCGCCGTCGCTCCCTGCGCTGGAAGAACGTCTGAAGAAGCGCGGTCAGGACGAGCCGAATGTGATCGTGCGCCGCCTGCTGGCGGCGGGCTCCGAGATGGCGCACGCGCCCGAGGCCGACTACGTGATCATCAACGAAGTGTTCGATACCGCATTGGCCGAACTGCGCACCGTGGTGC
>NZ_JADYVS010000209.1:0-417 GCF_020194055.1 Bradyrhizobium sp. NBAIM03 | reverse complement strand
GGATGCCGGCCTCGAGGATCTCGTCGGAGACCTCGATACCCTGCGAGCGGTACAGCTCAAGCAGGCGCTGCTTCAGCGTCGCCTTGTCGTGGCCGCTGTCGGCCAGCGCCTTCATTTCGGCGTTGCGGTAGCGCAGCTGGTCGACCACATCCATGGTCAGCAGCGCATCCTGCAGCTCGGCAGGGGCCATCGTCGCACTCACCTCAGCGCGGCTCCGGGCTCGGCGGCGCCTGCAGCAGGGCGGCGAAGCGCTGCTTGCCCTGTTCGACATACTCGGCGATCTCGGCCGAGTCGCGGGTCGCCTGGCCGCGCAGCTGCTCGATCTCCTGCAGCGAGGTCTCCTGGAAGCGCACCACCGCATCGAACAGCTTGCGCACCGAATCGACGCCGATGGTGGCGCCGTAGCCGGCCTTCAGG
>NZ_JADYVS010000208.1:0-418 GCF_020194055.1 Bradyrhizobium sp. NBAIM03 | reverse complement strand
GGCTGGTACGGCCGCTACTCTGAGGTGCCCTTCCGATACCGCTGCCTGCACCCCGCGTGGAACGACACCAACCTGCGTGAAGCCGCCCGCGCCATCCGCTCGTCGATGTTCATCGCGCACGTGCGCGCGGCCACCGACACCCCGGCGCAAGAGACCAATTGCCATCCGTTCCGCTACGGCCGGTGGCTTTTTGCGCACAACGGGTTGATCCGCGAATACCCGTTGCTCCGCCGCGCGCTGATGATGGAAGTGGCGCCCGAACTGTTCCGCTGGATCGAAGGTTCGACCGACTCCGAGATCATGTTTTTCCTGGCGCTGTCGTTCGGGCTCGACCGCGACCCGCGCGGCGCGCTCGAACAGATGGTCGGGCTGATCGAAGACATCGGCCGCCGCCACGGCGTCGAATACCCGCTGAACA
>NZ_JADYVS010000021.1:0-149819 GCF_020194055.1 Bradyrhizobium sp. NBAIM03 | reverse complement strand
GAGACCGTTCCAGGGGCGGCAGCACAGCCACGCCGTGGCGTTTGGCGGGGCTGGTTGCAGGCCTGGATGAGCAGGATGGGGAATGCCAAGAAATGCTGGGGGCGCCGCCGAGGTATCGGCCATTAGCCGTTGTGGAACAGGCTGCATAATGAACAACATATTGATTTCGCTTGCTATTTTCTACAAAACCTTGGAGGGGTGCTTGCGGGTCGGTCCGTTAATCTTGGCTCTCGTTCGAGCTGTCCGCCCCGTTGCCCGGGCTTATGGGAACTGCTAGCTTGAACGGATAGGGAACATACCCCGTCCAAGAGGATTGGTGAGTAGCTGGATTTTTAAGGGTAGATGCCCTATTTTCCGTCCTGAGAGGTAGGTACTGGTCGAGAGCCATGAGCGTCCGGATCAACCGGGAATACGTGAATGACACCGCGAAGCTGATCATGCATCGGCTTATCGCGCGGCAGATCGGTCGCGACCCGTCGCTGGTCGAAAGGGCCAAGGATTCTTTGGCCCGTAACTCGCAACATTTCGAAGGCTACACTTTCGTTCGCGAGTGGTCGGACATGCTCGGCTTTCCTCCATCTACGGTACGCCGCCGTCTGACGAGCCGCGACGAAGAGATGACGCGTCTGCGTCTGTCCTCACCTTTCGTTTTGGCGGAAGGTATCAATTTCGAGGACGACACTCTGCGCCGTCGTATTTGGAAGGCGGCGAAGCGGATTGCTGAGAGATCTGCGATCCATCAGACCGCGGCACTTCCGCGGATGGCGGCGTGACACAAAACTCGTTTGTTCGAACTATTGAAGACCTTGTCGAGACGGTCAGGGTGATCGCCCGGCTGTTTAAAACCGACAAGGTCTTCATCATTGGCAGCCAGAGCATCTTGCTTTCATGGCCTGATGCGCCCGTCGTCCTGCGCACTTCTGGTGAGATCGACGCCTATCCGGAAAACGCGAAAATATGGGAAATCCAGCAGAAGGAGCTGGATCCCGAAGATGATCCCGAGGCCTCAGAAGAGATCAATGCTCTCTACGGTGAGGGCTCTACATTCCATCGGGAGCACGGCTTCTATATCGACGGTGTCGACGAGAATACCGCGCGGCTTCCTGGGGATTGGAATAAACGCGCGATTACCAAAACTGTCGATGTTGACGACAGGAAGGTTCTTGCCGTCGCACCATGTCCTGAAGACATTATTGTATCCAAGCTCGCTCGCTTGTCGGAAAAGGACAAGGAGTTCGTGGAGGGTTACCATAAGGCGCGGCCATTCAATCGCGATCTCGTCGTTGAGCGTATCAAGGCGACAAATCTGGAGGCCGAACTTCAGGACCGAGCCATAAGCTTCGTAAAGGGCCTTCCGGACGAGCCCAAAGCAGACGCTGCTCCTTGGAAGCGCTGATCCAGGTTCGGTGAGGGCCGCGCTCGGCAGATTGTCCACCTTCGAACCTGGCAGGCTCGCAAGGTTCGAGCCAATCTTGACGGGGCTGTCGGAAAGTTCGCTCGAAATTGCCGCTTGGAGCGATGCGCTTCGCATCCAGGTTCCTTGACCAGCACGCGACCGACAAGGCCTTCTGGCTCAGCGATCGTGGGTTCGCGGTCATCTATGCCGTTGCGACCGTACCGGGCGCTCTTGCCATTGTGAGGCAGCGGATCGCGGAAATACCCTTGCGGGATATGCTGGCAGCGGGCCGCTGAGAGGCGCTCGCACCGGCTGTCGAGTTCCTTTCGCCCGGCTACGCGCCCGCCGATGTCGCCCCGGTCCTGGCAAGGCTGCTTTCGACGATCGCGCAGTCCACCCGCGGCTCGACCTGCGGTGTTGAGCGAACCGCGCTGCTGCTCGATTCCGTGACCTCCCGGCTCGGCGCAGATGCGGCCAAGGCCTATGCGGCTGCATTGGCGCAGGAGGTCGAGTCTTACGCCGCCGCCGCGAACGACAACGCCGCCGGGATCACGATCGTGACGAACCTGCTGCGCTCGGCTCCTCTGGCCCGGAGTGCGTTCGCCTCGGATCCGAAGCAACTCGCAGGCTTGGCGGCGCGGGTTGAGTGCACCCTTTGTCGCCGCCCTTGTTCAATCCCTGCCGTCCGATCACGTCGTGTGACCGAGCTTCGGCGGGTCCTCTCGCCCGGGACAAACGAAAGCTTGACGGACTATCTGGTTCGTAATCGAAAGAGCGTTCTGACCGTTTTACGCCTGACCGTACGGGCCGACGGTTGGGCAAGCCACGATGTCGCGCAACTGGGCGTATTGTCGACCCTAGAATCCGACGTCGATGTCGCGCGCCCGGCATTCGACGCTCTCATGGCGACGGGAAATGTCCCCAGTCTTACGGAGGTCTTCGATGCGATGGCGCGACGCTTGCCGGATCCAGCGGGCGCGCCGGATGAGCGAGGGGGGAGGGCGGTCCGTGCGTTTACCCGAGCCGCACACGAAGCGCCGGACAGAGCAAGCCTCTACAGCCCACAGCGGTTGAACTGGCTCCTCGAAAGACTTCTGCGCGCGAGACGAGGGATATATTTGCGTCCAGGTGAAAGCCGTTTCGGAATTAGAGCTCCATCAGTCGAGAAAGTCGTCGAGGAAATCAAGGTTCGCAGCGGCGAAACCATCGTTTCCAGCGGCGCGGCGGCGGCCAATCATCTTGGTTTGACGACGCAGTACCTGTCCGTCAAGTTTATCTGACCTCTGGTCCTTCCCGCAGGCTCCGCCTTGGTAAGCAAGTCGTGGAGCTCAAGCATGCACCGCGTTGGCAGCTTGCCCTGGCGAACCGACGTGCAGGTGAGGTAGTGCGTGCGCTTGCCTGGGTGGGCCCACAGACGGCAGAACGAGCATTGAGGTCCATCAGTCAGAAACTGACCCCGACCGAAGTGAAGGAGCTGAAGTCCGCTGCTTCTTCCTTTCCGACTTGGCTTGCCAAGCCGGTAAGCGAACTCCGTGTCGGATAGATTTCTAAACCTGGCTGACGCCGAGCGCCAAGAGGCGCTCGGCGTTGCCGCGTCCAACTCAGGTCGTCCGGCACATCTTCTCGAAAAGGATGTCTGGGTCGTCTGGTGCCTGAACGCACTCTTTTCCTCGCCTTTGGGCGAACATCTTGTCTTCAAAAGCGGAACTTCGCTATCAAAGGCTTACGGTGCGATCCGCCGTTTTTCGGAAGATGTCGATCTCACCGACGACTCGGACGATAACCTTTAGCGGCAAGCGCCTGAGCGGGAGGTCAGCCTAGGCGTCGAGATGCCGGCGCGCCGGAGCTAGAGGCTATCCACGTGCCAATCGATCGCACGGGCTGTTTCATAGGCGTGCCCCTGACCCCGATCTCCCATCTTCACCGTCGACGGGTCGAGGTTGCGAAAGAAGAACACGACCTTGCCGGCTGTGTCGTTTGCATACACGCCCTTGTCGGGGATTGGCTTGGATAGCCACTTGCCCTGTTTCGTCGTCGATACGTTGGTCGCATTCCCAGGTTCGCCGGACTGCCAGGTGCTATCTGCGGCGAATAAATTAATCCAGTACCTATCTGGATCGCCATCAATGGCTTTCCCGCTCAGGCTTATGTTTGGCATTGTTGCTGCTTCTCCTCTAGGTAAATCGTTCTAGGCAATGACGGGAGTGGAGGGCGTGTACGGCGTGACGTGTTCAGACGTTCTCTTTCGAGGTCGTTTTGCGGGGAAGGAATCCATCTCTTCCGACGGGGCCGGCGCGACCGTAGCGCGCGAAAAGGCGAACGACAGAATTGAACTCATAGGCTCGAATGTACTCCCAAAGCGCGGCACGCCCCTCATTGGAGAGATGATTGATCCTGTCACCGGGGTTGCGGGATTTCGCCGAGCAGGACCAGCCAATACGAGAAGAGCTCGCCGAAGCCGATGGTCCCGATAACGTCGTAGCGAATGAGATGTTCGATCCGCTCCAGCCAGAGTAAAAAGTTATCGAAAGCGGAGCGGACGGCCAGATTTTGGTCCGTGAATGTTTTCTTTTCGATTTCTTCAGTTGGCTCCAGCTTCCAGTGGACGGCGAGCGCGGTGGGCGGGTCACGGATGTCGAAGGTCCGGCCCTTCAGCGTGTCTTCCTTCCAAAACTGGGCGTTGCCGTAGTCCAAAAGGCGCATGACGAAACGCACGTCCACATCTTCGAAGAATTCCTTTGTTTGGTCGGATGCCGCTAGCGCGCGCTCGCGCTGGCGGGTCAAGTTCGCCTGCTCACTATTCATCCGATACTGATAGAGGCCGAAGGCAAAACCGGCCGCGGTCAAAGCCAGACCTATCAGTGCTGCTGCATTCGAGTCGGGCATAGCAGGGTCCTCAATGGTGAACGCTAGTGAGCTGTGTCGCCTTTCCCGCTCCCCTTGTAGGCTTTCGTCCCTAGGTAAGTCGCGTGACTGATCAGCAGCACCGACGTGAAGGCACCTCCGGGGTCGGGCAGGCTCTGGATTCCAGTCAGCAGCACGTCTGGTGCGATTCCGCGGAGTTGCTCGACGAGCATCGCGAAATAGCCCAGGACCAGGGTGACGGTGAGCACGACATTCTGCAGCCGGGAAATATCGACGTCGCCCGAGTCGGCCACGTGTTCACCCACGAAGACGTCGGCAAGAGACGCCATCGTCGGGTCCGAACGGACTTCGACGGCCGAAGAGTCACTCGACCCCGTCAGCAGGCCACGATCGGACTGGTCGTTACTGTTCTTTGGCCTCCCACCGATCGTCGTGATCTGATCCGACGGCGAGCCGGCCATTCCGAATGCCTTCGTATTCAGGATTAACGCGGAGATCATCGGTGAGGCAAAGGCGATCCCGAGTGCGGCGGCGATGGATGCCGGGACCTGTGGGAACGTACCTGGTCCGCCAAGGCCAACATTGAAAAGCGCCGCGGTGGCGAAGCCGCCAAGTGCAACGATGGTCCAGAGCGTCACCTGCGCCCGCGCCAGGGATACGCGGTTACGCTCGTCGACCCAGATGCCGACCATGCGCCCCTTGGTCCCCAGGCCGAGCGCGATGGCGAGTCCGGCAATACCGAGGGTCATCGCCAGAAATTGCACGATGATCGACCGCGTGCCGGGAGTGTCTCGCAGTCCGAGAAGCGCATTCGCGATGCCGGACCAAATGGACGTATTCGGCGTGACCGCGATAATGCCGGCATCGACTGCGCTACGCACCACAAGTTCGCACGACAGCGTCGCGTCCGTTGCGGCCGCGCCATCTGTTTCTGGCGGCTTCTTCGACGGTGAAGCAGCGTTTGTGTCCGCCGCGGAAGGCCCATGGTCGAGGCAGCTCCGGATCGTAGCGAGAGCCATTCCGACCTTCGGTCCGTACGGAACGATCGGCTGGGCGGGAGCGCCCGGCGCAGGCGATGGGGCGGCCGGCGGCACCTGAGCGGCCGGTGGGGCGGCCGGCGGAGGCGCGGCAGGGGCAACTACGGCTGGCTTCACGTACTTGCCGCCGGCATCAAGGAAGCTGCAAACGCTCCGCTTCCAGTTGGGAAGCAGAGCTGCATCCGAGATGCAATTGTCGGCCAGCTTGTCGAGCACACGGTACTGGATGTCGAGATTTCGGAGTTGGCTCCGTGCATTGCCGTCGCTCTGTCCAGACCATATGGCCGAGATGCCACCGAAAACGAAGATTAAGGCCGCGATCGAACCGAGCCACCATGCGGCTATCCTCACCGGCTTGGGAACGCTCCATGATCGCGGCGCCAGGCCAGTTAGGCTATACGACGAGGTGAGGCCAAGTTTGCCGGGAGCCTCTTCGCTCGTTCCATAGAGGCGGTACGTCAGGCCTGATTTATCCTGGAATTCGAGGCCCTCGGTTGCGCCGGTCTTGTAGATCCAGTCGGGCGGCGTGCCGACGTCCTTCGATGGCGCGCCATTTCGGTCGATCTGCCAGAGCGTTGCTTGCTTGGGCAATGCGACGGCACTGTCGTAGCGGTTCTGCGAGATCTTTTCGGCAACGGCCTTCATGATCGTGTAGTTCGCCGCTTCGTCGGCAGACAGCATGTTGCCGGCGATTTTCATTTGATCCTGAAGCCCGTTCCAGCGCGCAGTTACTGCAATGCCGGCGACGACCGACCAGAGGCGTTCCAACGATTTTGCTGAGTCCGTTCCCTTTGCGGTCAATCCGCTCGTTTCTCCCAAAATAATTTTGGCGAGCCTTTCCACGTCCCCCTCAACCATTTGGTCCCCCGATGATGAGCGTTCTGCCACTAGTCTCGCGATCGTAAGTCACGATTGACGAATGCCTGGACGCGTCACACGAGCTTCCAGGGAATCGGCATCGACATTCCGAGCACCATTCCTTTGGCGTCCGGAGGATTCATGTCGAGGTCTCCTTCGATCGTTTCGTACTGAAAGAAATCCAACGGAAACGACGGCGCGGTCTCGAGATAGCCGCCCATCGCGCGCGTCTTTGGACGCAGAATGCGCAGGAAGCGGATCTGCCCGCCATCGCCGAGCTTTGGCCCCTCGTTCGGATCCTCGAATGTTGGCCAGTCTGGTTTGGCGAGGTTCAGCGATGTGGACGTCCCATCCCAGAGCTTGACCGCGACCGGGCGCTCCCGAACGCGATCGAGCGCATCGTGGATGTTGCGTGTCAGCACCAGCACGAGGACTTCCTCGAGCTGTCCCGCCTGCTGATCGGCCGCTGGCGCGAGCGATTGCAGTTTCTGCAACGGTCCTTGCGCCGTGGGCTTGCGCTCGATTGAGACTATGGTCCCCGTCACCGAGGCGGTGAGATCATCCGTCGACACCGTCGACGCAACTCCGTCGATGACGGCGTCGAACAGAGACATGGGCTCGGCAAACTGCCACCACAGCGATGGTGTAAACGTAGAAAGCCTTGCCGGCGAAACGGCCGCCTGAGCTCCCGTCGCCTTCATGACCATCGTGAGGGGCTGATTGATGGGAACCTCGATTGCACTGGTCAGCGGTAGGCACGCCACCGATAGCCAGCGATTTTCGCTCGGTGACAGAATCTCATCCGTCGTATCGCGTGCGATTCGGGCGCGCACCGCGATGTCACCGGCCGGCTTGTACGTTTCGCCTTTCTCCGGTTTGTCCCGGGCCGACACGATCAGACGTAACCGCACGTCACCGCCGGCCGGGACGTCCAGCGTCCAGGTGCCGGCATCGCCTAACTGCGTGAAGAATTGGAAAGCAATGCTCCGTTTTGCGCCGTCGTCCTTCACGCTGAATGCGATACGAACGAACTCGCTGTCGCTGTCGTCAGTGAATTGAAACCGGATCGCCGAGCCGTCCAGGTCTTCCGTGCTGGCAATGTCGATCGCGAGCCCTTCGTGCTCGGCGGGGAAGATGCCCTTGCCGACGACGTCCTTGAGGTCTTTGAAGTCTTCCGGCGCAAAGTCCCGCATAATCTTGCGGCTGTTGGACAGCCGGAAGCGGTTGGACGCATCGTTCATCGCCAGAAGGCGCGGTTCGCAATAGAATTTATTGTACGATGCTGGAGCCAGGCCCTGGCCGGTGAGGGCGGTCGCAGGGTCGATGCTCTCCGGAGCCTCGAAACGACGAAACTTCAGTTTCACGAACGACCAGGGAACAATGTCGGGTTTGACGGGTGTAATCATTAAACCGGCGTGATCGAAACGCCCGGCCTCTGTTGCGAGGTCGAAAGTGTAGCCGATGGGGCCGTCGATCCGCAGCGGTATGATCGCGCCGCCGGAGCCGGTTGCGCTCCGGATCGAGTCCGGGCCGTGCTCCTGCCAGTATTTGAGGGCATCTGTCGGCCCGTCGGTGCCGGCGTCGATATTGCGTTGGAGGGCGGCTCGTTCCGCAACCAATCTGTCGAGCGCTTCTCCGGTCGGCGGAGGGGTGCCGTCCGATGGATTCAAAAGCTTATCGATCGTCGCGACACGCGTTTTTCGTTCGGCTCGTGTCATCGGATGCCGGGCCATTTCGACCATGGCGTCGATGCCATCTCCGACATGGAAATTCGGATAGAGCGGTTCGTTAAACAAGGCCAGGAGCGGAGGAACGGTTCCCCACGCCATGGCGCGTTCGGTCAGTGGCAGAACGATCGCCAGACCCGGACGTTTGGGACGACGGTCGTTGGAACGATCGGCCAGCACCTTGTTCTGCCAGATCGCGCTGCCGTTGGGCCCCCGATGACTGGAGCGCATGAATTCCGGCCGTCCAGGCCGCATAGCCTTGTAGCGGCTTACGATGCGAAGACCGAAGCGCCACAAATTCATGCCGCCACGCCAGTCGAGGCTCTTGTCGAACAGGCGCGGAATGGGGTTGCTTGGGGCAGGATCGCTGCGCCGCCTCAATCCGCCATAGACATGGGCACGCTCGATGCGACGTTCGAAGATTTCGCCAACGTCATCGTTGCGACGGTCCGAGAACGATGTGTCGAACAGCTCCCGATACCGGGGTTGGTCGATTGCCTCAGCTCCGGTCGTGGCCAACCGGTACCATTGGTCGTCCTGCGGCCTGCCGCGCCAGCTCCAGCGTTGCGATTCGAGCGCAGCGAGATGGCAATAGCGCAAAGCCGGATACGTCGACGTTCTTCCTGTGAACGCCGCCGTCAATGAAATCCATGCCTGCTCGGCATATTCGGGGGCGCGGCGCAGGTCGATGTTCAGCGGCTGTGTTCCCAAGATCTCGGGCACGGCTTCGGTCGCAACTTCGAGCGTCAGCACCAGGGGGCCCGCCAGCCGCATCTTCGCGTCGATCGGACAGTGTCTGAGCGTGGCCTTAACGGCGGCCGAAAGCCGCTGGTCGCGCGTGAAAGGGCAAAGCTTGTCTTGCTTGTCCGGCAATCCTGCATAGACGCGCAACTCGTAGATACGACCTGGCAAGAGTGTGGCAGTATCGCCGGTCAGACCTTCCCGCCCGTTTGGATCGACCTTGATGGTCATGGACGGCATCGGCGCGACATGGCGACGGCCAGAGCCATCGAAGCCGAGCACGTCCTCGAGGGAGGTCCAGGCAGCTCCGACCGCTGCCATCTTGAACTTCCGAAAAGTTGGAAAGATGCATACCAGTTCACCGTACAACTGTGTCACGGCCGGATCATCGAGGGACCGATCGTCCTTGGTCTTGTTTGGGCTCGTTGCTACGCCGAGCGCGGCGTCGAGCGCCTTGGCAACGACCGGTCGGTTGGCCACAACTCGATCGTCGAACAGGGGAGGGTTGACCCATCGCCCGTAAGTACCAAATTCCACCGTCGGTCGTTGCAATCGGATCGTCATCTGGCGAGCGCCCGTCGCGGCGCCGACCTGGATGCCGTCGAGCACGTGGGTCGCGCGCATCTGATGGCCCGATTCCGGCGCAATTCGCGGCTTACCGACAGCGACGCTTGCGAAGTTTCCCGTACTGTCGAGCTGACTGACGATCGGTGTGACGATCGGGGGTTCGATGTCGACGTCCTTGTCCGTCGCGATAATGATCAGGACGTCTCGCCATTGCGCGATGTCGCTGGCGGGCAGCTGCAAGTCTTGCGTTGCCGCCGCAAAATCAAACTCATCCTCGGCCCATTCGGGCTCGTCAACTCCCGCGGCGATCGTCGTTATGGTCGTGAACGCTTCGACCCGGATCGCTCCGCTTCTGCCAATGTCGTGCGTCAATGTCAGCAGGTCGGTGATGGCTTCGCTCGGCCCCGAGCGGCCCCGGAACGTGATGGACAGCTTACGCGCTTCGTTTGTTTCAGGCCACTCCATGCGGCCGATGTCGATCCGCAAACCCGGGTCGGGACCGGCGCGGACTTCGAGGACGCCGGCACGTCCTTGCCGATCGAGGAAGAAACGTCCTTGCACATCGCCTCCGATGGTCACGGGGGCTGGCCGTATCGGTAGTTCACCGGCGAGCGGCACGACGCCGTCGGGAATCGCTTTGGATCGGTCGCCCGCAAGCCTTGGTGCGCCGATTGGACGTGTTCGTCGGTAGAGCGCTGACCGACGCACCGCATCCATGTTTGTTGCGATCTTGACCTGTCCCTTGAGCGGCCCGGTCGGTTCAATCGGCCGGATCGTCAATGGATCATTGGGATCATTCCGCAAGATCGGAGGTAGGGTCCCGCCGTGACCGATGACGTATGGGACGACGTGGAAGGCATAGCCGAATGATAGCGCGAACAGGCGATAGTCGGTGGCGCCATCGCCCGTGGTCGGCGGAAAGCGATAGGCTTCGATGCGGCGCGCGAACGAGGATGGAACGTTGTCTAGCGCGGCATCGGTGGCCATCTCGGCCACCCGCGAGCGATTGTCGTATGAAAGCAAGGCAGCGCGTATGCCGCCGATCTCTCCGACCTGCAGCGGGACCGGATCGACGATAGCTCCGCCGGCCCAGGCAAGATTACGGACCATCACCGCATTGGCTTCACTGAGCGCAGCTCGCGCCGAACCTTGCGACGAAGTGTCGGGGGCATGCAGCGTGGCAACGTTGAGACTACGCCACGCTTGGATCGGATCGCTCAAAGTGTCGGTACGGGCCATCAGGGCTCCCACACCAGACAGCCGGGTCCAAAGGTCGGCGGCACCGGCAATGCTCTGGAGCTGGTCGAAGCGGAAAACCAGTGGAGGCGAATCGACGGTGAGGCGGCCGCTGGAATCATCGCCGCCTCCTGACTCGTCTGTGGCTGATGGCACGAGGCGGCCGGCGAGACGAACGGCATCGCGGCGAGCGGCCTCGACGACGGTTTTCAGCAAATTGGCAAGTTTCTCCTCATCACTCCCGGGATTGGCAGCCGCGAATCCCGCATCGGTGAGCGCTGCACCGATGATCAGATCATACAATGACGCGGCGGGACGGCTGCCGTCGGCACGCTCGGCGCCGACGAGGGCGGCAACGCTGGCTATCAGCCGCTCGTCGAGTGGAAGCTGCGCAGCCGCATCTTGCTCGTTCTGGGGCTGGGGCGCGTCCCATGTCAATCGTCCGGCCGTCAGTCCAGGAATGTACGGCCCGATCACGGCCAATGCGAGATCGGCGCGAAGGCCGGGTCCGGTCGTGATGCGGTCCAACGCGGTACGTAGCGGCGTTGCAGTCGCGTCGGGCATGACGATGGCAACGTCCGGAATGTCTGAAACCTCTGCCTTCATCGACAGATAGAAGGCTGCCCCGAGCAGACGGTCGGCCGGCACAGGCGTGGAACCGCCGGCCGATAGCGTGACGGTGACCGCCGCATTTGCGTCAGGTCGGATGATCGCGATCTCGACGCGGATCGTCGCTCCACGCGCGAGCGTCGTTGCGATGACGGAGGCGCCATCCTGAAAAATGGCAACGTCCAACGTGGCAGACGCCGCCGTCCCGGCGATACGAATTTCGGGTAGGATCGGGCGACCTGGCGCCGTCACGAACGCGACGACTAGCTTGAAATCGCCTGCAGGTGGCGTGAGAGCGAGATCGAACGCCACTTTCGTCGGTGCCGCCGGCGCGATGGGGGCCGCGGAAGCGGCTGGCCCGAGATCCAGCACGGCGCCCGAAACTGGTTGGGTGGCTCCAGGGCCGAACGCTTGAGCGTCGGGGGGGAAAGTCAATGTCCGTGCGCCGATCACGCGAGGCGCAGCGATCAGCAGCGGATGAGGACCGTCGGACGAAAGATCCGGTCCGCCGAGCCAATTGCGTGCCACGAACTTCCGCAGGCCATCGTCTGACTCGATGCTCTCGATTTCGGGGGCGATGGCCGAGCCGGGCGGATCGAGCGGCAAGCCGAGCAGCCCCTTCAACCTGCGTGAATTGATGGAAGCAAAGCGGGCGCGGCGCGGATTGTTGCTGACGCTTCCGGGGTCACGTTCGGCGGCGCCCAGGATCAGGGCCGCTGTGAGATTCCAGAAGTCGGCTTGGCGGAGGGAGAGGCCTTCCAGTATCGAGAAGCCGGGTGGCAGCGCAATCGCGGAAGCGGCGCTGCGCCTGCCCACGACCCACCATGAAATCGAATCAAGCGCCACGAGAAACTTTGGCGTCGGTTGTGAGGCGAGATCCCGGGCAAGCGCGCGTCGCAGCTCGTCGCCGCCCGCCACCTTCGTGATTTCGCTCGTCACGGTGGCATCCAGCACGCCGAACACACGGGCCCACGGATCAACGACTTCGGCGATCCGTCGTGAGAGGGAGGCGGCCCAGTCCTCATCGGTCAAGCCGTGCCCGACGGCTGGCCTCTTGATCAGCATGGTCTCCATGTCGATGAGCCGCTGGGGATCGCCGGACGGACTGAGATCATCCCATGACAAGCTCGGTCGCATGTCGACGGACCCGTCCGCGAACATGGGCGCGGAACCAGGACCAGGCGTAGGTACAAGGTCGACGCGACAGAAGTCGCCGTTTTGATCCGACATCACGGTGGGACCGGCCGGATCGAGCGTGTAGGTACCGCCGCCGGTCGGACCGAACAACGGTGCCGCGATGAAAGTGGTGCTCTTGTCAGGCGCGGGGTCGATCGTAAATACGGTGAACACCTTGTTGGCAACCGGAACCGGGTTCGGCAATCCCGTCAAGCTTTCGACAAGCCCAAACACCGTGCGCCCAGTCACCTCTGCCGTACCCGCCGGCATGCACAGGGCAGCTTCGAGGCCACTCGTGTTGACGATCGAGGTGATTTCCTCCTCGAGCCGGCGGTGAAAGCGCCTGCTTCCGTCGGCGCCGGGAAGATCGAAATCCGCCGGCGCGTTGGCGGCCGCCGTGACGATGGTTCCGGCATCCAGATCCTGGATGGTAGGAACTCCGGTCACGTCGACGATGCGCCAGAATCGCCAGGCGGTGACGTCGTGCGGATTCCAGGTCCCGCTGCCATCCGCCAGGCGCCACTTCCAGGGCAGGATCTCACCGATCGCGTCCGTCAGAAGCGCTCCGTCGGATCCATCGATGACGGCGCTTACCCGTAGCGAGATCTGAGCCTTGTTGCTCACGTCTGGCAGACGATCCGCCTGGACCTTTATTCTGAGATTGCGCGGATCGGAAGCCATCGACGAACGGTCCTTGGTACGACAAAATCAAGCGTAAGAATCGGAATAGCCTTCAGACTGCTTCTTCTCGCCGGCGAATTGATATTCGACGTGCTGGGAGACACGCAGCGTGTAGAAGACGCTGATCTTGAAACTGAGCCGGAGCGTTCCGGACCCGATCATCAGCGCGCCGTCGTAGGTGACCTCCAGCAACAACGAAATGGCCGCCGTGATCAGGCCTGCGACGTCGACGTTGCCGCGCGCGAGTATGAAGACTGAAATTGCAGTGGTGTTGCCACCGGCGCCGGTCGACCACGTCATCGTTATTGAGCAGCCGACCTGAAGCCAGACGCCACCCGAGACGACGCCAAAGTTGAAGCCTAGTCCAACGCCGGCGACGATACCTACCTCGAGCGAATAGGTCAGGATCGGGTGAGGTTTGGCTACCGGGAGGAACGATAGCCGCTGCGTCAGGAATCCGCCGCCGTTCAGGATCCAGACGCTCAGCGTGAATGGCATTGTCTTGGTGGCGACCGACAGTTCGCACATCAACTCGAACTGAGGAACCGCGGCGATGCCGAACAGAATGTGCAACGAAAGGTTCGAGATTCCGAACACGCCGAGCTGCAGGTCCGGCAGGTCGATGTCGAGCGTGGCGGCGATGCCGGCGGGCACTCCGCCGCGCATCAGCGGTTCAATGACCAGCCCGTCCCCCTCGCCGGAAGCGGCGAGAAAATCAGTCAGGAACGCGAGCGCGTCGGCGAGTTCTACCCGTTCCGGGTCGATCTTGAAATCGATCTTGCCGGAGTCGTCGAAATACAAGCCAGTCTGACGGAAGGTGAGGATGTCCTGTCCGCCGGTCACGACTCTCCAGTCGCCGAAGATGCGGCCATTGAATGTCTTTTGGGTCCCGTCGCGGCCCACTGACATCCGCGCCTTGGCATTGAACTTGGCTTCGTCGACGACGATCTCAACGGGGCCGAACGACAGGAGGGGCGCGGGCTCGGTGAAGGGGACGTCGATGTCGGTCTGAAGCCAGGCGCGCATCTGGACGTTGTCGAAACCGTGCTGAACCTTGATGGCCTTGGAGTCGTCAAGATCCGGGAAGGCAAATCTTTGAAGCAGGCCGCGGAAATCGATACCGCCCATATTCGGTATGAGATCCGCGACGGACAATTGCTTCAGTTTGTCGGGAATGAACTGCTCGGCAACGCCGCTCGAGGGCAGCCGCACGCCGAACGGCTGAAGCATGTCACCGACCGCCTTGCCGGCCTTATCGGCCGCCGCAAGCGTATCCGAAACCCGGTTGACCAGCGCAATCGCCGGGGTCATGTCGACGACCTTGTTGGCCTCGGCGAGCACGTAGGCGACTTCTGGTCGATTGAAGCCGAGCCGATCCGTTTTTGGAGGGTCGCCGACGGCACGAAGGAGCCGTAAGGTATCGCTGCCTTCCTGATAGAGCCGATTGGCCTGATCGGCTAATTTTACTGGATCCGTTCCCAGCGCATCGCGCAAAGTCTCCTGGACCGCGCCGGAGATCTGTCGTGCACGATTTTCGACCTCGCGCGTGACGCGTTCGGCTTCTTCCGCGGCACGCCGCTTCAGGTCTTCGATGGACCCCTGGGCATCGTTGATGGCTTGCTTTACCGCATCGTCCAACCGTTTCTTGTACCCGTCGACGTCGAGGGCGTTCTGCAGCCAATCGGCGACCTTCTGCGCGTCCTTCCGTATCTCTCCTATAAAATTGTCGAATACCGCGCAGGCATCCTTGAGTTCCTTCCCCACGTCAACGATCGCGGCGGTGATGCCGGCAGCGAGCGCGTCGAGTATCTTCCGTAGAACGGTTGCGACAATTTCGCCCTGCGCAACCACGGCCTTCTCGATCAACCCGCTGGTGTCAGCTATCGCCGTCAGCGCCCGATGGATAGCGCCGGTGGAATCGGCATCGTCGTCGGGATCTTCGGGAGCCGAGAGGGCAATGATCGCATCGGCTATCCGATCGAAGATGCTGGTTGCCTCGGCAAGGCCCGCGTCGATCGTGTCTTCGAGAAACACGACGAGGCCGCGCGCGGCATTCTGCGCCTCGGCGATGATTTGATCGAGTTTGGTGGCGAGCGCTTGGAGTGATCCGCCGGCGGTGCCGAGACGGGCTTTCAATGCGTCCTCAAACTGCTTGAGCGACGCCTCGTAGGAGACGAGAGCCGTCCTCACGTCGTCACTGATCACAGCACCGACGTGAGTAAGACCACCGGCGAGCGTGATTGCCTGCCCCAACGTGTCGTGGATGGCCGGCAGGATGCGGCGCGCTGCCATGAGCGCTGCCGTATCGTCGATATGCGAAAGTTCAGTGTCGATTTGCTGCGCTTGCTTGCGAAGCTCGTCAAGCGTCGCGCGTGCCGACGCCGCGATCAAATCGTTGACCACCGTTGCCGCGCCGACGTCGTCCTTCAGCGTCTTGAACGTATCGTGGATCTTGCCGAGTGCGGCCGGAATTGCCACGTCTTGCGCTTCACCGAGTGAGGCGCCGGCTACTGCCTTAATGGCCTCGAGATCCGCCGTCACCCGCTTTGACAGCAGCTCGATGTCCGCTCTCCTTTCATCCGCGATGGTGGCGATCCGGTTCTGCAGTCCTGACAGCTTGTCGATCAGGTCGGCGCGTTCATCCGGCGATAGCCATGCATCCTCGCTGTCGAGGAACACGCTCACGTCGCGAACGATGCCAGCGATGTTGCGGATCGGCCTCAGGCCCCATCAAGTGTGGAATCGATCGCCTCGCCGGCGATCTTACGCAGACGTTCGACCTGTCCTTGGGCAGCATCGTTCAGGCGGTCTGCGAGCGAGGCGCAGGGCGATTTTGGGTCGATCTTGCTCAGATCGATTGACTTGAGCGAGTTCTTGACATCGGAAGTCGCGGCCCTGAGATCGCCGACGAAACTCGGATGGCTGAGTGCGGCGCCGATGGCTGCGACGGCGTCGTTTTTGACAGCGGTGAGAGGCTTCTCGGGGTCCAGTTTCTCGAGGACGCCGAGCGCTTGGCCGACTTTGGCATCGATGGCCGCCCGCAGGTCGGAACTGTGTTGCGTCAGTGACTGCCCGAAAGTCGTCAGTGGGCTTGGGGCGCCGACGGCGGCCCGTGGTGCGGCGCGGGCGATTGTTATGTTCTTGAGTATCGTCCCGGGGCCGCTCGGAGCCCGGCCGTGGGTGAGGACAGCCGGCTCCTTCGCACGGACCAGGCCGATGGTCATCCGCTCGAAACCAGGTGCGTGCGCCGGCTCTGACGGCATCATGGCGTCGGTGAGATTGGCGCTGTTGGGCTTCATGCGGCCCGCGGCCGGTGGCGGTAGATCGATGAAATCGATATCGCGCACCGATCGCCATGCATCGGTGTCGTCGCCGCTTTCGCCGTCGACCACGGAAGTGTAGAAGACGAGCTTTTCCGGCTCGTCGACCTCGACGGAAATTTCGCCGCCGCCTTCTCCCGCCAGCAGGAAACGAATCTGCGGCTTCGGATAGATCAGCGAGGGATCGTCTGGATTGATCGGGGGATCGCCTAGCCTGGTTGGGGCCAACACCGGCGGGAGGCTCGCGAAGGCCTTGTTCCACAGAGGCACTTGCCAGCCTTCGCGGCGCACATCGCCGCCCCAGCGGCTATCGACACGGATTTTGCCCGACTTGAACTCCACGCCGACGAGAAATCCGGCGGCCGCGATCGATTTGCCGTCCTCGGGATAGCGGCGCACCGGCTGCAGCAGCTCGACGTACTCCTCGACCTTGCGAAGGATCGGGCGTCCGGCGTGTTCGTCCTGCAACAGGCCGATCGGGTCGAAATTGAAGAATTGCGCGGAAGGTACGACGGACCGCTCATAGATGATGACGTGTTTGGCTCGATTCCAGAGGCCGCCGATGCGTCCGATGCGCTCGAGCTTGTAACGGTGGACGCGGCCCTGGCCGGTCTCGGTCTCGACAACGGTCTTCTTCTCGTCGAACAGCGCCCGCTGGCCGCCATAGCCGCCGTGCGCGGAGAGGTGGACGCCTTTCGTCGAACCCCCGTCCGCGTCCGGTCGGCTGTAGACCTTCATCAGGATATTGGCGCTCTCGAAAGCCCAGGCGACCCCGCCGGGAAAACTCTCCCGGTCGTCCTGGCTGGTCGAAAACGTCTGCGCGAGCTTCTTGGATTCGATCAGACCACCGGTATCTGCCGGGATTTCGCCTTGTACAGGCCAGCGAAGAGGGGTCGCGGGTCCATGTGCCGGGTCCGATCCTCCGGTGCGTAGCCTGAAACTTACGCCGTCCTCGATCTTCAGCTCGGCATCGGGGCGACCGCTCCAGAGCTTGTCGACGGCAAGTCGCCTGCGCTGGGCCCGCAACACGAGGCTCGCGAGTTGAAGATGGCTCTTCAGTGTCGCGCGAGACGCGCTCGCCGTATCGGACACGGGAGATACAGGCGCTCCGATCGTTGCGCCGATCTCGGTGACGAAGGCGTCGGTGCTCTTGTCGGTGGTGCTGATCCGGGTCGTCAAACCGTAGAGCAGCTCGAGCCGAAGCTCCTTCAAGCGGGAGCCCGGCGTCCGCATGGTCGGATAGCCCATGTTACGACGGAGGTTCCAGCCTGGCTCGCGGAAGTTGGTGTCCGCAAAGGTGGGGTCGACCTCGAGGCGTCCGTGCGCACCAAACCGCGCGGCCGCCGGGCGGCCTGGTTCGACATCTTTCGGTGCGCCGGCGATTGCGGTTGCGTTCTTCTCCATCGCCTCGCCGATGACCTGAGGCGGCAGTACCATCCGTACCGCCTCGGAAGGATCAAGCACGCGCCAGGACACGTCACCTTCGTCGCTCCATATCGCGACTTCGTTGCTCTGATCGGTGGCGGCCCGAGCAGGCTCGACATACTCCACGGCGGCGACCCGGAACGGGGTCGGGTCGATCACCAAGGCGAGCCGCTTTGGAGCTGCGCTGGTCGTCGTCGTCGATCTGATCGCGCGCAGCGAAAGGGAGACCGACTGATTTTCACCGGGCGCGAGTGATTCCGTGGCGACCAAGGCCTGAATGAGCTTTTCGTCATCGGGTTGCTCGGAGCCGCTGCGGTAGTCCAGTTCGAGCAGGAGCGGCTCGTCAGGGTCATCCGAAATGGGCGTCGGGCGACCGAGCAACTGCCTGCGGATCTGAGGAGGCAGGTCGTCCTGGCCGATTGGCTTAACGCGCTCGATCGGGAATTTAACGACCGCCTGCAACTGCGCATCTGGCAGCTCGTCACCACCGGATCGGGCAAGAAGCCCGGTCAGATCGGCCTTGGTGACCATCGTGAGGTCCGGGGCTTTCAGAAGCGAGAAGCCCAGCGCGCCGAGCGCTATCTCGGAGCCATCGGTGCTTTCGAGCGAGAAGCCAAACTTGATCGTCGGCACCGTGCCGAGATCGTCGGTCTGCGTGATAGCGGGCTGCCATGCCGGTCCGTCCGTGCACGCGCCGGGTTGGACATCGGTGCTCGCGGCGACGAACGGCGCGGAGATGCGCGCCTTGCAGACCGGCGCCGTGCCCTCCGTTGCGATCATACGAGCGAACGTCGCCGTACAGGGCGAGGCGAAGCGCGGATCCTCGTCCGACTTGCCTTTCTCGACGAGCTCGAATGCGGTGACCCCCTGCCACATATCGGGGATGAACCGCGGCTCGAAGGACAGGAAAGCCGTTTGACGCCGCTTATCGGCCGCATCCTTGACGGTGCCGGTGGTCGGCACGATGACACGGCGCCAGGCGGAATTCTCGCGCAGCAACCCGACTGCGTGCCACGGCATTCCGCGTTCCGACTTGCGTTTGGCCAGCGCGGGCATGACGCTTAGTGGCGTCCCGTCACGGACCTTACGCAGACTGTCATGCTCATCGTCGATGACGACATCGAACGCGTCGATGACGAAATCGGTTATCTGATCGGGTCGCTGAAGCTTTGGGTCCGCTTTAGGGTCGACGTTGAGCGGATCGAGGCGGGCGGCGACGATCCATTGCACCGGTAAGAACGGCTTGAGGCCGCGGGCGCCGATGTCACCGACGCGTTGCTCTTGGGAGAAGCGGACCCGGCCTTTGACCGGCAGGAGCTCGGGTTTGGAAAAGAACCGCTTGAGGATACTGCCGATCTTGCCGCTATAGTTCCAAAGGGTTAGCTCGAAGCGCAAAGCGACACGGATGATGTCATGGGAGCCCGTGTCCTTGTTGAATTGGTGCTCGACCGCACGAAGCCCGAATTCGCGGCGCGGACGGTTGGGCGGTTGACTGGGAATGCCCTGATCGACGAACAGGGGTATTACGTCGACCTGATCGGTGGAGAGATTGCCGTCATCGGGTTTGACGATCGCGTCGATGAAATCGCTATTTGCATAGCGTAGTGGAATGATGCTGAGCGCGGGTTCTCCACGATCCCATGGCCCGATCGTGAGCGCGATCTGGATAAGCCGGCAAAGCGCGCCTCTCGGCGCGGCGGCGATTTTCCACAAGGATTGTGTCGTTGTCGCCTGGACCAAATCGAGGCCCACGTGAAAGCGGCTGTCATAGCGGTCGCCTGAGGTGGCGACTTTCGGCCTGATCCAGTGGCCGTTCAACGCGAGGCGAACTTGAAGCCTGATCGCGAGCGCTTTGAAGCTGCCGGGTTTTCCGGTCGCCGGCGTAATGACGAGCTTCGAAACCTGCCATCGCGGCGCCGGATTGTCGGCCAGCGTGCGGGCCAGGGCGATCGTATCGAAGCGGGCGAGCGGACCTTCGTCGAAGACGTCCCAGGCTTTCTGCTGCCGCTTGATCGGATCCTTCTCCGCCGCATAGTTGGTCGGCGCGCGATATGCCGTGAACAGAGCGATGCCGCGAAGCTCGATGGCAGATGCTGGCGGGGTTGGGTCTTGATCGTCATCGACGGCGACGTGACCCAGATGCGGGTCGTTCGCGTCGCTGCCGTCGTGATAACGGGCATTCGCCGCGTAGAGCGGGTTCTTCGGGGCGAACGGGTTGTCACGATCCCTGAGAAGGTTTTTGAAGACCGCAAGATCGTAGCAAACGTAGCGCCAGTCGGTTCCGTCCAGATCGTTGGTGCCGATGACGACGGCCTCAAGCGGGCCATCGGACCTGTCTTCCATCGCGCGAATGGCGATAAAGGAAATTCTAGCCGGCCCAGCGACGCCCGCCATGGTCCAATCCCCTAAGGAAAAACGTCGTGCCCGAAAATAGGAAGTCTAGAAATGCGGTCGGACGAAATGGTCCGAGACCCTCTTGCAACTTGCCGTAGAACGCTTGATCGGTCAATATCGAACGTGTCTTACCCTCCACCGATTGCGAGAAACGACATGACGATCATCGATCCGCATCTGCAATGGATGTACGACGACACGCCCGCACACGAGCGGGCGACGACACGGGTGCCGGTCACGTTCGAATGGCATGGCGATCTTGATGAACTTGTGGCCTTGGGAATGCGGCTGCACGCGACGGCCGGCGGCATCATCTCTGCCGAGATGCCTCTGTCGAGCCTGCCCGAGGTCCACCGCCTGGGCATCGAATACATAGAGCTCGCGCGCACGCTATACTCGCCATTCGACGTTAGCCGATCCGACATCAAGGCCGACGTGCTGCAGCCCGTGATCGGAAGCGAAGTGGGGAAGGGGGTGATCATCGGCATCGTCGACACTGGCATCGATTACACGCATGCGAGCTTTCGCAAACCCGATGGCAAGACCCGAATCCTTTCGATCTGGGACCAGCGCCTCGAACCGGTGCCGGCACGACCGGGTCGTCCGCCCCGCTTTCCCTCGGAAGGTTCCCCCGGAAACAACGTTGACGGTACGGCTCGCAGTGGCGTGGAATTCACCGAAACCGCCATAAATGACGCGTTGAGAACGGGTGGACGGCCGCTGCGCACCAAAGACGTGCCCGACGATCCACACGGAAGCCATGTCATGGGAATTGCCGCTGGCAACGGCGCCGTTTCGCCCGGCAGCCCGGCGGCAGCTTTCGTCGGAATGGCTCCGGCCGCGGATCTGATCGTTGTCGCCACCAAGTTCAACTTTGCGCTGATACGGCAGGGGATCGAATACATCCAGGAACGAGCGAGAGCGCGCAATTGTCCCTCCGTTATCAATCTCAGTTTGGGCCAACCGCTGGGCGCGCGCGACGGTCGTAGCCTGGATGAAAGGGCGATTGATGCTGCGCTCGGGGCCGAGGGGCGCGCCATCGTCATCTCGGCCGGCAACGATGGAAACAAGAACAAGCACGTTCGGGGCAGGATCGCGCGCGGCGCCACGGATCGGATCACTTTCCGCATCTATGACAGGCAGATGGCCAAGGAGCTGGACATCGAAATCTGGTACGGTCTGAAGTCGACTGCGGAAAGGTTCGATGTCGTTCTCACCGATCCTTCGGGCGTTTCAATGTCGCTCGCGGCCGGCGGGGGCTCGGTGCGGCGCACGCTCGGCCGCTCGACCGTTAGTCTCGCATCCGCCATTGCCGTTCCTGCCCACAACAAGAACCGGATCAGCATCGCCATTCGTCGGGACGGTCTGCGGATTGCTCCTGGGACATGGTCGATTACCTTGTCGGGTGTCACCGTGGGGACCGGTGCCGACGCTGGCGTTTATCATGGTTATCTACGTGCCCCGAAAGGACGCAAGGGGATTCCCGCAACCGCGTTCACCTCGTCGCAAACGAGCGCCGCGAGTACCGGTACGATTCCGGCGACCGCGCTCAAGGCCATCTCGGTTGGAGCATACGTTACGAGACCGTCCGCAGATCTGCACAAGCCCGCGGCGTTCTCGAGCCAGGGACCGACGTTGGACGACCGTCAATTTCCCACCCTGTGCGCGCCCGGTCAGTTGATCATTTCGGCGAAGGCCATCAACGCCGAGCCGCACCCGGAGTTCGATGTTGCTGGCAAGCCATTTACGGCCAAGCAGGGTACCAGTATGGCGGCTCCGCATGTTGCCGGCGTGGTTGCGGCGATGCTGCAGGTGAAGCCCACGCTCAAGCAAGATCAGGTCGCCAAGCTGCTCGGTGACCACGCCGACGCCCCGCCTGCGCCATTGCCGAACATTTGGGGGCGCGGACGCGTCAATGCGCTGAATTCCGTGACCGCAGCGAAAGCACCGGTAGGAAGTTGATCGCAACACGAATTTGGCGCGACGGAGCGAATTCGACCTTGCGGCACGCTCGAGCGTGCGGCGCCGAACACAGCCAAAAAGCTATAGACGACCGCCATAGTTGGCCTTCTCCCATTTGAGCTCGATATCGTCAGCGACCAAGTCTCGGCGGTGCGGCCTGATCTGATCGAAGTAATGCTTGAAGTCGACGTGTACGCTCATGTTGTCGGGCGATAGTTTCCCGTCCAGTCGTACAGCAGGACCGACCCTGCCGCCAAGCGTGCATTGACGGGTGTGCATTGGCGGTGGACTCGCCCGTGTTCGGATCCACGGGGAGGCGACGCATGCCGGCCTTGAGCAATCCACCGGCCTGGTTGTTGGGCTGGGGGCCGGCCGGGTCCGGCGAAAGCTGCAGGACGCTTTTGTCATGCTTGAGCCCGTCCGGGATAAGCGATGCGCCGGCAACCATCCAGTTCAGGGCCACATCCGACACGCGGCTTCGTTTTCCAAATAGCCGCCGCCGATATCGGCGTGCACGCCCGGGAAACATACCTGCTCGAAATACAGGTTGCCGTGGACGTCGCGTTCGCCCGCTTTTTCCGCCGTCGGGGACCACGGGAAACTTCTGAAATCCGCACGGTTCTCGTCGATCGAAATCGCATGCTTGGCGTAGATCGCGAGTTCAGTTTGGTGATGTTGGCGAGCCGGATTACGATGTGGTCCTCTCGCCAAAGTCCTGGCCATCAAACGCCGGGTGCAACTCGCCGCTCCGGCTAGCTATCTAATGTCTCGCCGTCCCGATGCGTCGCAACCCAGACGTCCTGAATCACTTTGGGGCGTTCGATCCCGTGCTTGTTCAACTCCGCCTCCGGAACGCTTTGCATGAAGGTGAGGGAATAGACCCGGTGGTTGTCGTCGAGAATGCTCAGACCGCCCTCGATCGGCATTGTGCGGTCCTTATCCGATAGGCCCACCAGCGATTGGTTCAAGGGGTTCGCGCGGGATTTCAGCTGGGTGGCGTTGAGTTCGCCGCAGTTCCGACCTGGTGATAGTACTGCTTGAAGGCGTTGTGGTTTGCGAGTGCATCGGGACGATAGGCGCCGACCCGCGTGCATTGAAGGACGCTGGGCAGGTCGAAGCGCGCCCCGACGGTGGGATGGACCTTGGCCGCCGGGTCGATATTGCGGATCTTGGTCTCCCAGTTTTGGCGTGCGACGTACTTCTGCAGCCACGACCATTTCGGAAGTTTGGCGGCGTAGCCGTCAATCGTGTCGCGCATGCCGGCGACCTCGCAATGCTGCACGCCGTCGGCCGCAGGGTAGACGTTCAATGCGGGGCCAAAGTCGCCGGTGTTCGGCATCTTGACGCCACCCACGAAAATGGGCCCGGTCAGGAGTCCGTTCGGAACCGAAACGGCCTCGTGGCACATCCATTCGAGCGCGACGTCAGATAGCCGAGATTCCGGCTCCGGATAGGAGCCCCCGACGTCCGAATGGTTACCGGCGAACCACCATTGGCGGAGCCGCTCATGCCCCGGAAAGTGGGGAGAGCCTTCATCGCCTCCGCCCCATGCGACGCGGTCGAAGTCCTTCCGGGTTTCGTCGATCGCGTTCGCCGAGCGAGCGAAAGCGACGTGTTTGCTCAGCAGACGATCGAAGTTTTCTCCCTTCCATACGGCCTTGTGGGATCGGAACTCCCCAGGCTTTGGATAATCGCTGATCGTCTTGGTATCGGCCTTGGTTTGCCAGTACCAGAACGCGCCAAGGGCTGCGCCAACAATGGCGACTTGCGCAACAAAGCCGACCAGCATGAAGTTCGTGCCGAACAAGGCGCTGTACAGCACAGCGAACAGCATGGACGGAAGGAAGCCGGCAGCGAAGGCGACGGCGGAGACGCCGGCCGCGAGGCCGGCCTGAATAACCAGGTAGCGCATGCCACTGGCCCCCAAGGCGGCGACGGTGTCGAACACACCGATGAAGTATGGAGCCACGTTGGAATCAGTGCCATCGCCGGACCGGTACTTGAGCTGAAACCGTCGCGCCAGTTCGAGCCGCTCGTACTCAAATTCAGCTCTTGGATGGCCCGCGCCGTGCTCCAGCACGGTATCGACGGCCTCCCAGGCGATGTCCTTGGCGGCCTTGCGGTGCCGCATGAGCGGACCACCAGGGGTCTCGGTGGGCACTCCGCACAGCATCAGCAAGTTTGCCAAACTACGTACCGTGTAGGCGCCACGGCTGAAGCCGAATAGAAAGATCCGGTCGCCCTCTTCGTAGTGATTGATGATGAATTCGTAGCAGTCGGCGATGTTGCGCTTGATGCCAGCGCCCGTCACAGAGCCGAGCAGTTTCTGGACGGAGCGGACAGGAGCAGTGAGGGCGGTGGCGCCGATATCGGTGCCCAGCCCAGCATCGTAGAACACCACTTGTTTCGACGGATCGATGGCTGTGTCGGCGTGGTCGCGCGAGATCCGGTACATCTTGTAGATGTTGCTGATGCGCTGCTCTGGACGAGCACCCCCGTCCTGACCGGTACCATCCGAAAATACGACGACGTTCTTGCCCACTATATCCTCCCCACTCTACTCCCTGGTGCCGCGCGGGTGGCATCCGGCTCAACCGGTGGGGCCGCGCTGGTCAGGCGTCTTAGGTTCTCCATCAATCGATCCCGAACGTCGTCCTCGCTGACGCCCCAGATAGCGGCGAGCGTTCCCTCCGCCATTGCCGCATCCCAGGGCGACAGTGGACGACCGTCGACTTGTGCGAAGGGTCCATCCGTTTCCGTGAGCACCTGGCTCGGTGGCATCGCCGCCGTTATCGCGCGACCTTTCTCGCTCGCCAGCATCGCCGGTCCCACGCTGAACCAGCATCCCTGGTCGATGGCGCGCGCAAGCTCGTTCTTGGACCCCGAGAACCAGTGCAGCACGGCCACGCCGGCATTGGCGTTGGAGGCGAGCGCCTCCAACACGGGTGTGGCCGCACGTCGGCTGTGGATTGTCAGAATGCGCCCGCCAGCGGCATCGCACATGCGCAGGATCTGCGTGAACACGCGATGCTGGACCGTCCAGGTGCTTTTGAGTTCAGGACCTCCATCCAAGCCGATCTCGCCGACGTACCTCGACCTAGGAAGAAGGTCCTCGAATAGTGCCAATTCTCCCTGACGGTCGTTTGCGAGCTGCGGATGCAAGCCGAGTGCGGTGCGGATGCGCGCTGCGTCTTTCGCGAGGGCAGCCGTGCCCGACCAGGCCGATGGGGTAGTCGTCACGGACAGGACAAAAAGTCTGCGATCGATGCATTCCTTTGTAGTTGCGACCGCATCCGGATAGAGATCGAGATGAGCGTGGAAATCGATCACTTGACACCGTGTTTCGCATGCAGGGCCCCGAGCTCTGCCAGTCCTCGTCGTAGCATATCCTTGAGCGCCTCGCGCTCGTCAAGGCCGCGCCATGAAAGGGCGCTTCCCAGCCAAGCGTCGAAACCACCATCTTTCGCGGCGGCCAGCGCCATTCCGACCGATCGCACGTCATCGAACCCGGCGTGATCCGGGTCGTCTCGTCCCAGTTCTTCAAACACGTATTCGGTCGAATCGGCGCGCCCCCATGCCAGGAACGCCGCTCGCCGCACCTGGCATGGGACGCAGCGGCCGCAATGATGGTAGTTGTAGCGCTGAAATCGTCCGCAACTCGTCGAGCTCGCCGCCAGCCTGCGCAGCAGCGGCTGATCTTCGCATTCCTTCAGCATCTCCCCCTTGGTTTTGGCGGCGTAGGGAGTGCGGATTCTCACACCAAGGTTTGCTGCGTTCAAGATGCTTTGAAATTGCGCCAGAAAGTAGGGGTGGGCGGTACGCGTGCTCAAGCTGCCGATGCGGCTTCCCGTCAGCGGCGGGTTAACGGCGATGAAGCCATTCTCGCAAATGTAGAGCGGCAGGTCGCCGCCGGGTCGATATGGCTTCAGGGCGGTGGCGACCAGGACGCCGAAGGCCAGAAATATGATCGATCGGGCCCTCTGCGACGTATCCTCGACCCCCGGCACCACCGCGTTGTCATTCAACTGAAAATGTTTCAATCCGCCACCGATCAAGGACGCGAAGTGAAGCTGCTTTTCCGCGTCTCCGCGGACTATCTTGCTGATCGCGACAAGCCGATCCCCATCGGCGCCAAGATCGATCGCACCGCTCAGGCTGTCGAGACCGCCCGAAAGAAGCACGACGGCGTTTTCCGGGGGCCTAACGATCCGTTCGGGCGGAACCGGTGTGCGACCGCCGGCGATGAAGTGAAATTGCCAGCGGTCCGTCGTTAGAAAGGCCAACGCGTCCGCAAGCAGGCCGGCCAGTCCATTCCAGAACGCGGGCTCGGCGACTGCAATCTCCAACTCGAACTCGCGAGTCCACCCATCCGGACTTTCGGTCCGCAAGCCGGCGGCGTCTGCCGCCATGATCGACATGGCGATCGATAGCAGATCCCAGGCTCTCCGAGCCGGGGCAAGCCGCTCCCTCCGGATCTCGTTACGAACAGCGGCACCGGCGCTGCCACGGTCGTCAGCGCCGGCCTGGCCGAAGAGAATGACCCTAAGAGCTCCTTGTTCGTTCAGCCGGCCGACGTCGGCCGGTGCGCACAGCAGCTTCATTCTTCGTACCCTTCGAAGACTTCGAACGTATCTCGAAGCGCGTCCTGAACAATGCGGGCGACTCGTCCGGCGGTCAGCATCCGTCCGTGGTCCTTCAGCTTGCGAAAGGATGCGGCAACGGCCTCGACGATATAAGTACGCATTTGCTTCAACCGCGCCATCGCGACTGTGGCGGTCGCCGCCTTCTCGAGCAAATGCTTGCCGACATCGAGTTCGAAGCGGCGCGCTACATCTATTGCAGAGAACCTTTCGATGACGAAGTCGCGCTCGATGTTCGACAGATTGAGCAGGTCGGCGTCCGGATATTGGGCAAGCAGGTCGGACATGGCGTCGTGTATCGCCGCCCGTTCGGCTTCCGCGTCCTGTGTTCCGTCGACGGGCCTGACCGCTTCTATGATTGCGGTCGCGATGTCCTCGGCGGAACGCCCGGCCAGAGCGGTCGCGTCGACCGGCGCATCCGCGGCGCCGTTGGCGGTTGAGTACAGCGCATGGCTGAGCGCTCCTGCCGTCTGCGCCGTGCCACCGAATCGACTGGTCGTAACATTGGAGCCGCCGTAGCCGCTACGGACGTAGTGCCCAAGTCCCCGCCTTAGATCGCGATCGTCTCCGGATCGCGCAAAATTGCCAAGGCTCGTGCGGACGCCACCGAAGCGCTTTTCGGGCGCAAGTCGCGGCGGCGTGAGGACAGCCGGCGGAGCTAACGGCGGGGGCGACGAAGTACCTTCCGCCGGCGGCGCGTCGGGGTCGTCGGAAGGAGGCGGTGGAGCGAGAGGTGGTACCGGATCCTGTGGCGCGGCGGGCGTCCAGGGCGGTACCATCGGTACGCCCGGACCGGGCCCATCGCTAGACTGCGACGTTCCCATTGTCCCTCGTCTTCTTGATCGCGTTCTTAACCGTCCTCGAGATCGCGGGCGACGAACTCCATGCATCGAGAATTGTCGCTGACCACGCGCGATCGGCAATCTTGGGAACGATGCTTGGCTGAATTTGCTGGGCAGGGCGATCAGCCAAGAACGCCGCCAGCCTTGAACCCTGGACTGGATCCGCTTCAACCAAGGCAATACATGCGTTCAATATCGGCGGTGCTCCCCATTCCTGCTCTTTTCTAGCGCGTTCAAGCAAGCGGTCCATCATCACCGTGGTTTCGATGCGTGCGACCCGCGCGAGCCCATCCTTGAGAGTGGTCGCCATTTCCGGATGTTCGAGCAATGCGGCGAGCAGCTCCGCCGCGTCGGACGACAAGCGATCCTCGGGCGTAATCAACGGTGCATATTCGCGGCTGACGTAGAGTGCACCACGAAGATCGGTATCGTGCAGGGGCGGCGAGAGCGCCAACCATTCTTTCACGAACTCGCCCGTCCACGGCGCCTTCAAATCCAGATCGCGGCCGGCAACCGCGCCTTCTTCCCATTCCTTGAGAAAGGTGGGCTTGCCCTCGGTATCGATGCTGACGTTTTTGACCAGCTCGGCGTAAGCAGCAGTGTCGCCGATACGCTCGAACAAAAGCAGTTTGGCCAGCACGGCCTCATCAACGCCGACGCCCTGCGCTTTCGAGATCGTCAAGCGGATCGAGAGAGCGTTCAGGAACCGCTTGATCAGTCGCGGATTACCGAGAATGCCGGAGGCGGTCGTCATCAGCGAAGCGAGTCGTTCGGCCGTGTCGAACTGACCGACGAGAGATTCCGGGAACGCAATTCCGAGACTCTGAAGGAAGGCTCGATCGACCTTTTTCCCCTGCCAAGTCCGCCTGAGCTGCCCAATCACAGCAACCCGGACCTTCTCCTTATGGTCGTCAGAGAGCTCGCTGTTGTCGACAAACAGGAGCATCATGTAAGCGCGGACCTCCTGGGTGCCGAGCTGCGGCACCCTGATCGGAACCTGGATGAGCTTGTCGAAATAGTTGGTGATTAGGAGGTCGTCGTTGACGCCGACAAAATGCTTCTTCACCGCGTGCTTGATCATGTCGTTGTCGGCCGCGATGACGAAGGCGGTGTTTTTGAGGAACAGGAAGAGGCGGATCGCCTCCAGCGTCGAAATCGTCGTTTCGGGCAGACAGCGATCAAGATCGTCGATCAACACAACTAGCGTGATCCCGAGCTCCTCCAGCGTTTGTTCGAAGGCATCGCGTAGCGCCTGAATTTCCTTCGGTGGAGACGTTTCGTCCTGCGGCTTCAGGAGCTCGCTACCCTCTTTTGCCACATCCGCTGCAGCTTTTTTGACGTCGGCGGCGGTGTCCTTCCCAAGGCCCTCGGCCAAAACCTTCTTGCCGAGCTCGAAAATCTCGCCGGCGGCTCCGACAGGAGGTACTCCGAAGTAAAGCGAGGCGGCCGAGGTGGCGAGGAGCTTGGCAGCCCGCAACCACTTGATCCGCTTGGCGAGCGACTTCACCTTGTCGAGCGCGGTTGCACGGGTCTTGGCCTCTTCCTCAAGCCTATCGGCGATGACGTCCATAAGAGCCGCACGTGCATCATCGTAGCCTTGGTATAGCCATGCGTTGAACTCGACGAACACGTATTTGCTCGCGCCACTCTTCTTTTCGCGGGCCGTGACCGCGGAGCGGGTGAGCTTGATCATCGACGACTTGCCGATACCCCAAGCCCCCGAGACACCGATGGAAATTGGTCTGCTCTTGGCCTGGACGATGATCTCGGCGACCGTGTCAGCCACGCCGGAGAAGTTCAGGAAGTCGCGTTCGGTTTCGTTATCGGGCCACATCAGCAATCTCGCGCGTTGTCATGGCAGCTCTCACCTTGCGATCCGGCCTCGCAAAAAGCGGACGTGCCTCAGGGAGAGCCTGGCGGAGCCGCCAAATGCAGCACATCGTACCGCAGGGTTGCCGAAAAACGCGACCACGACCCTTCTTCTTACGCGTCAAGGTTGAGGGAATCATATCGTGCAGACAAGAAAATCGTCACATATCCCAAAGTAAGACGGATGTCCAAGTGGTAGCCAATCCATTGACTCCAGCTCCAATGCTCCCAGCTGAGGCCGCCTTTGGCTGCCAGGGCAAGCTTGTCGAGCTCAGTGAAGGGGCGGCTGATGAGCGTTCTCCCCAGCACAAAGGCCGAGTATGCCCCCGCGACTACGTCCTGAGAGCTTTTCAAGACGGATCAGCTTCGGCAGGGCGACCGAAACTGATATTGTAGTGGGCGATTACCGTGGTTGAAAAGCCGCCGCTCCTCATTGCCTCGACACTGGTTCTGGCGAGCCCCTAGTCGTCGGGCTTCAGAAGGGCAAATTCCACACGAAATAGAGAAGCGCAGCAATGGCCCCCCAGAAAAGTATGCCGCGGAAGATGAAAGCGAGCGCCATGTTAATCGCCGTCTCGCCCAAGCCGCTGCGCCATCGCAATTCCATCGATCGCGTCTGCCAGTCCTCCTAAGAAAACCCGATACCATGCATCATCATCGGGAAGTTCCCACTCTCGTAGGCTGCCGACGTAACGGGTCAGAGCAATAACGCCCGCGATCGAGGTTGGCGTTGAACGGATGAGCACATTCGCATGCTCCGCGAGAGCATGGGTCCTTTGACTGCTGATTTCGTCGGCGGCATCAAACTCGGGCCCATCGAGCTTCGCCGATACGGACAAGGCCGCATCGTAATGCGCCGACAGCTCGCGATGACGCTCAATCACTACGAAGGTTAGATCCCGATCGGCTGCAGCAGTCGACTGGGTGGAAATTTCCTGTGATGACAATGTTGGCCCCGAGCAAGTAGCAGGCCTGCGTTAGCATGGCGGCCATGATGATAATCAGCGTAGAGGGTCGTTCATCTGCGGTATTTCTGCGCGATCGGATTGGGCATTCAGACGAGGTCACCGGCTCCATTGGAGATCGAGACGTTTCGGGGACAGGCGCGCGCCTTACTCGCGCCGGAAAACGGCTCGGCTCCAGTTGTTCCCGGCGTAAAGCTGCATATTTGCGCGTATCAAAGGTTGTTAGCACGCATCGGCTGCGCTTGGATACGCTTCCACATTCGAAAGGGGCGGGCGAAATATGAAGTTGATTGCAATAGTTGCCGGTCTGTTGCTGCTCGGCGTGATCGGACAAGCAAACGCACGCGGAGGACATGGAGGGCGCGTCAGCTACGGCGGCGGACATCACACGACCAGTCATGGCGGCAGCTATTTGGGCGGATCCGGCTCATCACACCGTGGCGGGACTTATCTCAATTCGAGAACTGGCAACCGTTACGGCACTCATCGATAACGAGCTCCGCGCGTGGTCGCCGATGCAAAGCCGATTGGTGTCGTTGCCCAGCGTCGATGAGGTCACGGCCATGTTGCCCCAGTCCCGGGCCACGGCGTTGGCACCCGGAGCAGCGAGGCGGACACGACAACGCGCATGCCTGCAGCTTACGGAAGGGGCGGGCGCTTCGTCCCTCGTCTGTTCAACAAAGTGGCAGGAGTGTTGCGCGCAAGTGCTTCAGTATACGCCGGGAGCCGTACATTCTTGTCAGGGCGCCGCCACTCGACGAATGCGATCGCGGTCTATCCTCAATACTCGCGAGCCCGATCGCAGGCCACTCTTGAGGTGAAAAGAACGCTGAAACAGCTACCGGAAACAGGGCAGCGTTATCGGAGTTCGCGTGACCGAGACGAGCACATTGTTCACGTAATGCTCTGTCACAAGCTCTGCGCGAATGCTGCAAGAAGTCGCTCCCATCGCCGCCATGAATCCGCTTCGAGCCCGCGCTGGAGAAGCCTTGCGACTTTCAGCAATGAAGCGAGCGGCTGCACCGGGAGTGCCGAGCGCGTCGGACCGGGCGTTTTGCAAGGCTGCCACTAGCTCATTCAGATCTTTGCCCTTGATCTTGGTATCGCCGACCATTGACGGAACCATGTCACGAAGACCTTTATCAGCAATCTCGCCAGCGAGTAGTCCGGGAAGCGCCTTGCGGAGAGACTGCTGAAAGGAAGCGGTGGTGCGCCCGGCGAGCTCCTCGCACCGGAGCATCGCTGAGATGTAGCTGAGGCGGGTTCTCTCCGCCGAGTCGAGCCAGACCTGCTCGCAATTGTAAAGCAGGGTCATTCGATCGACAGGTCCGAGCTTCTCGATTGCTTCACGAATTTCGCCAAGCACCTCTGCGGCTGGCTTGCGCAACTCGTCGGGAAGACGACCGGTCGCCTGCCCCCAGACGGCTGCGAGACCGGCCCACCGAGGCTCGAACTGCTGGATCGATAACGCCTGCATGTCGTTCGGAATCTTGGATTGAGCGTCAGCTATGCTTTTCTCCATGGCATCGATCTTGGCGACGACCGCTTCAGTGCGCGCGCGGAGCTTGCTCCCAAACCCCTTGGCTACAGCGGCGGCCACGTAGTCCGTGAATCCTGATACCGCTGCTGCGAGCTTGCTCGCGCCGGTCGCAAGCCGTGCGCTCTGCTTCTCGATGCCTCGTTCGATAGCGGTCTTTACTGATTCATTGAGGAAGGCTTCCACAAAGCCGGCCAGGAAACCTAGCGGCAGGCCGAGGTCCTCGTTGTTCTTCAGAACATCCATCACGGCGTCGACGCTTCCCTCGTAGGCGGCGCCAATTGCGCGTGATCCCGTGGAGGCGAGAAGTTCTTCCGGAACAGTTCGCTTTTCTGCCGAGGACGCCTTCAGCTCCTTTTCAATCGCTTCGGCCGTTTCGAGCGACCATTGCGGACGCGTTGCCTGCACATCCGGGAATGTTACGGCGACCGAAGTCGGTTTGAGGGGAAGAGCCTGGTCAAATGGCTGGATCCGCCCACGATACGCGTACGCGACCGACTGGAGAGCGAGCGGTGTAGCGGTGGGAGCATCCAGTTTCGCGGGCGCAACACGGCGCTCGCTCAGCGGCTGGGATGCCGGTTTCTCTTGCAGCTTCTCCAGAGGCGGAAGAGGCCTGACGATCGGCGGTTCGTCGACATTCAACGGGGACAAAGCGACCGAAGCGCTCGCCGGCGGAGGTCCTGGCGGAAGCACGGGTGATGGTGTTGGTCCGTTCGGGGCGCCGTGGGGCCCGTCCAGCAGAGAGGGATATTGTCCTGGCAGATCGCCAAGCGCCTTTCGGAGCTTGTCGGCCAGGAGAACGATGTGTGGCCATTGCTGGTCATCATCATCCCTCTTTTTCGTCTCGTAGGTCTTCACGAGACGAGGCATCAGCTCCGCGAGAAGGACGGCTTTCGTTTCCAGAAGAGCCTTTGCATATCGTTCATCAATCCGTTCGATGTGGTGCTCGATCGTCGCTATTCGTTGGGCGAGCAAGCCATCAGGACCTGCAACGATGCCGCCGAAGAAGGTAAGAGAGGTCAGCAGCGTCAGCCAGACGTAGGCGAAGCTTACCGATCGAAGATAGCCGCTGAAGACGCTAATTACGGTCCGATGGCTGGCCCAGAAGGGTGCCACAAACAGAAAAATCAAGGCCAGATAAATAGAGAATTCCAGCGCCGGAGAGGGTTTCAGAAAGGTGGCCACAGTCCGCAAACGGGCCAGTTCCGTCTCCAATTCCCGGATGGTCCGGCTGGCTCCTTCGAGGTCGTCGGTGAGGGAGAGCCATATCTGAAGGCCGGAAAAGATAATGCCGGCGATAGCGAACGGCAGGAAGAAACGATTGAGGTTGCGCAATACTGCGCGCCAGAGTGAGCCTTCCCTGGTCTTCGCGGCAACGTACCTTGTCAGGAGAAACCCGAACACGCCGCCTGCGGCTATCAAATAAGTAATCATGCTTGTCTCCTTAATGGGCCTCGAAGGCACCCACCGGATCGAGCAGTAAAATGAATTGGGAAAACCTAGGGTCGTATCGATGCTAACGTCAATGCCCAAGATGGGGAACTTTTGGTCTAGCTGCGGGCGGCCGGCGACCGATCGTGAAATGGTCGATGGGCTGTCGATGTAGCTCCTTGGGTTGATCTGCCGCGGCTCTCCCGCGCGCCGCCGGGCCACGGTGGTCTCGCGGCGGTCCGCCCTTGGCATCGCTCAACGAGCGGCCCGATCGGCCGCGTACGCTCTGAGCGGCTGGTCTTGCCGGCACGCTGACCTTGACGCTGCAGAACTTCTCCTGAAACTCCGCCACCTTCGAGAGGAAGGCGTCTATCTGTCCCGGTGCCAGGTTGTTGAATCGCACCTTGTTGCTGCTCTGGTCGCCGTATCGAGTGTGTACGGAGACAGTATTGGCCCCGCTGCGGGCCAGGTAGACGATGCCGAAGTTGCCCGACATCGTCGGTGCCACCTCCAGCCGGTTGAGCTTGCTGAGGTCGGCGGTGGTGGTCTGGGCATCGCGCTTGCCGGCGTCCACCGTGAACCGCAACTGGCAGTGCTCTGGCTCCTGCAGCTCGTACCGTTTCGGCCCGCAAGAGACGCGAGGATATTGGTTTGCAGAATCTGTCGATGAGCGGTTGCAGCATCTTCGCGGATTTCTGCGTCGGATGCAGACGATTGCCGGTGCAGACCTAGTCGATGACATCGGCCGGCGGATTTTCCGGCAGGGGCACGTCACCCTTGGCAAGGAAAGGCCTGTTCGTGATGCTATTTCACGAACCCGGAGGACGAGGCCTACCGCTTCGGAAAGATGAGATGGCCGACAGGCCAGGAATCCTGCAGCTGCCAGCAGTCAAGGAAGACATCGGCTCGGCCCCAGCCGTAGAAGGTCAGGCACAGGCCGGGGTTCTTCACGACGCGCTGCATCTCGCGAAATGCCGGTCGGATCCACGACGTGTTGTCGTCATTGCGGATGGTCTGCCCGCTACTCGATTGTATCGGCAGACATACGGGGTCGGTCAGGATGAAGTCCACCGACCCGGTTGCCATCTGCCGCATGACCTGGATGCAGTGGCCCTAGATAACGCGGTTGCGAAGGGAGCTTGCCGGCGGTGCTCACTGGCGCACCTCCTGAACCAGCGGCCGGGCTTTCCAGCCGAGATCAAAGCCGTTCGCTACACCGAAATTGTCGGCCCGGTAGATCGCCTCGGCCTTGCGGATCGCATTGGCGGAGCTGCCGGCCTCGACGATGACCGTCCACTCTTCGTAGTCAAACGCCTTGACGACGAACCGGCGGAAGGTAGCGGCGCTCATCGCGCCGCCTCGTTCTTGGCATGGGCCTTGGCGGTGCGCACCACCAGGCGCCCGTTAAGCGGCAGGGCCGCCGTGAGCGAGATGTTGTAGCCGTCGCCGTCCTCGTGCGCCCAGGCGGCGCCGACCTTGGTCGTGAATCACCTTCGCCTTCGACCACGTAGACTGTGTGGGTCGGACGGCTTTG
Source organism: Bradyrhizobium sp. NBAIM03 (assembly GCF_020194055.1). Taxonomy (NCBI): domain Bacteria; kingdom Pseudomonadati; phylum Pseudomonadota; class Alphaproteobacteria; order Hyphomicrobiales; family Nitrobacteraceae; genus Bradyrhizobium; species Bradyrhizobium sp. NBAIM03. The sequence continues at coordinate 115,007 of NZ_JADYVS010000021.1, read as the reverse complement.
ACTTCTGAAATGGCTCAAAAAATCAGGATGCTGCTGTCCTGAAAAGGCGGAGCTCGCGCGCATGCGCGAACGCGTCGCAGCCTTTTCGGCCGTGAGTTCGGATCTCCTAAAAAGAGATCGAGCGACGAACGAAGGAAGTCGCGTCTTGAGCAGCTGTCGATAGGGGCCTAGTAGGTGACCAGGTCGCTGATAACCACGGCGAGAGGTCCTTCGTCCCCCTTAAAACTAGCAATCATCGCATCCAGAAAGTATCCGGCTCAAGATCTTCGAGGTCGATGGGATGACCGGCATGATCGGCCAGAAGGAGGAAGAACGAAAGCTGCGTGCGACCATTGCCTTCGCGGAACGCGTGAATGACGTTGAGTTCGGAGAGGAAGTGGGCCAGCGGCCCCGCCCCGGCGGTGCACTTGAAGGGAGGAGGGTGAAGAGCCGGGGCCGCGTTCCGCTAAAGCGCGGACGGGCAGTGTGCCCAAGCTGCGCGCGGCTCGCATTAAAGCAGGTAAATGGAGGTTCGCTGCGCTGCAGAGCTCGAAGCTCACTCCGAGCGGCATTTAATTTTCTTGGTATTCGACACCCGGAGAAATGTATTATCCGTATTTGATTCGCTGATGATTATTTTCACAAGAGCATGTTCATGGCCCAGCGAGCAGTATCCCGTGAGGATGTCCAAAGCTTATTCGCCTTCTATGCATTTGTTGCCCGACACCACAACAAGCATGACGGCGCATCTCGGTGGCTGAAATTATTCACGTCGAGCCAAAACCTTTCCGATGAACGTCTGAACCAGTGGTCAGAGCGTGTTGATGCAGTCGGTCCGGAAATGGTCGGTCGCGTGCTCGATCCGCGCGCTCGCGCGGTCGTGGACGGTGATGCAAATTATGACCATGCGAGCGCGTTTCTCCACGCGCGACTCAAGGCATTGGATGAACCCCAGCACTAAACTCCGCCGGCCAGCTTCAGCAGCGAACCAACTTAGCAGGACGCCTGCGCCGCCACTCGCAAGCGCAATGATGCGACCGCCAGTCAGCCGAGCAGTCGGGCTTGCCTAAAATGAAAACGACTTGGAGTGAACCCCTTCGCCACGGCGCGCACGTGGGCTTCGCATGTCTCCAACGCAATCTTCTGGGCGAGCATCACGTCTCCTATCGGCAGAGAGCCCACCGGCATGAAACACAATCCCTCTTGCGGATGATCGCGCTCGTCCACCACGCAAACATTACCGGAAGTTCCGGCGTAGACCCTGTATTGGCTCCCACTCTCGTTTCCGATCACCTCGAAGTAACCTTTGCGGGCTAGCTGCTCGCGTTGCGCCTGCGAAAGCCACTCCCGCAAGCGCCGGAGCGAGCGGCCTTCCGGCGTGCTCTCGGCGCCGTGCTTGATGAAAAGGGCTCGTGTCGCTCTCATGCGAGAACGGCTGCCCATGCCCAACGATCGGAAGGCCAACATGGCTGGGGCTCCCACTAACCTCCAACGAGCCTCGGAAAAAAGATGGTCTCTTCCGCATTCCGGTCGAATGATTTGATTTGTGATAGCTGGTCCGTTCCGGTACGGACCGCAGCGGTGAAGCCAACCTTCGTCAGCTCATTGAAGCGCTGTTCGGCCCTGACCAATTCCTGTGCGTCGTGAAGATTGAAGAGATGACGGCTGTCGCCGGTGCGGTCCATGACGATCTGGATTGCCATAATTGCTCTCCTCGAGTTGCGGGTTTTATGGGCTGAACGCACGGATATTCAGAAGACGAACTTCAATCAGAACTTACCCGTGTTCTGCTGATGGTAGACGGCGGTACGCCCGGATCGGGAGGTGGCGCTTGCTTGCGATCGGCGGCATCGCCGAGGCTCAAAGTGAACTCGTGAACCGGCGCTGCTCGCCCCTTAGGTTGATACCGCTCCACCAGTTTCAGGAGGCGCCTTTTAACAAATGGGTCAGCCTGCTCTGCGAGTTCACGCAGTAACTTAGCGCGCTGTTCATTGAATTCGTGATCCAACATGTCTATCCCCTACACAACGCGCATGCGGTCATGCTCTGTAAGAAGACACTCAAAGCGGCTCATCACGTGAGCCAAACAATTTCGCGATCAAAAGGTCTGGATGCAGAAGATAGCGCCTGAGCGGATCAGTTGGCTACAAATTCGATCTCAGATTTGAAATAAACTGAAATCTAGTTGCCGAATGCCACTAACCAAAAGCTTCCAGGGCATCCTTTCTGTGACCGAGATGCAACGGGGCTCCACCTTCGGCTCGGAACTTTGCACGCCGGGCTGTTCACCCGCAGAGCTTAAATTATCACAGATGCCGCCGGAGCTGGGGTCAGCCGCCCTGGTTTTTAGCCCCGGTGGCCTCGGAATGTCCGAGCGGCCCTTTCCTTATTCGCGGGCCGCAATAACTTGAAGTACGGCGCTGCAAGGCGCGGCTAATCGGAACCCAATGGGTAACAAGGGACTTAGTACGGAGATTCCCTTGATTGGGTGCTACCGATGGCGATCGAGGATTTCAGAGAAACAAGGCCGATCTTTCTCCCGGAGCAATTCTTTGTGGGGCGGATCGAAGGCTGGGCGGTGCTGGAAAGCCTCGTTGGCGGATTGCTAAAGCGCGCGACGATTGCGGCGCACGGCGAATTCGAGACAGATACCCAAATCGTGATCTTCACCGAGACGTACACATTCGATGATGGCCATTGCGACACGATGCACTGGACCATACGAAAAGGTAACGAAGGCAAATACACCGGATTGGAAAACCGGCTGGAAGGTGAGGCTCTTGGAGAGCAAGCCGGCTGCGCCTTTCATTGGAAGTACACTCGCGACACGCCGCAACCAGGCGGTAAATCGATCAAATTGAATTTCGATGATTGGTTCTACGCAATAGATGATCGCGCCTGCATCGTGCGTGGGAGCGCCGGACGTGCGGGCATCCCGTTTGCGACGGCACACATTACCTATCGGAAGCTGTGATCCCAATGCCCGCGGATGTCGAGCGCTCTGGCGCAGCATTAAGATGAGATTGTAGGCGCAGGAACCGATCCTTCGACAAGGCGCGCCAAGCTCTTGCATGCCAAAGCCACCTGCAACCACCTCATCCGTTCGGCCGGACAGGTCGCTGCGATCGCCTTCTTCATTGCCAGCACGGCTTCAGCTTGATGGTCATGTTCTCGGTCTGGATGACGCGCACTCCTACTCCGCCGCCGAGCACGAAGGGTTCCGCAACGCTGTTCTCTCACTTTACGATTACATCTTCAGCGCGCTGTTGTCCGCCGAGATGACGAGCCGCCAAAATACGCTCTTTCACTTCACGATTGAGCTGTTGCTGACTATTCCATCTGCAACACTCGATACCCTGATTACTGGACAATGAGGTGTCGGTAGAGCGATCTGGCGCGAGCTTCCTAGAAAGCGGAAGTGCCGAGTTCTTTCATCGCACTGAACGGCTCTACGAGCTCGCGACAGCTATGTCCGCCGAAGCGCTCTCCGTCTACGACTGGCTTTGGGGATACGGCTAGTCCTGACAATCGTTCTCGCCTGAGCGGCTCGTAGGCGACGGCGGAGAGTCTGCAGTTCTCGAAATAGTGCGACCAGTCCCTCGACCCGCTCGCCCAGAATAGTCGAATAGTGAACCCGACCTCGATTACTCATTACTGGAAACCATAATTGTTAAAGGCAACAGGCGGTCGACAACGGAAAAAATATGCAATCCAAGGTAGGAAAATACAACCCATAAACTGCGGCGGTTAAAAAGGGCCACGCAAAAGCCCCGATACCAATGTCACAGCGCACTCCTTTCGCTTGTCTTTCGGGTCAGTTTCGTTCTGAAAGTTCGCCCAGTTCGGCAAAGCTAAGCCTGGTATCGCGGCATTCACGTGCGCCCGGTCTCTCGAGCTGGTAGTCCCATTCTGCCCTTTACTCGCGCAACGGCTGCCTAGCCCGGCGCGCTCCTTCTCGCGAAGGCAGCCCCTTCGCGCTCTACGACTTCTCTTTAGTCGTGCCGAGCGCACCGGCAGTTAAGAGTTAGTTTAGCTTCCGGCACGATCATTGGCGACCGCAGGGAGCCAAGCATGCAATTGCACCATGCGAATACCTTGGAAAGGATCACGATCGCCCCAGATCACGGCAGTGGCGAGCTCACGTGGCCCATCACTCGCGATCAATCGGATTTCTCGACCCCCAATCGAGCTCTTGGCGCTATTGGCGCCGGGCCGGCCTCCAAAACTGACTATTTGTCTCGTCGCGGCGGCCGCATTGGGGGCGGGCTTTGCGTTGGGTTGGGCTGGCGCTTGGTACGGTCCTGCAGCTATCTCGGCTCTCGACCCGACTGCTCAGGTAGAAACGGCTTCGCGCCGCATGCGAGACACAAGGGCAGGCGGTAAAGCCGAAGGCCTCCGAAAGATTGCATCGGGTTCGCGAACAGCGCCTGCTTTGGGGCAGCCCTCCACATTCATCGCGAGCGTTGCTCCGAAGCCTGGGACCAAAGCGCCAAATGCGGCGCAATCGGCGGATGCTCTCGAAGTGGACATGTCTGTGACGGGCTCGATCCAGCCTGCGGGGCCGCTCCTGTCGGTTCCCGAGACAAGACCAACGACCCTGGCAGGTTGGGCAGTGCTGGACGTTCGCGGCGGAACAGCGGTGCTCGAAGGGCCCGATGGGATTCGAATGGCAGCACGAGGTGATGTGGTCCCCGGCGTCGGGCGAATCGAATCTATCGTGCGCTGGGGCAACCGCTGGATAGTTGCAACGGCTCGTGGATTGATCTCGACGCCCTAGGCGTGAACGCTGGCGACGCAATCAATTTTCATCGTCAATGCTCAGTTGAGCACGTTTGAGTTTCATATAACGATGAAACCGTACAAATATACGTAAGAACACAGGCCGCTTGGTCGTCTTGAGAGACCTTGACGGCTCGTGCGAAAATGCTGCCAGCCGGCTGCCGAAGTCAGGCTATTTATCCGCCGTGCAGAGCTGGTACTTGTCTTGTTGTTCATGCTTTTCCACGTTCATTCGCGCCATGTATTTGTCTTTGACCTCCTCCGAAGGACAAAGACACGGCGGCTTGCTGCCGTAGTGGATCTTCCAACACTCGCTTGCGGTCGCATCAATGAGCTCCCAAGCAATGACATTTTCTGTCTGCACGAGAACGCCAGGGCCAGGAATTGCTGTCGTCTTTTTTCCGTCTACCTTGCACGCAGGAGATAGAAAGACCTGAGCGGGATCAAGTTCGGTCGGGTAAACGCGGATAAATCCCTCGACGGTCGCATAATCCTTTACGATCGCTCGTACCATCGCCTTCGTATAGACCAGCGTGTTGTTCTCACGAGCATCGATAGGACGCACAGCCACACAGGTGAAGCTCTTCTTTAGTACGTATAAAAGCGGGTGGTCTTGAGTTGTTTTGGTAAGCGACACGAAAGGTATCTTGTTCACCGCCGTGATTACCCAATCATCATCGTAGGCAACCGACACGAAAATTCCGAGAACCAGCGCGACTACATATGCCAGCACTATCTCCGCCGTTGCGACTGCTTGCGCTGGTTTCCGCTTCTTTGCGCGCCATTGCCGCATCGCGAGCGAGGCAATCCCAAAGGATGCGATGCTGATCGCAATCGAAATAAAGGCGTATGCAAGTTCACCGAACCGCAGATCGACCAAATAACTTGCGAGGCCCAGACCAATGAAGCCTGGCAGGAACGCGGCTACAAACTTGATAGCCTTCTTGGGATCATCGGAAATCATTGCCACTATTTGTTACAGCAGTCGTTGTTGCAAGAGCCGTCCTTGCACTTGCACGCGGAGCCATTACAGCCATCGTGAACGCCGCCACAGTCGGGACACAGCTGGAATGAGCCATTGTCGTTCATGACGTACACGGCGAGCTTAGGCTGACGACATTCGCCGCCGGCCATAAAGTTGAGTTGTCCAAGGACGGTATCGAACGAGTCGGCACGCATGCTCGCAGCAACTCGGTCAGGAGCAGGATCATTCCGCGCGGCGCGTGACAGGATTTGAAAGGCTGCGTAGCCATAGTAGGCATCCGCTCCCTTCATGTCCCTCAAGGAGTTGGGCAAGCTACGTGGCTCTCGAAGGCTGGGATCGTGCGGCGCGATAACCGCCACTTTGATCTGGTTTCCGAGGCGGCCGATCTCCAGGAGGCTGATGCCACCGATGAGAAGGCTGTTTGATGGGAGTTCGTCCAAACGAATGTTACGAGTATCCCCGCCAAACATGAACACAATCGCCGGCGAGCCAGCTGTGCCATTCCAATTTTGCAACGGCAGCTGGCTGACTTGGGCTTCACGGCTGAGCGCTTCGGCGAAAAACTGGCTTTCAAAAATGTAGCTCGTACGACGATCTTGATTGTCTTTCGCATACCGAACGGCGAGCTTTGCAAGCTGCTCGGCGCTATCGCCGATGTGGAATGAGTACTTTAGTCGCTGGTCCGAAAATGGCCCCTTAGATAGCCCGACCAAGACGGTTGGCGTCTGTTGCTGTTCGCTCACCCCGGACACGGCCAGCATTACAGATGCGCCGCCTTTTGCAATCAGGAAGTTGACGCGATCGACTTCAATAAGCTGGCGGGCCTTGTTGACCGCGATGTCCGGCTTATTCTGATGATCATGGAAAATGACCTCCACCGGTCGGTTGGCTATTTGCCTCAGATCATTCTGAGCGGCGGATACTCCCGCCCGAAACTGCTGGCCTTCATTTGCCCCGAAACCGGTGAAGGTCGCCACTACACCGATACGAATTACTGGGTCTTGCGCCTCTGCCGGAAGGTGCATGACGAGTAAAGTTAAGACTACTGCAAAGATCGTTTTCCAGCGACCCATGTGAGCCTCCTATGGATACAGTATGGCAAGTACTGTCCAGATAGTTCTGGACGAGCAATAAAACGCGCGAAATGATTCAATTCCAAACTCTACCTTTGGTAGCTTTGAGGAACAAGAGGGCACCAGCTGGGACGTGCAAATTTGTGGTCGGCCGACTCGAACCGCTCGGTAATCCCCGTTTCCCTGCGGAGCACTTGCCACGATCTTGATCTTATCGGTGAAGTCAGTGAACAGAGATAACTCTGTGCCAATGGCATCACGGCATCTCTTGGCCGATAGCCCCCAATCGGAGAGCCATTTTTGAAAGAAGCGAATAAGCTCGTCTACGTGCGCTTGATCAAGCGATACTTCGGTAGTTCACGTGAATTTTGGATCTTGCAAGCCTGTTCTGCCCAGCCATTTATGGTGCCACAATAGGTAAAGGCATCATGATCAGGACAACTCCGCTCATACTCTCCTTCGCGAACCGAGAAACTAGTTGGTTGAGAAGAGGTTGGTGGTGTTCCGGAGCCGGCGAAACAACAAATGGGGCGATGATGCAGATTGAGGGGATAAGCTTTCCCAACATAACGTCTGGCTCCTTTCTTAGAGACGCCGCGATCGCTGTCAGGTAGCACCAACCGTAGAATATCAGGTTGCTGTCCACAAATCAGCGACGTGCCCGGATCTAAACGTAGAAACGACCGAGCAGGCGTGGGCGGAGCAGGAGTCAGGCCGGAAAAGCATCCGCCGCGTATTTCCCCGCCGTCATCGCAGGTGGCAACTTGGGGTTCGTACTGTGCCAAGTCGGTGGCCATTGGTTCGGCCTGTGTCCCCACATGTTGAGCTGTCCCAGGGCGTCGAAAAGCCCAAGGTATTGATAATAGCTGACGCCCTCGACATCCGTCGAAATCGGGCAGCCGAGCGTTACGAGCCGGAGTTCGTGTGATCGGTCCGGTGGAAGGGATCTGATTGCATTGCCGATCTGCAGGGCGCCCTTGCTGTGTCCAACCAGAAGCTTGAATGCCGCGTCACGATGAAGGAGGAGTGCGTGAAGAACGTCTGAGGAGCCGGAGCCGTGGCGAAAGACTGGCGCGCCGTGCAGGGACTTTGCATCCGGCGTAGACGCGGGCAGTTGGCGGCCTATGCTCGCTGTCCGGGGCGCGGCATTGGCAAGAGCGTTCTGGATCTAAGCTCTTTGCATGCAGATAGTCGTAAAGGCCGAAGCCGAACCAGCCCCCTAGCGCCTGCAGAATGACGTCGGCCATGCCGTATCCCGGGACGATGGCAAGCACAGGTTTTCCGAGTGCTATCGAGATGTCCCACGCCAGCGCGGCGCTGCCAAGGGCCGAACTACCGACCCCCGTGATTGTTACGATCTCGACAGCCCGCGTTTCCGGGTGAGGCGAAGTCAAGAAGACCTCCACATTGGTGTATCTGTGCACATATGGTGCGGTATTAGCGTCGATGAGCAGAAGCGAGCCTTCAGGGTCACTGAGTGCATCGAGCTGGACGATCCGGGAGGGAGGTTTCTCCTCCCGAGCTCGCACGGACGCGTCTTTTTCGGCCAGCTGCGCGGCCAACGTCGCTACATCGTAAAAGACGATATCCAGCGCCGTGTTGAATAGGCGGCAGGCGCGGACGGCGGGTTCAATTAACTGTGGCGGCGGCTCAAACAGATTGAGAAAGGATCGCTCAGATTGGGTCGGCAGATTGTCTCCGATTGGCATGTGAAATTCTCCTCGAGGCTCAATTGAGCATGCCACACTTCTGTGATGGCGTTGGAAGCATGCAATGCGCGCGGGTCGACGGGACGGGGCGAGTGTGGGGAGTAGAGAGGGACAATGACGCCCCCGGTTCATTTTTAAGTTCTTCAAGCCGCCGATTGCCCGGCCGTTTTTTAGTCGTGCTAACGGTCGACGAGACGTTCCGCTCAGACTTTCTAGGGGGGCGGTCTTCGGTGCGCCGTCAGACGACGACAACAATCGCGATCTCGTGCCGTTGCGGGATAGCTTGCCATGGATCTCCCCTTATCACCTCGATGCGGGCCTGCCCTGATCGAAGCGCACGAAACAAGATGTTGGTTGGCGGTCCGAGTGGGCTTAGCACCCGGCCATCGTCCGAGAGTACGCCGGTCGAGAAGACACCTAACAGCTCGATCGCCGTCTCGCCTTCCAGAAGACGACCGCCGCTTGCTCCAAACATCAGTACGTCTCCCACCCGCACGTGCAGCACGGGTGGAAGGTCCTGGGAGGCCTGAATCTCGACGAGGCGCGGCAAAGCGTTACGGTACCAGTTCCTCGTCCACCTCCACATCTTCCGATGGCGACCATTCGTCGGCGAGGCCCATTTGAGCTTGGATCGACGGTGCACCCTCTGACGAAACCTTCGGGTAGATCTGTCCCGCGAAGGCATAGTCGGTGGCGTTGATGTCCGAACCTCCCCGGATCGGCTGACCGTCTTTGGTAATCGATCCCGGAAGTTGATAGCACATGATCGAATCTTGGTCAGGTGGGGTGGCCATTATCGAGTCCTGGCTGAGCGGTGTCAGCACCTGTTGGTCCACCATCTCACGAGACCATCCCTGTGTGCGCAGGAAGAACTCATAGGCCTTTTGTGGGTCTATGAGGTCAACCAGCTCCTCACGCATGTGTTCATGCGGGAAGCCGAGCGTGTGCCCAGCTTCATGACGCACGACGCGATGGAATTCGCTGTCCGCTGTGTTCATGGTGAAACCCTGGAGGTTCAACGTCGGCCGATTACTGGGAATGTGCAGGATGTCGGTCCCGAGATAAGACCAGTATCCTGCTTGATTTCGCGAGATGCGCACCTTACCCACACCACGGGTCTCCACGAATGAGATCCCTGCGGTTTGGTTCCAGGCATTCATGTGCTGAATGATCCGGCGGCGCAGATCACTTGGCCCGCCATCCAGGAAGCTGACCGTGAGCCGGCGCTGTTGCGGGCCCCAATACTTACCAACCAAAACTGCAATCGCTGCTGGCGAGAGTACCAGGCCGCGTGCCACGGAGCCAATGGCACCGAAGTTAACTCGGTTCATGGGATTGATGGTCGTTGCAGTCTTTGCCGCTTTTTCGGCTAGACGGCCGGGCAGTTGCTTAATTGAACAATGCGCGTTTTTTCCACCCGCGTGGTTATGGGGGCGCCGCGCAGCTTCGCCGCCATTCGGCTTATCGTCCTCGTCCACATATCGTCCCGTATCCGACGCTGCCTGAGCCACCTCTGCGATTCTCATTAATGCTTGGCGGAGTTTCTGTTCGCTATCGCTCATGTCGTTCTCCTCTTGCTGGTTGCTGGACACCGACTGTTCCACCAAAGAGATGGCATATACCGGATCGCGACAGTTGGTGGCGGCTGCCGCGCTTCGTCCATCTCTTCGAACCGCCTTTACCGTCAAGATGGTCTGCTTGCGCTCGTATTCGGCGTTGATCCGTCACGGACTTTCGGATTGCATAGCGAACTCGGCCGTCCGGGCCGAGGATGACGGTTGAGCCGCCGATGACTTCAGTGAACGTTCCCGATATCTGCTTGCACCAACGCCGCTGGGTGATCTCGGCGACCGTATCGAAGGTGACCTGCCGGTCCGGGCCGATGCGGCGAAGGGAGCGAATAGAACCAACAACTGCAGGATCGACGTGATCTCCGTTCAGTTGCACGTCGCCCGGTAAAGCGCAGCCGAACGCGCGTGCGTACCCCGGCCGCATGACGTAGGATCCGAGTGCTTCGGCCTGCCGGCGCAGTTCGGTCTCGTCGGCTGCTCGTCCCGGGTCGCCCGCGAAACGTAACCTCTTGAAGTGCAGGTCTTCGATCGGCTCCATTTGCTTGTCAGGTGGTCGCCATAGCAGAGTGTCCTCCGCGAGATCGGGCACGTCATCCGGGTAGATGCGCCGACGGGCGAAGGAATCGATGATGGCCTCGCGATAGCCGAAGGGGTCGTCCTGAACGAGATCGAAATCCGCAGTGATAACTGCTCGCAGATACTCGCCAAAACACAGGTCGAACGGCGGGCAGTAGTCGATGGCACGTATGCAAACCGAAAGGAACTGTGATGCCAGTGTGCTTGCTTGGTCGGCGAGAATTTCGCAAAGCTCAGAACCTGGAGCCTCACCGGGAGTTAGACGTGCCAGGCGAATGAATCGCTTTGTCTTCCGGCGAAGTATCGTCGCGAATGCTTCGAAAATGGCCGTTACTAGAAGCGAGCCACGCTCGTGCGGTTCGTCGCCAGCTTGATCATATCGTCGGACGCTGCGCTCCTCGTCTTGTCCAAGCCCCGCTGCATCGATGGCCGATCGCAACGGCCCGCCCGAACCCGTGGTATGTCCGAATTGGTTAGCGAGTGACAGAAGCAGCGCATCGGTCTCGAGTTTGCCGCCTGACCTCTCAATTGCGGCGCGAACGACATCCGAATACGAGAAGTGCATGAGCATCGCCACGAGGTCGGCAAAACCCTCGTGAAAGGCCGCGACATCCGGGTGGGTCGGCAGCCGAAAGCGCGGCCGAAGACCGTCCAGCAACGCATGGGTCATCTCATGCACGATGATGTCGTGTGAGAGACTCGTGAACACCCGACCGCCGGGTCGATTTCGTCCCTGAACGCTACCATCGGCAGTGTAGTAGCCGAACTTGAGTTCCCCTGCTGATGAATCGTAATAGGCATTGCGGCCGCAGAAGGCCTGTGGCCGAATTCTGAGCTTTGCATAAGCTTGACCAGGACGAGAGTGAAAGCCCCAGCACGGATCGCGTCCGAGCGCGCGTCTGAAGACATCGTACGTGGCCGCGCAGACCGCGTAGACCATCTGCTGCCGGAACATAGGGTCGGACGGCGAGGGGGGCCGTCCATTTTCTATCAGGATGCGAGGATCATCCAACTCGACCGGCTTGTTGAGCCGCCCCGTCGTCTCGTCCCAATCGACCACCTCCAGGATGCTGCCCGCGGGCCCCGAGCGCAATCGCTCGAATGGGACATTTAACACGGCCACAGCGCCATCCTGCCGACTCGCCGCTGGATCAAGCGTGTAGATCCTGAGCGGCCGATGGATCGGGTCCTGATGCGTTCGTTGATACGGTTGCAAAGAGGCGGTAGCTAGAAAGACCGGGTCCACTACAAAATAGTTGGCCGATGCAGTCAGCTCACGCTGTACCTTGCCGATCCTCGGGAAAGGTACACTCGATGCCCTTTCAGGCTTCACGTAAGGAAGGGGCGGGTGCGCCTGAATATCCATAAAACGACTCCCCAGCACAATTCAGCCAGCAGAGCGCGATCCTTTTGGCGTAGATTTCACCCGGGTCACCGAAACACTTTTTGTACGATGGCGACCCAAGTTTATCGACATCCCACGTCAAAAGCGGCACGCAGATATTGCAACGTCCTTGGCCGCCGGCGTGTGAGCTGGTTCACTCTACAAGCTTGAAAAAGCCACCCGGCATTTAGCAGCCTAACTTAGTTCAATTCTTGCCAAGAATGGCGGGTCCGCCAATGTGCCCGCGAAGAGTATTGCTAAAGGTAAAGTAACTCGCGCAGTCGACGCTTGCCGCGGCCACGGTTGTCGCGTTGCCTGCTGGGGTCTCGAAGGTCATGTATGCTGCCCGACGACAGATTCCGTAGTTTAGTCCAAATCTCAACCGTCAGGTAGTTTTTGTCTCTCGGACAACTTGTCGCGCAACCGCCGGCGCACTCATGAGACTCTCGCGGCTTCGAATCTAGAAGGTTCGATGCTGATGGCATCTTGTCTCGCGGCAGGGCCGTTTGGCACCGGGCATTGGCTTTCGGGAATTCGCATCGCGCGGACGGGCGGTTCGAACATTAGCCGACCCCTTCAAGCACACCGCGATCTTCTTGGATCTTATTAGACATTTCATCGTTCGGTGATGATGCGGCAGTCGATGGACTCGCGCACCACGCGACCTGCGCATAATCGGCCCTGGAGCTCTAAAACTATGTCCCGCATCTCTCGTATATCGGAAACCCGTTTGTGCCGTTGGTTGCCAGTTTTCCCGAGGATCGTTTTGAACGCACCGAAGCGATCCACGGTGCCGTTCGCGTCACGCATGATCTGAATATCAGCCTCAATCTCTTCAGATCTCTGACTTTCGCCGAAAATCCATTAATGTCTTGCACGACGATGAAATGCAACAATACGCATCACACCAAGTCACCTTCCTTGTCTCAAATTCGTGCACCACTTGGTGAAGGTAGCCGTCAGAATATTCAATTTCTTCAAGTATTCGTTTCCTTCGCGTTTCATCGAAGAGATCGCGCTTAGCAGATCTATGCTCCCAGCGGGTCAGCTCCAGTAGCCATCGGTAGCCATTCCGCTTCAGAGAGCTTGGAAGCCACGCTAGATCTGGATAAACTTGTTACGCGACATGCTGCAATCGTTGGATTGACCGGCGCAGGAAAATCGAACACCGTCGCAGCAATTTTGAAGGCCCTCACAACAGGATCCTTTCGCATAGCGAATACGGCGCCGCACGTTCAGACGAGTAGTCGGCGCGACGGTCTACGCTACGCTCTCGCCAGATCTGCCGTCAACGAGCCCCATTGTTCACGGCCGCGTTTATCGGGTCAGATAGGAAGCTTTGTACGCATTCCTCTCGGTTTTCTCAACGCATACGGGATCGTTTCGATGGTCGGCGCGGTGGCAGTGCCAGGAGAGGATCCGCTCATGACGGCGCGATCAGCGGAGTGTACGTTGGAGATTAAGCTCATAGGTGAGGCCTACCGCAATTCACCGTTTCAACGGGGACTAAGCGTTTATGCGATATCGCCTTAGGTGCCCGACAGGGCTTTTGCGATCCATAGTGTGCTGCTCGCACCTAGGGAAATCCCTAGGGTGTACGGGCGCTGATGCGGCTACGCCGATTTCGTATGACGGCACGGAACCAGCTCTGTGGTCGAATAAGGGTGGCACAGAGCCTCGTTGAACGGCACTTTGCCTCCTTGTGACTGACTATCGCCACGCTGTTGCCGCGAGTGGTGCATCGTGCAAGAGTCGCGCGAAGGAAGGCTACAGGGCGCGGGCTAGAGACTACAATTCCATGGGGCGACGACGGGGTAAATCATCTGACGCCGGAACCATCTTCCTGATCCTGATCGGCGGATTGGTGGCGGCCGTTATGGCCATCTACCGGTTCGTTGTGGAACACGCAGCCGCAATAGGAGCGTTTGTTTTGGGGGCCGGGGTCGTTTGGCTCCTCTATCTCGCTCTGAGGGGCAGGTCGCAGAGCGTTTCTCCTTCCGACGGGCATTCCGAGCTTCCGAGTTCTGGTCAAAGCCCGCCACCAGCGATAAGCAAGCTTCGTTCGAGTGAGTCGCCGGCAGTGTGGTTGGCGGCGGGCGAAAGGGCAGTCTTCGGCAAGGCAGAAATTTCTGGGGGCATGTTCTACTACGGCGCCTTGATAGCTGGGCCGAACGGTGAGACCAGGCAGTATGCCATAAATCCCGCTCTGCCGGCGTACTCGCGGCAGCCCGATGTCGATGGTCAGTCGATGCCTTATTGGCCATCGTACGAGCAAATCTCGCCGGCCGCCCGACGTTCTTTTTTGGACTGGATGCGTACTGGACGGCGAGATCCCAGCTACGGCATTGGATATGTGTTTCTCTTCTTCTATGGCCTTGAGCACCGCGTGTTCATAGATCAAGGGTCAGATGTTCCCGCGGTTATTCAAGAAGTCGAAAGATTGCTTTCGATCTACGGTGCGAACAATTCCTTCCAGAACTACGCCACGAAATTCCTCAACGTTGTTCGGATATCGCGCGGCATCCGCTTGGCGTTGCCACCCCTTTCTGCCGAACGCAGCGTCGGTTCGGAGATGGAGCTCGCCACGCGTCTGTATCTGGCCGAGCGGCTCGCAGCGTCCCCGAGCGTTTCGGCTGACGACGCGCTCTATTGGGTTATGGCGATGCCGGACACCTATCTTAGAACCCCGGCCGTGAGGTGCTTCGAAGAATTTGTCGCATTGTGGAAGCTGCGTTTCGGCACACGCTTTCCCAAGGGTTTTGCCGTGAATTCCAAGGGCAACGTCTGGCTGCGGTATCGTGCTGCGAGCGGTGCGTTCGAAATCGACGTTCCAGGACAACATCAGCGCCAGCCTGATGCGAGCCTCCTCGTGCGAGACTTAGAGATTTTGAGGACTTTGCTAGACGATTGCACAAACGAGCTCGACAGCTTCAGCCGTCTGGTCGGTCGGAAACCGGCAGCAAGGCATTCGATGGCCGCGGCGGCGCTTCTTCCTATCGATCTTCAACGGGCGGCCAAAGTCGGTCCCGTGGAAGACTTCAGGCGCCAGATCGATTCCCTGGTAGGAAGCCAAGGCCGCGGCAGTACGACCGCACAGGTGCTCCTAGAGATGGCTGGGATCGAAATACCGGAAGGAGGCAAAATACCAAGTGCCGCTCTGGATACGCTGAGCGGCGCCTTGGATGTCGTTGGGATCGCAATAGAGCCCGATCGCCGATACGGGAGCGGCGCGCCTCGGGCGGACGACCAAGTGTTCGTGTTCCGGGCGGCTGACGGCGGCCCGGTGGATCCAGCCAGGGCGCCGTTTCGAGCGATGCGAGCGCAGATCGAAGTCGCTGTCCTGGCCGCTGCGGCCGACGGGGATGCATCGTACGAGGAATTACAGCGCACCATCGCAAGGATTAGGGCGGAAGGCGATCTATCGGGGGTAGAACAGGCCCGACTGATCGCGTTCGCCGTCATCACATTCAACAATCCGCCCAAGCGCGACAGGGTCATGCGCAAACTTGCAGAAACCAGTCAAAGCGAGCGGCAAGCAATAGCCGAGGCTGCGGTCGCGGTGATCGGCGCAAATCAGAATATCGATGCCGGAGAGGTCAAGTTCCTTGAGCGACTGCACAAGTCGCTAGGTCTGCCGACGGAGCGTGTGTATGCCGGTCTGCACCGCGCTGCCGCCGAGAAGGATGAGCCGGTAGCATTGACGGAGGAGGCTCGGGCGGCAGGCATCCCCATTCCAAAGCAGGCGCCCCCGGCTCCTCCCTCGGCGGGCATCAGAATCGATGCGGTCCGCTTGGAGAAGACCCGAAAGGATACGGAAGCTGTGTCCGCCTTGCTCGCCAACATCTTTACCGACGAAGGCCCGCCTCCTGTCCAAGCCTCTCCACTCCCAGCCGATCAATCCTTGGAAGGATTGGACGGTCCTCACGGCGAATTGGTCGAGTTACTTGAGCTTCGTGGATCAATGTCGCGTACGGAATTTGAGCGACATGCCAAGGAGGTCCGCCTGTTGCCGGACGGCGCAATTGAGCGCATCAATGACTGGTCGTTCGACCACTTCGACGAGCCGCTGATCGAAGAGGGAGACGAAATCGTGATAGCGGCGCACTTGAGAGAACGCATCGCCGAGATGAAGGCCAAGGCCGCATGAGCAAGCAAGTCAAGACGATCCGTCCACGCGAACGCGATACTATTATCCAGGCTCTTTCCGCCGGCGTTGTCCCACGCATCGGATTGCCTCACATCCAGGTCGGGCGGGCCAAGGAGATCGCCGCGATGCTTCGGGACATCGATCGCATTGCCGACGCGGGCGCCGCGATCAGGTTCGTTATCGGCGAATACGGGGCAGGGAAGACCTTCTTTGCCAGTGTAGTCAGGCTAATCGCGCTCGAGCGAAAATGCGTGACTATGCATGCCGACCTCTCGCCCAATCGGCGTATTCAGGCAAGTGGGGGGCAGGCCCGGGCACTCTATTCCGAGGCCGTCAACAATATGGCAACGCGCAACAAGCCTGAAGGGGGAGCTCTCCAAAGTGTCGTCGAGCGGCTGGTGACTGACGCCGCAAAGGAGGCGGCGGAGAAGAGCGTATCTGTCGAGAAGGTGATCGACGAAAAGCTCGGAGCGATTGCGCAATTAGCCGGTGGGTACGATTTTGCGACCGTGCTGAAGGCATTCTGGCGGGGCAGCGAGGAATCGAACGAGCTTCTCAAGCAAAACGCTATCCGATGGCTTCGTGGTGAGTATTCGACCCGTACCGATGCGAAGAGAGATCTCGGTGTGCGGACCATCATCGATGACGAGAACCTCTACGACAGCTTTAAATCGCTCGCATGCCTGGTAAGAGTCGCGGGCTACGCGGGACTGCTCGTTATGATTGACGAGATGGCCAACATCTACAAGCTCCAGAGCGCTCAAGCGCGAAAGCAGAACTACGAGCAAGTACTCAACATTGTAAACGATGCGCTTCAGGGAAATACATCAGGCATCGGTTTCGTTATGTGTGGTACGCCAGAGTTTCTTCTGGACACCCGCAGGGGCATGTTCAGTTACGAAGCTCTTCAGTCGCGGCTAGCCGAGAATTCCTTCGCTGCGGGCGGTCTCGTTGACATGTCGGGCCCTGTGATCAGGCTGCAGAGCCTGACGCCTGAGGATCTGCTTGTGCTCCTCGGAAACATCAGGATGGTCTTTGCGGGCGGGGATCCTACGAAGTATCTGGTTCCCGACGATGCGCTTACCGCCTTCATGGAGCACTGTGACCGAAAGATCGGGGCCGCATACTTCCGTACGCCGCGCTCGACGATAAGATCGTTCGTTCAAATGCTGTCGGTACTGGAGCAGAACCCGGACAGCCGGTGGCAGGATCTTCTTGAACAAGTGCCGATCGCTCCAGACGCACCCGACGACGTAGCGGAAGCGACGCCTAACAACGGGGACGACGATGAGCTCACCAGCCTCCGCCTCAAATCTTGAGGGGGCCTACGACAAGCTGCATCCGACGATCCGCCGGTGGATCCGAAATCAGGGATGGGACGAGCTCAGGGAAATACAGGCCCGTACCATCATCTCAGTCCTGGACGGCGACCGCGACATCTTGATCGCCGCCTCCACGGCAGCAGGGAAGACTGAAGCCGCGTTTCTGCCAGTTCTCACGAGCGTTGCCGATCGGGCGCTCGCTGGGTTCTCGGTCCTCTATATCAGCCCGTTGAAGGCATTAATCAACGATCAGTTCAAGCGGCTGGACGAACTCTGCGAAAACATGGCCATTCCGGCCGTGAAGTGGCATGGAGATGCCCCACAGACCGCGAAGAAACGGGCAATGGCCGACCCGCGAGGGATCTCGCTGATCACTCCCGAATCCATCGAGGCGATGTTCGTCCGCCGTCCGGGCGACGCGAAGCGGTTATTGTGCTCGGCGGACTTCATTGTCGTGGACGAGCTGCATTCCTTTCTTCAGGGGCCTCGCGGTCTCCATGTCGCTAGTCTGTTGCGGCGCATCGATGCCGTGTCGTCGCGGCCGGCGCGACGTATCGGGCTTTCCGCGACGATAGGCGACCTCGGTCAGGCCGCCGCTTGGCTTCGACCCACGACGCCTCAGCTTGTCGAAATCCTGGAAGCCAAGTCGGATTCACCCGAACTCAGACTTCAGGTTCGCGGCTATGTTGAGCCTCCGCAGCTGGACGACCCAGATCACGCTGAAGGCGCGAGCGGCGTTCCCGAAGAGGCGGTAGTCCGGCGCATAGCTCTGGACGATATTGCGGACCATCTCTATTCGACACTCAGAGGAACCAACAATCTTGTTTTCGGCGGTTCGCGTCGGACAGTGGAATCGACCGCGGATCGGCTCAGGAGGCGCTCTGAAAAGGCGAAAGTGCCCAACGAATTTTACCCCCATCACGGGAGTCTTTCGAAAACCATCCGCGAGGAGCTGGAGAACCGCCTCAAAGACGGAAAGTTACCGACGACCGGTATCTGTACGTCTACCCTCGAACTGGGGGTCGACATCGGATCGGTGAAGTCGGTTGCCCAAATAGGTGCGCCGAGATCACTCTCCTCTCTACGTCAACGCCTTGGGCGAACGGGACGCAGGAGGGGTACTCCGTCGGTCCTAAGAATCTACATTCGTGAACCAAACACCGATCAGGATACGGGTGTCATCGACCGACTACGCTCGAACACAATACGATCGGTGGCCGTCATCCGACTCCTGCTCGAGAAATTCGTCGAGCCGGCGGGGCAGGTACCCGAGGTTGCCTCCACGCTAGTCCACCAGATACTTTCGGTGATCGCCGAGCGCGGCGGAATACGGGCCCGCCCACTGTACGAGTTGCTGTGCGGTTCTGGTCCCTTCGCGATGATTTCTGCTGCGGAGTTCGCGCTTCTGTTGAAGCACTTGGGATCTGACGAGATCCGGTTTATAGAGCAATCACCCGACGGCACGATCATGCTGGCCAACGAAGGAGAGGCAGTCGTTCAATCGCGCAACTTCTTTGCCGTATTCGAGTCAGCGGAGGAGTGGCGGCTTACTGTGTCCGGGAGGACACTGGGGACATTGCCGATATCGTTCCCGGTCCATAAGGATAGCCTTGTCGTTTTTGCCGGGCAACGATGGATTGTACAAGATCTCGACGAAAAGACCAACACACTTTTCGTGGCGCCTCACCCCGGCGGCGTCGTGCCACGGTTCGAGCGAGCGGATGGCGAGCGATTACACGATCGCTTAGCCGCAGAAATGAGGGCTGTCTATCTCGCGTCGGACGAACCCACTTATCTGGACCAAAGAGCGCGCGATTTGCTGGCGGAGGGCCGGGAGGCTTTCAGCGGTTTAGGTCTTGACACCACGAACGTGCTTCAAGAGGAGAAGGACGTTCACGTCTTTCTGTGGCGTGGATCGCAGGTGACGGCGGTTTTTGGAGCTGCCGCCGCTATGGTTGGTCTTCCCGGCCACGTGCATGATTTGGGATTGACCCTATCCGAAACGACCGTCGCGATGGCAAGATCTAAACTCGCAAGTCTGGCGGACTTCACTGCTGCAGACGCAGTTCGGGTTTCTTCGGCGGTCCAGAATATCACGGCTGGGAAGTTCAAAGATCAGGTCCCTGTCGAACTTGCAAGAACGCTGTGGGGCCGACAGAATACCTGCGAAATTGGTGCGATACCGGGCATAGCTCGGAGTATCTGATCCACAACGAGGCGTAGCGGAGGGGAAAAATGTATAAGCTCGCTGATTTAGCGCGCTCCCGCGATCGGCTCCGGTCCTGATCTGGGGAGCGATCTTCGAATTTCGTTAGCTAGCTCAATCTCCCGCTCAGCTTGACTCCCTCGGCCTCGGTCCCCGGCGCAAGCCATTCGGGCCGGCGGCTTCGCAATCGGCCGCCGACCAGCGCGGCGTGGTCGTTAGGGTTGGAGCTCGCCTTGAACCGGCCGAGACGCCGAGGCCTGCTTTTGGCTCACGGCAGCAGAAATTCATTGCGCCCGAAGGCGAACTCAATCTAAGCTTGCGCGCATATTTGACGCTTACATGGATTCCGAAGTTCTTTTGACCTATCGGCGGCATCGCCGAAAGAACGTGTGTCTTGCCGAATGTCCTCCAATCGATCTCACATATTGACCTCCGACGCTATCGAGTACCAAGGTCAGCGCTGCGTTGCGTCCCACCAATCAAACTTCGAAAAACATCGTATACATGCCGATGCGTTTGCCGCGCAGCTTGATGGAGAGTTGCTGCCCTGCGGCGACGGTGCAGATCCAGTCCCGACGCAGTCGTTCACTTGTGAAGTGCCCGGCGCCGACAATCCGCTCCTGACGCCGCAGGAAGTCGCCTGCCTCGAATGGTGCAAAGAGGGGAAAACGAACTGGGAGATCGGTGGGATTCTCCGGATTTCCGAGAAAACCGTCGAGTTTCATCTCGGCAACGTAAAGAGAAAGCTTGGGGCGACGAACAGGATCAGCGCGGTCGTTATCGGCCTCCGGTATGGGCTCATCTCGCTCTAAAAACTTCCGTCCCCCAACGGCAGTTGGGCTGCTCTGTGGGTCCGCGAGAGGTAGTGTCGGCAAACTGAGACACTGCCCGCGAGGGGGATGGGGGAGGCAGACTGCACTCGCCTATTCCAGCTCCGAATAGACCGGTGCGTGTTGCCGTTCATGGCTGCATTGCTATCGCGGCTGAAGGTGGCGCTGGCGCCTCTCTCCACATTGTCTGGTTGGGCTTTGGTTTGTCACCGAACGTGGTTCTCGCGGCATTGCGCGAGCTTATCAGGCCAAACCACATTTCTAGACAAACTCCGCCATAACGTCCGCGCCAAGCCGCAAGCAGGTCAACATGGATTCGAAATTGGCCGCCGAGGCCGCACTATGAGCTTTCCGCACATGATCGCCGAACCTTTTATCATCAGGGAAGAGGTCACGGCATAAGTTGGAGCTGTCGCGAAGCAGCCTGACCCCTTCAGTGTAGATCGGAATACCGCACTTGATTGCAGTTACGAGCTCGTCTGGCACACTATCTTGCTTACCGGTAGCTATCCATTGCGCACATTGCAGGACATGCACGTCGGGCAGGTCAGGATTCATTTCCCTCAGCCGCGGGATAAGTTCATCAGCGTAGGGGTGCCTTAGCTTGTAGAGAACGTAAGCTGCCAAAATGCTGGTGTTCGAACTCGGCATGTCTTGAGGATTTCGCAATCGCTCAATGAGATCATCAAGGAACAGGCGGGCACGCTCCATGGCGCCTTGACGTACGTATTCGTACAACGTCGTTGCAAGGGCATCTTCAGGAGAGGCCGGATATGCGGATAAAACGGATCCACTCCGATAGGCGGCGAGCTCGGAACTTGCCGCGAGCTTCACCGCCTCTCCTTTGGGCCCGGGCAGCCAAACGACTAGAGCAGCGTTGTGGCTAGATGGTTCGGAAATCTCAACATAGAAGCAGTTGGTCGGCGCGATCCCAGAAGGAACGGATATTTCTCCTTGAGCATCTACTTTACCGTCTCCACCTTTCCTCAAGACCAATGTTGAGTGCGTCCGGCCGGGGGTCCACTCAACGAACGTTCCCCAGCGGTAGGACAACTCAATCGGAGAGCCAGCATGCGCGTCGTGTGCAGTGCGGCGGTGTTCAGAGTTTTGAATGCGCGGCGATCCCGGATCTGCCGAACTGACGTCAGTAATGACGACCTGTCCGCGGAATCTGTCCAAGAGGCGGGTAAGCGCATTCCTGCCAAGTTCTGCGATGTTCTCAAGTGCGCGGTTTCCGAGCTCGCGGAGGCGCTCACCCAGCCAAGGCGGCATGGTCTCGCCGGGCTTACGGCTCGCTTGTATTGCGGTTGCGATTTTCATCAAGGACTCGGCTTCGCGCCAGAAGTCTGCAATCGCGTCAGTTTCCTTCATGTCCAGCACAGCTTCGCCGATAGCTAGTCCGTTGGTACCTGTTTCTGGGGTTGCGACGGTGATCGAAATAATGCGCCCGGAAGGAAGAGCGGTTCTCACCAGGTAGGAGCCTGGACCCGGCACGCCGACGTCTGTAGGACGGCCGGCAAGACGCAACGCCGCGCGCTCGGCCTTTCCGGCCTCGGAAAACACTTCCACGGCTATGGGCGCGCCGGCCAGGTCCGGTGGCACATTTTCAGCTGTGATCCGGACGATGTAGCTGGTCACGGCTTCGCCCCATCCGGTTTGCCTGTGTCGCGCTGCTTGATGTCTATGATGACTTCAGAAGCCGGAAGCTTCGGCTCGAACGGTTTAAGGCCGGTTTCATATTTATCGGTGTCAAAAGCCGCATTCGCCGTCCACTTTCCGATGGGGACGGGCGTGCACCACGGCCCGTCCCTCCGTTTTGCTCGGCTTAGGCGTCTTTCACCTGGCGCCTCTTCGGCGACGAACAGATCTGCGGCTGACATCGCTGTGCCAAGGCTACACCTTACCTTGACCAGGACTTCAGGGGGGCCGACAAGATCGCAGAGAACGCCTGTCGTGTTGACGACACCCGGCTTGCTTTCGGAGAAGATGATCCCGCTGTTATCTTCCGTCTCAGCGCGATGCAACGCCGCCGACTTTAGAGCAATTGCCAGTGATGACATAGTCACCGGGCATCCATCGACCGTTGGGTCACCAGCACGCTGCGTCAAGCAATGTATGAGTTCCTGCGTGAAAAAGGGCGCGTCTTTCGCGTCTCCGTAGGCCTTACCGCCTGCGTATGAGCCAAAGTAGATTGAGGCATCTCTTTCCGAGATGGCGGCACCGCTTACAGGCGTGCAGAGCGGGCGACCTATCACTTCGAGCTGGTTTGCGATCGCCTCGAAGTTATACTCGGAGCAAGCGTCGATGAAGAAGCATTGCACGCTGGGCTTCCGGTTTTGTAGGTAGGTCGCGCTCGCGATCGTCGCGATCAGGTTGCCTCCCTCTTTGTCGTTGGTAGGAAGCCGCGCGTCTTGGGCGAACAACGTCGGCTCGGACTTGAATATGCCGTGGCCGGCAAAGTACCAGATCGCGGCATTTTCCAGCATTGTACCGGAACGGTCCAACCATTCACCGAACCGCTTGCGGATATTCTCGAATGTAGCTGGTTCGGCTGGCATCGCAGGACAGGTAGTTGCAAACCCGAGCTTCGTGGCCGCGTCACCTTCCAGTTTCCACTCGCCCTGCTCTGGTGTTGCCGAACATAGGAATTCGACCGAGCCTAACGGGCGGTCAACCTTGGAGAATTTCGTCAGTGCCCACTCGGCGAATTTCCTGGCTCCGTTCACCGATGTAGTGACCGTCGGAATGATGTCCTTTGAATCGTATTCGCCGACGCCAACGATCATTACGTGAGTTCTAGGCTTGCCGTCACTCGCAGCCTTCTTCAGAGCTTCTTCTGCTTGTTTGACAAGCGTCGTATATCTTTCGACGGCATCCTCTTCGGCCTTGCTCGCGTCGAGAAATGGAATGCCGTCTGCGGCCTTTAGTTTACGGCGTCTAACTATGGCCTCGCTCATTTTCAGCCAAGCCGGAGCGAGGGCGTTTTCGCCTGTAAACCCTTCGGCCCAGATCAGGGCCATAAGCGCCTCCAAATCAAACTTGCGCTCCCTTTTCTTCAAACAACTCCTTTACTCTTTCACGCAGGCGGGCAAAGAAGCGGGGAGTGTCAAAATATGCGGCATGGGAAATGATTGGCAAAGCATCCGTCTCGAACTCAAAATCGAGTACGTCTTTGAAGACGCCCTTGGTCGCGAAACCAACGTAGTCGGTCAAATCATAGACGTTAATCCAGCGCGATACTGCGGCAGGAAGATCAGCAGGCTCGCCCTTTGCGAAAGGCTCCGCCAACTCGCTAGCCGCTGCTAGGCGCCCCATCTCCGCGAACAGTGCGACCTGAGAACCTACGGTCACAAAAAGGTCGCACCGCAGGTCCTTCGCAAAGTGGGTTAGAATGTCGTAGAGAATAATGCCACCGAAGCTATGGCCGACAAGATAGAGTTCTTCGTCGCCAGGGCGACGGGCCGCGTTTGCTTCCTTGATCGCGGCAATGACTCGTTCGACAATTGGTTGTCGGTTGTCCATGTAGGTGAACACGTCGCCCACGAAACGTCCGGCGAATGTGGAAGCGGAAGGACGGACGTATTCGGAGAGGCCGAGGAACGCTGCACGTGTTGCATCGACTGCAGCACCTCCCACGGCGTCTTTTACGTTCTTAGTCACTTCACTCACTGCATCCTTGATCGCGGTGGCGCCGGTCTTAAGCCAATTCAGAACAGAGTTTCCAATCGCCAACGTTTGGATTGTTCCATTGGCTCCTGTGGCCGCTTCGCTCGAAGTTGCAGAAAGTGCCGTTACCGAACGAAATAGCTCTTCCACAAACTCGCTGTCGTTCTTGACGGTCTGCAGCCAGGACGGATTGCGGTTGGCAGCCGCGTATGCCTCGGCTACCAGAGAGAACCGCGCCACGTCCGGCAACGCATTTGTCAGTGCCTGTGCTAATGGACCAGCCTTTGGAGCGTTCGAGGAGCCAGCGAATAGCAAGTCCACCGCCGCGGGCAACAATCGGGCCCTCGCAACGGTTAACAGTGGATCGCTGTTCAAGGTGGGTTTGTTGACGAGTTCGCCGTCCAACTTTGCTGCGGTAGAGGTCACCAAGTCCACACGCGCCGGCTGGCCAACCGCTAATGTTTGCGCGCCGGACGTGGGCAAGCTGGCGAAGTTGCGGGCAAACTTGACTCCGAGGTCTCCCCAGTAGGGCGCAAATGTTTTCAGTCCGTCGGCGGTCTTTACCCGATCGATAAAAGCAACATGCGCCAGCTGTTGCTGGAGCAATGTGCTTCGGTCATCGAAGACCCGCTGCTCTTGTGGGGTGTTGCCTCTGCGCGTATTCACGCCATGCACGAAAACAAGCGGCATTGTCGGGCCCTCGTATAGCTGGTCCATCTTAAATGGCTAGCGTAGCAATAGACAATCTGAAATGTAGCCCGGAAATTTGCTCAGCGGCGTATGCCTCGCCTGCGACCTAGGGAAATCCCTAGGATGCCACTGGCAACTAGAGGTTGGTTCGCTGGTATTGGAGGCGCCAGTTCGTTTGTCCCGCCCGGGGCGCTGCCTGCCCAGTATCCCGCCGACGCACAAGAGTAGTGTGCGTAAACGGCGCAGTTTCCAACGTCCGAACAACAAACGACGTTCGCATTGCGATGCTTCGATATTCAACAGCGCTCCACTCTCGACAAGTCAGCCAGTCGCGATAAGGTTGCACATTGGACAACGGGGCAGGACGGCATGAGCAGAGAGCGAGCTACCGATGGTCCGCTGCGGGTACGGGCTATAGCCGGTACACACGTCGTACTGATGGCAATCGATATCGATCCCGAGCGACTGGAGGGCCTCAGGGGCTTCGCATTCCAGGCTAGGCACGGTCAGGAGACCCGGTGGTTGCAAGGAACCAAATATTTCGAAAAGCTGATGCCCAAACCAGAAAAGAGTGCGAAGTACTCGACTTTGCAGCACCCGATCCAGAGCTTCCTTTGGTCAGACTACGAAGCTCGCCCTGACACAGAATATGAGTACACGATCGTTGCGATGTACGGTGAAATCGACGGGCTTGAGCGGAGGTATAGCGCAGCCGTCAGAATCAGGACAGAGAAGGAGAACGACGGAGAACACGGCGTTTGGTTCAATCGAGGGGTAGTCGCTAGCCGGGCGTACTCTGTGACTTTCCAAAACCGCACGCTGACGGAGGAGATGTACAACGCCGTTGATGATAAGAATCGCGTCTCTGAGGAAACCTCAGTCTGGCTTTCGCGGGGGCTTGAAGAGGCCTGTGTGACCTTCATCAACGAAGTCCCAGAAGGCGACAAGCTCCGTGTTTGTGCCTACGAATTTACGTACCTTCCGCTGCTGAAGGCTCTCAAGGCGGCGATCGCTCGGGGTGTCGACGTCAAGATCATCTACCACAAGACGAAGGCGAACGAAGATGCCATCGATGAGGTGAAACTTCCTGCGGGGAGGCTGATCGAGCGAACCCGCCCGCAAACGCCGCACAACAAATTCATCATTTGGCTCGATGACCAAGCAAGTCCGAAGGCAGTTTGGACCGGATCAGTCAACTTCACTCCGTCTGGTTTCCTGGGGCAGACGAATGTTGGTCATGTGGTGACTGACGCGAGCAACAAACCAACCGCGATCCCACGGAAGTACCACGAATATTGGAAGGTTCTTTCCAAGAACCCTACCGGAAAGCCGGCGCGCGAAGCGGCCATCGAACTCTCGCCGAACCCGCCGAATCTCATCCCGGAGCAACCAATCACAGCATTCTTTTCGCCCAGGATCGCGGATAACCTGCTCGACTGGTACGGAAAGAGGATCGAGAACGCGCAAACGTCTTGCATGTTTACGGCCGCCTTCACCGTCGACCCAATACTGCTGAGGTCCTTGGGCAAACAACAGAACTCAATGCGCTTCGTTCTCCTCGAGAAGCCCGCTACTGCGGATGCCCGCAAGGCGGAACGCAGTAGCCGCGGCCGCTTGGTCATGTCGAATGGCTCAGTGCTCGGAAAGGTGACCAAGCAGTCCTTCGAAAAGCAGGAAGGGGAGGGCGGTACAAAGCTGGTGCCAATCCCCAATTTCCCGCTCGAGAAGTGGTTCGTTGACGAAGAATTGGCTCGAAAGGACGGAAAAGGCTTCGTCTTTTTCGTGCACACAAAATTTCTCTTAATTGACCCGCTTTCGGACGACCCATTCGTTTGCACCGGTTCAGCGAACTTCTCGGGTAATTCCCTTACGGCCAATGACGAGAACATGCTTTTCATCCGGGGCAACACCCGTGTCGCTGACATCTACCTCACAGAGTTCGATCGTATTTTCCGTCACTTCTTCTTTCGAATGAGCGCCAACCGTGCGGCCATGGCTGATGAAGAAGAGGACGAAGCTGCCAAAAAGGCGGTGTTGCTGGATACAACGCCGACTTGGATGACGCCGTATTTTGAGGATGGCGACTACAACTGCAGTCGTCGAATTATGTTTTTCGCTGACCCGCGGGCGAATTGGTCGACGGAAGCGGCGGAGGATACGAAAGACATATTTGCTGACGAAGTCGAGCGGGCCAAAGCCAAACGAACTAAGGCAAAAGAAGCAAGGGAAGCGAAAGCGGCTGCCGGACAAAAGTCTGCGGCGGCTGCAAAAAAGAAGCCCACTAAAACGGCTAAGGCAAAAGCGGGTAAAAAGAAGAAAGCAGCAAGACGGGGCGCGTGAAGAAGACCAAAGCGTCGAAATCGAAGCGAGCTAAGACACGCAAACAGAAGCCCCGGACAAGGATTAGGGTCGTGGCGAGCTATGTTCTCTACGTTCAGGATGACAGGGACAGCGCCTTCAAGCATTTCGGCGTTGTGATCCATGATGAGGCGGAAGCCATCGCCAATGCCACTGGACACCAGACCCTAATCTTCAAGGACGGAGAGCCATGGAAGCTCTTTGACGGATTTGGGACGTCCTACTCGATCGTGTTAGATTGAGGGATTCTCGGAGGGTATGAACGCCGTACGTCGGAGAAATCCAATGAGTTTCATTGGAAGAGCGGGATTGCTCGCGCTACTTCTTGCCGCTTCTACCGGGCCTGCGCTGGCGGAGAAGCGCGACGCTTGGCACGTTGACGGCAGATTGCTCGGGAAGGACGGTGAGAAAGCCGAGGATGTAAGTGGGATGGCCTGCGCCACTGACCAGGGCTTTCCTCGTTTATGCGTCGTCATCGACGACAACGTACAGCATGCGCAGTTCGTGGAGGTTCACGATGGAGAGATCATTGTTGGCAAACCGGTCGACTTAATTGCTAACAGTTTTGAGGGGAAAGCGCTCGAGCTAGACGGCGAGGCCGTCGCATTCGCAGATGGTTTCTACTATGTGATCGGTTCGCACGGCCATCCGCGCGATAAGAAGGGAAAGCTGAAATCCAAGGCAAATGCTGCGGAGATCCGAGCGAGGATCGCTGCGAGCAGCCAAATCGTCAGATTTCGGGAGGATGGCGCGGGCGTCGATAGGTCCGCAAGGTTGCGGGATATTATCGCGGCCGATCGGACACTTCGCCCATTCATGGATAAGCGTCTGGAGAAGAACGGCCTCACCATCGAGGGCCTAGCGTTTGGGCCAGGTGGCAAGTTGTTCGTCGGCTTTCGAGGGCCCGTCCTAAGCGGGAATCGGGCGGTCGTGCTGTCGGTGGGGGCGAAAGCTTTATTTGAAGGGGGAGACGATCGGCATGAAACGTTTCGGCTTCGATTGGGGCCCGGCCGCGGTGTTCGCGACCTGACGAGCTTCGCTGGCAGCTTGCTGATCTTGGCAGGCCCGGCCGCGGACGAGCCTGGGTCTTATGCGCTCTATCTCTGGAACGGAAGAAGCGAAAAGGTTCGCCTCCTCGCCGAATTGCCATTCAAAGGTAAGCGCAAACCGGAAGCCGTGCTTCCCCTAGATGTAACGAAGTCCAAATTGAGAGCCCTCGTCCTCTTCGACAGCGAGAAGGAAGGCTCGCCAACTCCTGTTGAAGTTCCCTTACCGTGAGCGTTGGGAGATTTAGTGATGCGCCGCATACCTTTAGCAATTATCGCTCTTCTTGCGTTTTGCACCAGCGCTTCGGCGTGGGGCGACGAGGGACACAAAATCGTCTGCGAGATCGCCTATCGACTGGCGCTGCCCAATACGCGTGCCGCGGTTCGCAAGCTCATCCGAGCAGACACGGAGTTCGACACCTTTTCCGAGTCTTGTGTATTTCCCGACCATCCGCGCATTCGTACTCAAGACCACTTCGTCAACCTTCCACGAGACTCGCGTGGGCTCACGTCGGATGACTGCCCGTTGGCGCCAAGCTGCGTACTGAAAGCCATCCTGAACGATTCGAAATTAGTCAACTCGAGACACGAGAAAACGGTGGATAGGCTCATTGCGCTGAAGTCACTCGGTCACTGGGTGGGAGACATTCATCAGCCATTGCATGTGTCATTCGAGGACGATCGCGGCGGAAACAACATTCGTGTGCGAGGAGAATGTTCGGGTAATTTGCACAGTGCGTGGGATAATTGTCTAGTCGTGCAGGCAGTTGGATCCGATGTGTTCGACGCTGCATCGGAGCTCATCGACGAAATCACCCCGGAGATGAAACTGAAGTGGAGCTCGTCCGAACCTCGCGACTGGGCGAACGAGTCATTTGCCATCTCTGAGTCAGTCAAGACTGGTTATTGCGTTATGCATAGCTCGTCTTGCGACCTTCCGGAGGGTACGGTCGCCGTCAGTGAGGATTACCTTGCCGTCAATGTTCCTATTGTAAAGCAACAGCTTCAGAAGGCGGGATTCAGACTTAGTCGGCTCCTCGACAGCGTTTTTGCTGACCGGTAGGGCACCCGTCCCCGTACCTCGGGATTTCCCTAGGGCCGACGTGGCCCAGGCCTCGCTCGGGCGGGTGATCGGGCTTCCAAGTGCTGCACAGCCTGCAATGAATCGGGTACCCTTTTCATGCCGAAGAACTCCAAGTCGCGGTCAACGATCCCCAAACGCTTCCAGGCGCGCGAAAGGTGGAGATTCTCCGCTCGCTGTCTGACGATCGAGATGTAGAGGAGCTTCTCCGCAGGCGCTTATTGATATTTGCTGCGCGATACGGCGATCGTGATGCAATGTCCAGCTTGATCGACACGGCCGATGAAATGGAGGTCCAGGAATTAAGCGCTACACCTTGCAGGACCGGCAACATTTGCTCGACCTTTCGTTCCTGCAATTGGTCGTCTCTCGCTGCTCCTATAATGGGGCGTCCGGTTCGGTTGCGCATGATCGCGGCTCACGGGTCTCAACCGGCCCTAGATTCGCTACTGCTCATCTATGAAAATGCCGCGCATCGGGACCTCAGGGAGGTGGTTTTGGGTGTGCTTGAGCCCCTGGCAGGGAGGCTAGGAGTGCGGATTCGCGAAGTCGACGACCGATTGGGCGCGGTCGCGATTGGCTAAGCTCTGGCTCCGATAACGGCTTGCAGTCATATCGGGGCAGCGTTGACCGTCTTCGGCCTAACGCTCGACTCGAACTTAGCCTCCGAAGCGAGCCCCGTCACGTTCAGGTTGTCCACCGCCTAGGGAAATTACTAGGGCGGCGGAGCTTGCGCGAAGCGAAAAGCCCTAGCATTGTCGCAAGGGGGGGGTGACCAGTCGGCGCATGAATTTTCAGGAATGGATTGATAAGGCACGCAATCTCGAGGCGGAAATTGCTGCTGCACCTTCGATAGAAAAGAAGCCGCTTACCACGGTATTGTGCCGACTGCATTTGCTTGCGTGTGAGGCGCCAATCCCTGTTCTCGCGGCCTACGAGCGACTTTCAGAAGCGACCCTAAAACATTTGACTGGCCGGCGGATCGAGACGATGACGCGCGGCACTCATCGCTGGACGCCGCGCTCGCTATCCCCAGAGGACTGGATGCTTTCTCTGGGGAGCCAGATTAGAGCAGTCGATGAATACCTGTACACGACCTCCGGGACGGATTTTGGGGACCCTGATTCGGAGCTAGATGAGTGGCGTTGTCCTTCGACCAACATGCTCGTCGTGCCTCGCCCGCGAAACTTGCAGGACTCTCGGCTCGCTGGGCGACCTTATCTCAAACGCGGAATACTGAGGCATCGCCTACTTCCCTCCGAGGTAGGTGGTCTCGAAGTCGTCCCCATCCGCATAGACCTACGGGAAGCTGGCGAGAAGTCGGGAGTTGCGGCCTCGCTGTTCTCCAACCTTCAGCTTTTCACTCGCGAAACTCGCGAAGGCAACTTCATCGCCGAAAACGTCACGTTCGACGATATCGATGAAACCCTGGACAATCAGATCGAGCAATCGATGTCGAATGGGTGTGCAGGCATCGTCTGGCCGGAATTGACAATCGATCAATCCACGCGACTTAAGATCTGCGACCTCTTACGGAAGCGCACCATTGCCAGTGATGATGAATTCCCTCTTCACTGGCTGCTCGCCGGAAGCTGGCATGAAGAGACTGATGTAGGCTATTTCAACCGAGCGACGGTCTTGGACGGATACGGACGTGTGATCCGCTCATTCGATAAAATTGTTCCGGCTCGGGATGAAAAGGGCCGTCTGGAGGATATCAGATCGGGGGAATGTATCCCCGTCCTTATTACCGACAGCCAACTGATCGGCTTGGCCATCTGCCGAGATTTCTGCGATCGGGCCTCGATGACATCGCCTTACCTTACCTTGCCCGTAGATTTTTTCGCTGTGCCATCTATGGGGGAGGAGTCCACTATGGTCGCTCACCTCAACGTCGCGGCGGAGGTGCAGGCAAAAACGGGTGCCCGCGCTCTCGTGGTGCAGCAAACGGACGCCCGCTTGGCGTCACAGAAGGAGCTTGGCTACGTCTTACCCCTGCCGCCGTCTCCCGCCTCCATTTCCGTCAATTCCTTGAAATCACTTATGAAATGGCAGTTTGTTTCAGAATGAAACATGGGGTTACTTCGGGACCAAATCGGGTGTAAAACGTTGTAAAACGATCTCTTAAACCTTAGATGGGATAACGGTTCCATGTTGGCTTTCGACGATATCGCTTTAGGCGATGCCTCTCCCGAGGAAGCGCGGCACATCATTCGTGCTGCCCTAACCGACGGCGGCGCCCGTGCGGCTGAAAGCATCTACCGAGCCCTCCGCGCCTGGACTTGGAAGTGCTTGTCCGACGGCCGGCGAGACGAAGAATTGCGGCGCTGGCACGAGATTATGGCGCGAACTGGGGCTTATCTGGAGGTCGATCACAAGACCTTTGCAGACAAGATCAGTGTGCTGAAGGAGTTGGTCTCTGAATCCATTACTGCGGGCGAGCGTCTGTCATCCGCGGATGTGTTACAGCGTGAGCATGTCCGCGACATCCTCATGGAGATTTTCCGTGAGCCGCATCGTCGAATCTACAGGGCAGCACTGCTGCGCCACTTTGGCCTTGGACAGGCAAATCTCTCACGAGTGCTGAATATGATGACGGTTGCCGGTCTTATCCGGCGTACCAGTTTTGGTAAGCACGCGGCTTTCAGTCTAACCTCGGTCGGCTTGCGGGCCGCCAAGCTAATCGCCGAAAGAGAAACACCAGCACACAGTCACAAGCGTGTCGGAGTGCCGACGACAGTGACTTCGCATCCAATCAAACACGGGGGAGCGAAGCAGGTCCAAAACGCCAAGGAGCTGCTTCATCCAACCAGAAGCGCAAACCAATACGAACCCGCTGCATTCAGCAAGGCAGTGGCTGTTTGAGCGGATGTAAGTTCGGATCGGAGAAATTCAGATGGCGAGTAGCCGGGCCGTAGACGCCGCTTCGGAAAGCGAAGAGCGGACTCCTGACGCAATCCGCATGTACGGGGATTTCCTCGACAATGTGAGCGTCGTGAAAAATTCGCTTATGTCCTTGCTCCTTTCCGTCGGTGATATCGAGGCCGCAGGAGACGAGAGCAAAGTCGCTTCCGGTGAGGAAACTGCGCCGGGTCGGACAGTACTCGTACCGTTCGTCGAGATGAAGCTGGAGGGCGAGCAAGAGCCGTATTTCGCCAATGTGCTTACCCTGGATAACGTCGCCTATCTGATCTACGATCTCGCGCAGGACTTTGAGGTGGTCTGCCAACAGCTTTTGACTGTCTCGAACGGAGGAGTGCCGCCCGAGGCCCGGCGCATTGAACAATCCGCAGAATGGATGAAGCGGGCCGGTGAACACGCTGGCCGCGCATTTCAGTATCTGGAAAAGATTTCGGACCGCATAGAGTCGGTCG
This sequence comes from Bradyrhizobium sp. NBAIM03, assembly GCF_020194055.1. Lineage (NCBI taxonomy): Bacteria > Pseudomonadati > Pseudomonadota > Alphaproteobacteria > Hyphomicrobiales > Nitrobacteraceae > Bradyrhizobium > Bradyrhizobium sp. NBAIM03. Next base: position 82,231 of record NZ_JADYVS010000021.1, on the reverse strand, counting down.
GTTAGGATGAGCCTATAATGGGTTGAGGGCTCTTGAACATGCCAAGCTTAACGGCTCGCGACAGCGCCTGAATGGCTAACTATTTCAGCTTGCCGTTCGGCAAACATGCGATAGGCACTTTCTGCACTGAAACGCGGGTGACTGGAATAAATTGTGCCACGCCAGTCACAGCCGCGTCCTCCAGGTGATGCTAACTGGCATTTTCGTCGCGTCGGCCTTGGACGGATTGCCAAATCTGATGCCGCGACCCCGCGGCGTCCTCTCGATAGGACAACGTGATCAAAGCGTCGGAATCTTGGCGTCGATCCCAGCTCTTGGCATTTCCCTTACAGTCGAGAACGGAGTTTAGTGCGGCTTTCGTGGGATCACGAATTTCAAAGGTCCGCCGTCGCACATACCATCCGCCAAGATTACCAGCTCATATTCGTCGCTGACGTCTCGCAACACCGCCAACGCCTCCGGCTTGAGCTCATCGTCGCACTTGCGGAGCTTGACATCATCGAGTCCAAGGCCGGTAACGTTTTTCAGTTTCGCCACGTCGGCGTGAACGCCATCCCACAGGCCCAGGATCCAACCGGCCTTCTCATTGGCGACATCGTCGTCGGGGCCAGCGAGGACCAGTACGCCGTCATTCACTTGAACCAGATCCCTTATACCGCGGCCTTCGCCGACTTCGACCAACGTGACGTCCGCCTTCGGTGTGTCGGATTCGAATAGTGCGACGGCATCTACCGAGAGGATCGGCGCTCTTGCATCTTTCGCCGGTCCGCGAAAGCCGAAGTGCAAAGTCCCGTTCCGTATTGCGACGCCTTCGATGTTGACGCCTCGTTGCCCTTTGAGGTTGGGAGCCTTCTCGGGCGGCTCGGTTCTCAGGCATTTCTGCTCGCCGATGCTGTCCGACAATGCGGGTAGGGAGCTCATTAAACGCCAGAGGGCGTCGGTATCCTTGTAGTCGGCGAAGTGCTGCGAGGTATCCAGTTTTGCCCTTCCGCTCGTGGGGTCGATAGCGAACCGGATAACATGCCGGCTCCCCGGATTGCTCTCGCAGGTCTTGCGTTTTGCCGAATGGGAGCCCGTAACGTAGAAATATTTGCCGTCGGTGGTCGCCCCTTCTGCGTCCAGTTCCTCGTCCGAGGATCGGAGCGGTACAGCCGCATTGTCGATCACATAGCCCGAGGACGAGACGACCACGTAGTGCGCCAGCGTAGCATCGTCGAAAACGACTAGGCAGGGGCTGCCGGCCCCTGTATTGCAGGCTATTCCGCTGAGCGACTTCCGTGCTTTGTTGGCATGCGACGGGAAGATGAATTGTCCGGCTTCCCACGGGCCCGCGACAGGCTTTACTGTCGGGACGGTTTGAGCGTGGACGTCTGCGGCAATGCTTGAGTGAAGTCTAATGAGGAAACGGAGTTCCCAATGAAAGCCTCGAGCACGTTGCTCGCATATTGGCACCATTTGACCATTTCACTGGGAATCAGCCCTTTCTGTCGAACGATGTGACAACAGATGGAATTCCGTTCTTCTCATAGTGAGCCACTTGACCACGAAAGAGGGCGTTGCCAGGCAGGTCGGCCAAAGCTCGACGAAGTTCAGCGGTAAGATATACATTTATCCGGGAGACCATAACCCGCCTCATTTCCACATCAAAGGGCCGAATTCGAACGCACTTATCGATTTGGTGACGCTAAGTGTCATTAGGGAAGGCATCGAAGAAGGATCTAGACGAAGTAATCGCCTGCGCAAAGAAGGCGGAAAATCGAGCGTTTCTGGCAGCAGAGTGGAGAAGGCTAAATGAGCGAGAATGAGACTATCGATAGCGGAATTCCGCTTCCTCGCACGGCATCGATTAAGCCCTTCGCTCCCTACACCATCGCCGTGAAGTCGGCGGATGGTCCACGCGCCGGGCGGGAGGATGCTATTGATATCAGTCCAATAATCTTCAGTTACAAAATCTACAAACCGCTTCGTGAGAAGGCCGGTTTTTGACGGCGTGCGGATTCCAATGATCGCGCGCAGGTATTCCAATCTGATGCCGCGCAGCTTTCCAATCTGATCGCGCGCAGGTGAAGTACCCGATCGTTAAAGGTAATTGGCACCATCGTTAGTCCGTGGTCAAGCGGCTGCCGAGGAGATCACGTCACATGTTTTGATGGTGTCGTTCGATGGAGCGAAGCTGATCGGACGCGCACCCCCAGCAGTGCCGTAGCGGCCGGTCAGCTTCGCGGGCTGCGGTCTCGGTCTTCATCGGCCGACATGCCATCAAGGCCGAGGAAGAACCGGCGGGCGACGCATGGAGTCACCGTGCAGTTCGAGCCTGTGAGCGTTGTGAACGAGGCGATCAAGTATGGCATCAGCGTAAGTTGGGTCATCTATGAGCTCGTGCCATTTGGCAATTGGAAGCTGGCTGGTGACGAGTGTTGATCGACGGCCGTAGCGGTCTTCGAGGATTTCGAGCAGATAATGCCGGGCATTGGCGTCGACGGCTTGCAGGCCCCAATCGTCCAAAATTAGGAGGTCGACGGCGGCGATGCTCTTCATCTGCGAAGCGAGTCGGCCATCGCCTCGGGCAAGGTCCAGTTCTTCGATCAACCGCGGCAGCCGGGTGTAAAGCACAGAGTGGTTGTCCCGGCAGGCCTTGTGGCCGAGCGCACAGCCAAGCCAGCTTTTTCCGACGCCGGTTGGCCCGACAATGGCGCAATTCTCATGGTTCTTGATCCAGTCTCCCTTGAGCAGCGTGTCGAACAAGCGGCGGTCGAGCCCACGGGGAGCGCGGTAGTCGATATCCTCGGGCACGGCATGATGACGCAGCTTTGCCTTGCGAAGACGAAGCGCCAGGCGCCGGTTGTTACGCCAAGTCGCTTCATGGTCCAGCAGCAACGCCAGCCATTCGGCGTGAGCGAGACCCTGGACCTCCTCATTGTCCGTGAGGCTCGTGAAGGCCTCGGCCATGCCGCTAAGGCCGAGCCGGGTAAGCAAGTGGAGTGTGGGGTGTGTCAGCATTGTCTTCCCTTCTAGTGATAATAGTCCGAGCCTCTGATGTTGGTGTGTACGATCGGCTCGCGCTCGGGGGACGCGGGCGTTGCAACGCGATCGAGCCCCTTCTCGAGGATCGATTTGACGCTTGGGTAGTTGCGCGCCTGGATCTCGAGCGCGCGCAGGGCCGCCGTCTCGAGGCGCTCGGCGCCAAAGCGCTTCTCAAGCCGGAGGATACCCAGGCACGAACGATAGCCCTGTTCGGGATGCGGCCGATCCTCGATGATCCGGTCGACCAGCTGGCGCAGCATCGGGCCAATCCGGGTTGCCTCGCTGCGGATCTTTGCCTGCGTCCACTCGCCATAGCGCCGGTGGCTGGAAGGCATATGGGCGCTGATCGTCGTGTGTCGCCCGTTGCCGCTGCCGCGCATGTGCGCGGCGATACGCTCGCCCCCCAGGAAGATTTCAACCGTTCGCGCGCAGATCCGCGCTTCGACCTCGCGACGGGCGAAGCGATAGGGCACCGAGTAGTAGTGTCGTTCGATCTCGACGTGATAGTCGAGCCCGACCCGGCATCGGCGCCATTCGGCATGGACCCACGGCTCGCCAGGAAGCGACTTAAGATTCGGCGCATCAATTTCCTCGAACAGCTGGCGCCGTGTCCGGCCATACTGACGCAGCACCCGTCCGTCATTGAGCTTGGTCAGCCACTCGGCGATCGCACCGTTGAGTTCGGCCAGGCTGTAAAAAATGCGGTTGCGCAGCCGCCCCAGCAGCCAACGCTCGACGATTCCGACGCAGGCCTCGACCTTCGCCTTATCTCTCGGCCGACGCGGCCGTGCCGGCAAAATCGCCGTGCCGTAATGCTGCGCCATATCGCTGTAGCTGCGGTTGACCATAGGGTCATAGAGGCAGGCCTTGATCACCGCGACCTTGGCGTTGTCGGGTACCAGCAGTTGCGTCGCGCCGCCAAAGAAGCTGAAGGCCGCGCTATGTCCCGCGATCCAGTCGCCGAGCTGCTCGGTCCACGTCGCCAGCGCGAACGACAAGCTGGATGCGCCCATGACCGCGACGAAGATGTGCGCGTCACGCACCTCGCCCGTCTTACGGTCAACCACCGGCACCGTGTCGCCAGCATAGTCGACAAACAATTTCTCGCCCCCGCCGTGGTGCTGGCGCATCACCAGCGGCAGCCGGCCCTCCCAGTTGCGGAACAAGTCACAGAACCGGCTATACCGATACCCGCCGGGATGCTCTGCAATGTACTCGTCCCACAGCACCTGCAAGGTCACATGCTTGCGCTTGAGCTCGCGGGCAATAACGGACCAGTCAGGCTCGGCCACCTTGCGGCGACCCGGCTTCACGCCAGGCACCCCATACAGCCGTTGCTCCAGTTCGGCGTCGCTTATCGCTTCCGGGACGGGCCATGTCAGCCCGGCGCGCGCAAACCGCTTCAGCGTGTCACGGACCGTCGTCGGCCCGACGCCGACACGCTCGCCAACCACGCGTGTCGAGAGCCCAGCCTCAAGGCTCAACCTCACAATCTCGCGCACCTGGCGCATGATAACCCTCCTCGTCGGCATCCAATTCTCCAAGCTGTTCCAGCCGGAGAAATGGCCAACGATCAGGCCTCACACCATCCGAAACTGCGCGCGATCAAGTCGGAATGCTGCGCGGAGAATGCTCGGAACGCTGCGCGCGATCATTTCGGAGCCCCGCGCGCCATCAACTCGGAACGGTGCGCGCGATGATCTCGGAATCGGCATGACGGCGCGCCTTGTCGACAACGATGGGGACGCGGTCATTTGGGATGGTGGCGATGATCTCACGATGTCGGCGGATATGATCTATGCGCTAGCTGAGCAGATCATTACGCCCAAGGAGTTTGCAACTTTTCTCGCGCGCAACAACCTGACTCAAGAGGCGGCTGCGGCCCATCTTGGACGCAGTCGACGCCAGATTGCGACCTACGCAACAACCGGCCCTATCCCCCGGATCGTGGCTTGGGCTTGCTATGGTTTCGACGCGTATCGACGGGCCAAAGCTATGGCTGAGAAGGTTGAAAAGGATGAGCATGCTAAAAACAACAAGACGGCTTAAATTCTATTGATCTGCCACAGCATGTGCTGCTCCGGACTTGTTCGTATCCGAGCCCGTTTTTCGTAGGAAGCAGCGCCAGGATTATTGGAAGAATCGCGTTCGCCCGTTCTGGCAAGAGGTCTGGCCCAAGTCCCGAAACCTTGCTTCAAATAGCATCGCGGACTCGCTGGCTGTCCTGAGCATCGCGGGTTTGCTTCAACCTTAGGCGCGGTTGTGGACTGGCTGCAGCCCCTGGAGCATCCCCACCATGTTGTGCACGAGCTGGATGAGTCAGGACTGTGCGCCCGATTTCCCAAAGCCGCATTGCGTTTGCTCGACGCTATCATCAGTGATCAACCTTGGGCTCCCAGAGAACTTGTGAAGTGCCTGGAGGCTATCGTGCAAGCGATACCGGGGTTGCGAAAAGACAATCGATATCAGCGCTTGGCTGAGTATGCGCGAAAACACAGGGTCTGACGTTGACACTTAAATCCGCAAAAAATTGAGATGGTGCATGAATACGCAAGGCATCTCGCAGGGAGTCTGCCCGCCAAGGATCGGACGATGCACCTCAACCAGTGCGACGGTCTCGTTTCGGTTCTTTGGCGTCACGGACGACGGTCACAATCTCAAAATATGAAACACTCGCAAGCCGGAATACCGCGCGACAGATCCTGCTGAGGTCCTGAATGCCGCTTTTGACGAACGATCCCCTTACGCAACTCGCGTTCTCCATCTACGAGAGCAAGGGCGTGTTTGCGCTCCTGTTGGGGGCCGGCCTCTCCCGTGCCGCCGACATTCCGACCGGATGGGAAATCACGCTCGACGGAGACTATAACGACGCCCGAATCTTAAACACGGAATCCGAGCTGAGCGGCTACCCGGCGCAATACGACACCTGTGCGGTTGGTCTGGAGAATGGGATCATGCCCTTCGTGCGGCGTTTCTTCGCGCGCCGAACCCCGGCGATACTCGATGTTCTGGGCTGCGCGCGGTACACTTGGCGACGGCCGCAGCAGTTGATCGAACATCGGAAGGCTCCGACAATTCCGATCATCGATGCGAATAAACGCATGATGGGACGGGTGCGCTGGTAAGTCGTGGCACGCGTTTGTTGCAATAGAGAAGGAGCTGCCAGATGAAACGGCCGACCCCAGGAACCCAGCGTGCGAATTTCAATGCTCTGGCGAATTTCAGGCGTTTTTGGCGAGACTGCGATGGTTGGCAATCGAACCAAGCGGCCGGGTTCGCCTCATTTCCCGCGTCGATAGAGTACCGATGGAGGGGTAACACACGGCTATTTCGCTCTGACGTAACAATCATATCTCACAGCGGCCCGGACGATGGGAGAGTCGATATTGAGGAAGCACATAGGGTACATGTTGACGACTTCCACCTTCGCTTCGAAGCGCGTTGGCAACAGTACACATTCGACGAAGATTCTGGCTCGCTCACCATTACGGGATCGTCACACAAAATGGGAGGACCGTATATTGTGAACGTCATGCCGATCTTGGTGAGAGAGGACCAAGGCGAACCTCGCGAAGGCGATTGAGCGCAACATTCAGTACGGCTGATGGTGGGGCTTTGTTGTACTCGGTGCCTTTTGACCTTTCCGGGGTAACCTAACTGGCAACCACCTATCGCTTCGACCACCACGCGCGTTCTTGGGCCAGCGCGTCCGGAGGCGTCGCAGGATGAACCCGGCCGGGAAAGTAGGGCGCCGAATGACTGTAAGCGTCAGCCCGCTGGTGCCGCTAATCCGGACGCCCGTCGGCCCGCCAACCACCGAGCCGCCGTAATCTCGCCCGAGCCGGGCGAAGATCAGAGCGAGGATCTGCTCCGGATCCTTCTGAAGGGTTACCGGCTGGTAATCGGCCTCGACGATTGGGGGGGCGGATCCTTGAAGGTGCGACTGTAGGCATAACCCGCCTTCGCGAGCCGGCGTTCGTTCACCGGCCGACTCCAAATTGCGATTGCCGCGGCGCTAACCGCGGCGCCTCTTGCGGTGGCACGTCGCTTTAGTGCGGAGCAATCGTCTGCCACCAATCATCGAAGCTTCCGAAGTCCGCTCGTCACCTCTCGGTAGTCCGCCCACGGTCAAGGCCGTCTCTCCGGCGACATAGGCCGCATCAGCGGCCCGCTTGACGAATTCCTCCAGATTCTCGTTCGCTTCGCGCTTCCACCTCAGAGTGCCGGCGTAGGCCCAACTGATCGGCCCTGGTGGACCGCCTTCTACGAACAAGATCCGGAAAGCCTTGTCGGTCGGGTGGCGCTTCGCGTTGAGCTTGCGCTCGATCGCGGCGAGCCGAGCTTCAATCTTCTTCGTCATTGGTTCCGGTCCTTTGTTCGAGTTGCGCGAGGCGCGCTTCGATGTCGGCGGTCTCGATCGCGCGGCGTTGCATCTCGATGGCGGCAGAAACCTCCATGGCCTCGGCCGGCGATAGCTCACCGTCCGCCTTGGCTGCCGTGACAGCATCCAAAGCGGCCACAACGTCGCCCGTAGTTTTCATCCGCGGCAGCGGAAACCGCACGGGGCGGCCCCGGCGCCGCGGCATGACCCGGTCCAAGATCAATCGAGCTGCGCCCATGTCGCCGCCCTTCGCTTTTCTGACGACCCTAGCGACCACGGCTTCGAGGTCAGCCGACATCAGCGCCTCGGCCAGGACTGTTGTCGCGTGACGAGTCCCTGGCCGTTTGCCTGCCGGATTTCCAGAACGACCCTTCGGAAAGGGCCGGCCGCGGACTCGCTGCTTTGGCGCTGCATTTGCTGCAGCTGAACGTTCCGTCGTCACGGCTTCAGTTGCGGGTTCCGATGAAGGCGACGTGCCGAACCGGACGCGACATCTGCTTGAAGATGGTACCGTTGCCGAGGAAGCGCGTCGCCTGGTGACCACCCGGCAGCGTCTCGCGGATCATGCGGTGCTCGAACGGTTTCAGGTCTGGCGGGTTGAGACCATACTCAACCGCTCGGCGCGGATCTGGTCGCACACCGTGTTGAGCGTGGAGCTATCCCGCGCGATCACTGCAAGCTCCGTGTCTTTCCACTTTTGGAATGCCGCTGCAGCGCGGTTAAGCCTGACCTGATAATCGAGAATGCTTCCGTTCATCATCGGAAGCGAAGCGCGCTCGCCGAGCGCGACGTACGCGACGTCGGCCCTGGCCCGCAAATCGGCAAATGCATTGCGGGTAGCCGGCGTCTGATGGACTGGTTGGCGAAGCTGCAGCTCGCGCACGTGCGAGAAGAGTTCGATTTCAGAGCGCGAGACGGAGCCGGCCGCAGTGCGCTGTGCTTTCGTCCGGATCGTTGCCCATCGGATCGCCGTCGTCCTCGTCCTTCTTCTTAGCGTCGGACTTGAACTGCTTCAGCTCACCATCGAGCGCGTCGTATTTCGCGTTCATCTGCTCGCCGACCTTCGCTACGTCGGCGCGCGAGCTTTCGGCGATCGCATTACTCGCAGGAAGAAGTGCTTCGGGATTCACTCGTGGATCTCCTGGGAGTGCGTGTGTGAGTGCGTCCCTGCGTCGATTGAACCTACTGCAAATCCCGCGCGCTCGCGAATAAGGGTAACAAGCGCGCAAGTTGATCTGTCAGCACACATCCTGCATGATCATTCGCGCTGATCCGGATCTCCTCTTTCCAGCCCAACCGCTCCGTCGTGCTGACGTGCCGGCAACGGCGGGGCGGTTTTTTAGAGACCCGACTTAGCGCGGACGTACCGCCGATCGTTCTCGTTGGCCCCGGCGTGAGTGGTCGCGCGCCGGGGCCATTAAATCCGCGAGAGTCTTACGCTCTTCCCGGAGCTCCGCCGCCGCTCAATTGTTTGAGCTGTTGGCTAATCTCAGCGAGGAAGTAATTGCGCAGCTTTTCCAAAGCCAATGTCGATACCTCCGGCGAGCCATCGCGCACCACTTGCTCGAATGCGCTCACGATCCGCTCGAGCTGAACGATTATCTGATCATCGGGCAGGCCCGCGAGCCTTATGATGGCGGCGTCGACCATCTGCTTGAATGTCGCGGCATCTTTCTCGTCTGGCATGTACTAGTGCCTCTAAGAGTTGCTTCCCTTCCGGGCAGCCCCGCCGCGCTCCCTGTGCTGTCGGCGCCTGGGATTTTCGGACAACTGAGCGACCGATGTACTCGATCAGCCGCGGCCGGTGCGTCATGTGTCCATGCGTCGCGGAGTGCGTAACGACAAACAGCGGCCGCGCAGCACTTCGACGAGAAGACGATGCTCTCATTTGAGGCAGCGATGGCCGTCATCGACGCGCGGCTTGAAGGGGTTGGGCACTCAGTTGAGATTCAAGTTCTCGGATCGCTTCATCGGCCTTGGTCACAATGTCTGTGAGCGTGTTTATAAGGTCATTTCTCGTGTGGGCTTCAGCCTTCGTGAAATCAAACTCGATATGTCTGCCGATTGCTGGCTTGTCGGGCTGATCTTTGGCGATCCGGGCGACATATCCCGCGCTCTCCTGGTACTGATAATATGCTTCTGTAATTTTCTGAACCTCGATTGGTGTAAGCAATCCTAAGTTCTGGATGTTGGCAATATATACCTTGAAGCTGTCGACCAGAGGAATCCAGGTGAAGTCGTTGCGCTCAACATAAGCGATCTCTGATCTCATCAAGTTCGCCAGACTGGTGAGTTCGGCCTTGAGCGAGGTGCGTAGTACGGTCCGTGTGTTCTCGCGCAAGCGACGCTCCGTTCTTGGCGTTTGAAGCGCATTCCATCCAAGGCCCGCCAATACTCCGACGAAACCAAACACGCCGGATACGATAGAAGGCAAGATGCTGATGCTTTCTGCTGCCATCGCGGATCCTCAAGTGATCCTACACATTCTACACGCCAAGGCTTTACCGAAAAAGGTTGCATTTTGGCGCACTCCGACTCCTTACTCCCAGAGATAGGTGCGCCGCCATGCTCATGGCTCCCGGATGATAGGGAGCACCTTGGTTGGTGCCCTTGCGGCTTCCGCGCATTTTGATGCTTTCAATCGCGAGCGCTATGTGCTCTGCGCTGTTTTCGGGAAGGCGTTGAACTTGGTCACCCAGCTCTAGCCGTCCAGCTGCCTATCATTGCCCAAGTGGTGCATCGACGACAAAAGGAAGGTGCCTTGCTGCGCAGCACTCTGGTAGATCAACGACGACATGGTCTGCTGCGAGTTCGTAATCAGCGTCTTTGGCATCCGGATTTCATCGCCGATTTTCAAGTCCGCGCGCATCACGGTTTTGAAGGCGATCGACGGTGCCTGAATCCATGTGGGCTGACCGATCAGATCATTGGAAGCGATCTGCTTTGCGCCGGACTGGGCGCCGCCGAGTAAGTAGCGGATTGCCTGACGCGGTCCGCGCGTCCGTAAGCATTGAAGCCCACGTCCGGTAATGACGACCTGCCATCGACCGATCACGTGAGTGAGGTGGGGCATGCGGCTTTATTGCGTTCTAAACAAACGAGTGAAGAAAAAATGCGCAAGGTGGCGGATCGAGAGCGCGAAACATCGACATCACGGGTTTTGATCCTCAGCATCGAAAATCTCTTGACGATTCAAGAGAATATTCGATAAATCGCGCCACTACTGTAGGTTATGTTCTCAATTTTCGGGTCGGTGTCCGATAGGAGATCTCCGCTCAATTTGTTGCGGGCCGCCCGCTATCTACCGCGCAGGCCCTCGACGAGGGCTGGTACGAATTTCTAAAATCCAAGCCTATTTGCTCGCTCAGGACTATCTCCGATGACAGTATGGGAAATTGACGGGATGACTGTGCGCGAGCAGCTCTTTACATTACTGCGCAACCTGCGGTGGATTGCTGTCTTCTCGGTCCTCATTTCAATATTGCTGTACTTGCCAGATCAGATTCAAGAGCTCTACCGGATAGCCGCTGACGATATTGGGTGGGTAACGCTCAAGGAGTTCGTCGCCGTAGGCGTGATTGCGCTTACGATCTGGGCGGCCGCTTTTCAGCTTAGCGCCGCAACCCTGCCTCATATCCCGCCCGCTAGGGGGACCGTGGCGCTTTGTATCAAAGTTGCACCCATTGTACTCGGAGCGTTGCCGATCATCGCCGCGACGGCAGGTCAACTCGCCTCGCGGCCGGCTGAAAAGATCGGAGAGGTCGAGGAGGTCGGGAGTATCTTCCGCATTCAGGACCAAGCGCTCGCCTTCGAGCGGAACATGCTACTCATCCTTGCGCTTGCCATGTTGATCCTGCTCGCCTCGTTTGTCGTATTCGCTTGGCAGATGGGATCAAAACATCGCTCGGCGGCACTCGCGAACCGGGCGAACATCGCCTATTTCATCCGCTATAGATTTCTCGCGCTCACGATCGGCGGTATCGCCCTGTTGACGACCGGGTTCGTTTTGTTTCCGGACAGACTTGCACAATTCGTCGGATCGTTCGGCGTAATCGCTCTCTTTGCGATGTGCGTGGCCGGTCTCACCACCCACTTTGCACTACTGACGATCAGGTTCAATTTTCCTTTTATACCGGTTGTGTTTGGCGGCTTGTTCGTGGTTGCCTCATTGTTCGGAGGCGATGACCACGGGCTACGCAGCGTGGCCGGAGCAACCGGCCCATCAGAAGACATGCGCACTTCTGCAGTCGAAGCATTTCGGGATTGGCTTCGGCAAAAACCGCGCCTGGCCGAGGCCGAGAGGCTCGGAGAATATCCGGTGTTCATTGTGGCTGCCCAGGGCGGAGGCATCTACGCAGCCAACAATGCGGCGCGCTTTCTTGCCAGGATGCAGGATCTCTGTCCGGCATTTCGGCAGCATCTGTTTGCGATAAGCGGCGTCTCCGGGGGGAGTGTCGGCTCGGCAATCTTTGCAGCTGCGCTTCATGCCGACAAGGCGCCACTTGATACGGTCGCTCCCGACGCAAAGACATGCCCGAAGATCGCCGACTTTCTGGCCGGCGCCGGCCGGGCCGAGGATGTCGATGCCCCCGGGCAGGTGGAACAGCGCGTTGCAAGCATCTTGGAGACTGATTTTCTCTCGCCCTTGGTTGCCGGTTTTCTATTTACCGACTTCACCCAGCTGTTTTCTCCGTTCGCTATCCCAAGTTTTGATCGCGCGCGTTTTCTGGAGTACACGCTGGAGAATGCTGCAGACAGAATGCTCAAGAACCAAAAGGGTGTTGGCGACCAATCCAATCTGCTAAAGGCCGATTTTCAGTCACATTGGACACCTTCCAACAATATGCCGGCGCTGTTGTTGAACACGACGGATGCCGGTAGCGGCAAGCGCGTTGTGATCTCGCCATTCGATATCGACCCGCTCCACGTGAAAGACAAAGACCTCTGTATTCTCTCGATGCTTGATCGTGCCGGCACAGGAGCCGATCAAAGTGTCAAGAGCCACTCGCTGCGGATTCCGCTTAGTGCCGCGGCCTTTACCAGCGCTCGGTTTCCATGGGTGACGCCGGCAGCGACGGTCTCCTTGCGGAACGATTGTATTACCGCCAATCCGCAGGCCCGCCTCGTGGACGGCGGATATGTCGAGAATTCCGGAATAGAGACCGCGCTCGATTTGATTGAGCGGCTCAAGAGCATCAAGGGCACCTCTGACGCGCCAAAATTCCGGATTTATCTGCTGTCGCTGGTGAGCGGTCAGTTTGGAGACCACGGCTCTTTCAAGTTCGGTGAGCTCATGGAGCCGGTGCGCGCGCTCTTGAGCACGCGAACCTCTCGAACCTATGTTGCGCTCGACCACGCGAACAATATCGATCGTCGGCCAACGAGCGATGTAACGCCTAGCGTGCAACGCTTTCCAACGTTCGGTCGAATAGACATCACAGGCTCGTTTTACAACCTGCCGCTTGGTTGGACGCTATCTGAGAAAACCGAAGATATCATTTCGCTAAGCAGCGGCCGCTTTTGGGATTGTGTGCCGAAGGATGACTTCGATCAATCCCGCAAGAAGCAGAGCAACGCGGATTGCTTGCAAGTGAAATTGTTTCATCTCTTGAACGGATCCGTCGCATCTGCATTTGAGGCACTTAGGGATGCCAAGCTTGCAAAGGCTGCTTACGCCGATGAGTTGGAGAAGGAATACAGGCCCGCTTCAAAGATCAAGCCGCAGCCGTTACTTGCTTGCTATGAGAGCAAGTGGTTGCAGGAGCGTGGCTATCAGAAATACCAGGATAAAGTCTCTGCGTACGAGCATGAACTGGCCGAATCGAGCAAGAATCATGCGCCAGTTCCTGCACCCGTGCCGCCATATCGCAAGAGCTATATGGCGTATTTCCAGGCCGAGCAGGTCAAGGCTTTGCTGCAGGAATGGGACCGCATCGAGGAGCGCGATCCACGGATCCTGGCCTATATCCTGGGGGCAATCTCCTACGACAGCGCCGATTTTACACGCAGCAGCGAAGACTTCTCTTACAGCGCGGTCTCTCAACTGCCGCGTAAATGGCGCGACCGAATAGAAAAGAACAACGCCGACCTAGCGGCCGCGAACAAATCGCCCGTCGGCATGGAGGCGTTGCTCAACCATCCGAAGGAATTGGCCAACTTTGTTCTTGGTTACGAGGGCAACCCCTTCGGAAACCAGGTGGGGACGGACGACGGTTGGCTGTTTCGTCCACGAGGAATGTATCAACTGGTGGGACGCGAGCAATATCAGGAAGCGCAGAACCAAATGCAAGAGATCGGAGAACTGGCCGGGCTTGATCTCCTCACGCTTCCCGATGCACTGCGCGATGCGAAGATCTCAGCCAAGGTCGCCTTCGCTCACTTTCGGCTTCATCCCTATCGGAACCGAACGTTGTTTGAGTTGCTCAAGGATCCCTCGAAGGACTGGATCGCCGTGCGCGCGCTGCAAACCGACATGGAGCATGGCCCAACCGATAGGGAGCGTGTCCATGCAAGAAGCCAGATGTTTCTCGGCTGCATTGAAGAGGCGTTACATCCGACACAACTCAAGACCTTGCAGAGTAAATTTTACGGCAGCGAGTAAACATCCTGATACCGGGCCGCGGGCGGGAATTATGTGACTGAAAGCGATGTAGATCGGACTTTCGATTGTTTAGTCTTACAGGGGAATTGCTGACGATGGCAAAAGGTGAAATCCGCCGGTCAAAACTTGGTTGGCTGTTTACAAGTCTGTCCGCAGCGGGGCTGATCGTCGCCGTTGCCTTGGGAGCAGGAACAGCCCGGGCCGAGACGCCATCGAAGCCGCTTTCGGCCAACGACGTGTCCATCCTGTTTCCTCCACCGAAAGCGCCAGCAGACCTCGTCAATCTGATCGCGGTGTCCGACCTCGCCGGCCCCACTGGGGCTCCGCAGCGGCTTTTGTCCGATGAGGATTTTTCGCGTTTCGTTGCAAACGCCGAAAATCCAGAACGCGAAGGCGTGCCGGACTCGGGCACACGCCGCATTCAGCTGCCTGATATCGTGAAAAAGATCGATGCCTGGTTCGTTGCGGGCATCCGGATCGATCCGGGAGCCCCGGGATTATCTACTGATGTCATCGCCCAGTTTGGCCGGCAACCGCAAATCCGCCTGATCATTCAGCCGGTGACCAATGGACCCCAGGGATTGAAGGTCCATGACACTGCCGGTCATCTTATCTTCAGTTTCAACCTCGAGCCTGATTCACCTCTTGATGGTTGTGGGCCATTCCCGCGATTTAAACCTGACGATCAAGCTTTCAAGGCAATCGTTCGTGACGTTGCATCATTGCGTGATCAACTTGCGGCGGGAAAGTTCGGCAATGTCAAGGTCTCGACTGCCGGTGACATGAACGTGCACCCGGGCCTTATCGGTGCATCCGCAAAACCGTTTCGTGATGCCCTCAAAGCTTTGCTGGAAAAGCATCTCTCGCCGCAGCGCCTCAACACCATGGCTGTCATGGGGATTTCACCGCCCGAACCCTGGGTTTTCGTCTCGATGCTGAGGGTCCCGCAGGCCGGGTTGATACCAGTGCCTGGCCCGACGCTCGACGGCCTTCATGCCGCGCAGATGTTCAGCATCGTCGGCCAGACGCACGTGGTCCCGCGGCCTGTCACGAACAACCAGAATCCGACGACGTGTCGCCACGCGGCGCTGCAGAATCCTCCCTTGGACCCGGCCGATCGTAAGGGTGTTTCGACAGCCGATTTCATCGATGCCAAGGTGCCAAATAGCCGCGTACTCGAGATCGTCAATGTCATTGCCGACACGAAGAAGAGTCATTTTTTCAATACGGATTGCGTGAGCTGTCACACCGAAACCGCCCAGCCGCTGGCCAGGAAAGTGCAAGGCTTCGCGGTGTCAGGCGTGAACCGAGCCGTTCTACCGAAAGAAGACTGGAATGTTCGCAATTTCGGTTGGTTCCCCTCATTCCTGCATGGTGGCCCAGCGGCCGCGACCATAACGCGACGCGCGGCAGCCGAGACCACCGACGTCGTCACCTTCATCAATAGCCAATTGCTGAACAAGTAATAAGCGCCTTCGCTGGCCGGCGCGCTCGCGCGGCGGCAGGCGCATCTGAGATTAAGGAGAATTTTGGGATGGGGGCACGTTCGTTCAACCTTTGGGTGGGTGGCGTGGTGAGGCGGTGGCCTCATGTTGTCGGTCTCTTGTTCGCGATTGTGTTCGTCGTGGCGGCGTCAATAGGGATGGCGTATTTCGTACCGGAGAAGCTTCGCGATGCGGCGCTCAAGGTCAAGAATGACGCAAATCTGGTTGCCCAATTGCTGCCCGCGACGCTGCCCGCGCCATCGAAGATCGATAGCGCATACTGGCTGCCGCAGAACTGGAGTGCGCGGCAGCGTTACTGGTTCCACCACACGTCCCAAGGCACGGCGACTATTCCCGTCCCCTATAAATGGTTCCTGGCTCTAGAACGTCCTGAGTTGTCGGTCCGCTACACGAGCCTGACGGACAACGATTATCTGCGACGCCTTGGTTTCATCCCAAGTCCGAGCTCAAAGGACTTTGACGCTAGCTCACCCGCGTACGGCTACCAGGAGGACGCCAAGGGCGCTAGCTCCACTTGGACAGCGAGCATACCTGACAACGCAAATGGTTTGCCTGTGGGTTTCGCGATCCTGAAAGGGGGCGTCGACCCGACAACGGGAGATTTCTACGAAGATCAGATCGGACTAACTTGCGCCGCCTGTCATACAGGTCATCTCGAGTACAAGAATGTCAGCATTCGCTACGATGGTGGGCCCGCGATGGTCAATCTCGGCGAGGTTGAACGGGTCATTGGGTTATCGATCGGCTATACGCTGATGTTGCCGTGGCGGTTTGAGCGCTTCGCCGACCGGCTGGAAAGCATTCAAGGTCGCAGCATCGACCGCAAGAAGCTTCGAGGTGATCTGGAGCGCGCACTTCAAAAGATCAAGAAGCAAAAGGCCGCAAACGATAGCCTTTTGACGAGGCAGGGCGTGACGAACCTGGACGAGGGTTTCGGTCGGCTTGATGCCTTGAACCGGATCGGCAACCAGGTCTTCTACACAAATTTTCTCGATCCAGCGAGCGGAGAACTCCCAGATCCGCTCCTCAAGGGCAACTTCGCGCGCAACGACGCTCCTGTGAGTTTTCCGCCAATCTGGGACACGCCGTACTTCCTATGGGCGCAGTATGACGCCTCTGTTCTCAACGAGCTTGTTCGCAATTCGGGCGAAGCGCTCGGCGTCAGCGCGAAAATCAATATGAGGGCGCCCGCGCCGGGACGGCCGCTATTTGAATCATCCATCCATCTAGCGGACATTGCGCGTTTTGAGGAGCTTTTGCGCGGCACCGATCCCTTTTCGTCGGCGGAGGCAAGCGGCAGGAAATTCAACGGGCTTGTCGCGCCACGGTGGAAGGATGCGCAGGACAGGTTTCTAGGCGACCCGTCCTGGGCCATTGACGAGAAACTCGTTGAGAAAGGGCGCGATCTTTATCGCTCGCACTGCTTTGAATGCCACCGAGGGCCCGTTAACGATCCCGCATTCGACGCAAAGTGGCCGGAAGATTCGTTCTGGAAGCCGGAGAACCCAGATCGCTCTGCCAAGGGCGAGAAGAATTGGGTGGAGATCGGCGGACGCCACTATTTCAACGTCGCTCAGCTGCCGGTGAACGCGATCGGCACTGATCGCCAACAATCCAATGTCCTGACAACTCGGCGTGTTCACTTACCTGCCTCACTCGGCCTCAATCCGATCGATGACCTGAACAAAACCTGGGGATGCGGCCTTCCGGCCGATCCGGCGCCAAACCCCTTATTTGTGCTCGCGCTAATGGATGTCGTGGGCAAGACGATCGATCAATGGAACCTCGCGAACAACTCCTCCGAAAACACCAAGCAGCAGATGTGGGGGCCGAGGAAGAATTGCCAAAACCCGCGAGCATACCTTGGGGCGCGGGTGCGCCGTAACAGCAAGGACGAAGATGTCCTTGCCCTTGAACCTCAATACCGGGCGCGTCCGTTGGACGGCGTCTGGGCAACGGCTCCATATCTGCACAACGGATCCGTGCCGACGCTGAAGGACATGTTATTGCCGCAGGGTCGGCGGCCGAGCTCTTTCTGCGTGGGCAGCCGCAAATTCGATCCTGTTGACGTCGGGCTCGTTGCGAAAGTACGAGCGAACGACGCCTGCGCGGCCGGGCTGACGGACTTCAACGTATCTTTGCTTGGGAATAGCAATCGCGGGCATTCTTTTGAGGGCAAGGAAACCGACATAACGAAGCTGCCGCCTGGGGTCATCGGGCCAGAATTGACCGACGCCGAACGGCGGGCGCTTCTAGAGTATTTGAAGACGCTGTAAGGAAGCCGTTACCCTGGAAGCTCGGCGCTCGTCGCCCGAGGGCAGACCAAGTCGATCTTTTTGGGAACGCCTCGTAAACTCATCCGCGTACTGAGGGCATGTCACTCAGTGTCCTGAAAGGGAGTTGCCGGACTTTCTTTCGCGGATCGGATGACGGCGGCGGTCCTTGAATCGATTGCGGTCATGGAGGGGCGCGCCGGGCTTGGCTTTCAATTCGATCAGACGGCTGAACTCTGGCCAGGATTAGAGCCTTCATCAGGAGGAGAGCCGTGATCTTCTTCGGTGCTGCTGACTCAGGAGGTGCTCCCGCGCTCGAGCTGGGTGCAGAGTGCGCAGACATCTACTCAGAACGTGAACTGGATCGCGCCCGCGGGCTAGTCTAGCGTCATCGACAGAGCTTGTCGGGTTCACGATATCGAATAAATCGCCGATCATTGATGATGCGCCACGAGCTGACATGTTCAACCACGAGGCCCAGCTTAGCGCGGACAAGACCATCAGGCTATCGAACGACTTACCCGAGTATGTCGGTAATCTTCGCTAAAGACACCGGACTTGATGACGCGCGACGTTCTTCATTGTATGATCATGCAACCTTAAGTGAAGATGTTTAATTTCCATCGCCGTTCACATTGGCAGTTGATAGTATTTATGTCGTGAAATTCGCCGTGCTGTGCAGTCATTGCACCGCTCCATTGGAGGAGACCTTCTATGCTCAACTCCGAAACCACCGCCTGTCTCCGTCGAATTCTGGATGAAGTGTGCAAGGGGCTGTCGCGTGAGGAGACCGGCATCCGAGCGCACGTCGCTTCCAAAATTCTAGAAGCCGCCTCTCGCGGCGAGACGTCCGTCGAAGTTCTCAGGCAAGTTGGGCAGAACGCCTTGACCAGTGCTCCCTCGATGTGGCTACAGCAAGGCTCTCGTCGATCTTCATCCGAAAGTAGCGGTGCCGGCGAACCTACCGGCCCAACCAAACAGGATTAAGCACGCCGATCCGAATCCATCAGCAAAGCGCCCGCGAACTGGAACCATTCAGGGAGCGCGCTGTCGTGGAAGCTGACCCGGAACGGCTAAGCGCGCGAAACGGCATTTGTCGTAAACGGAATCAATTCAGGGTTGGCCAGCGGATCTCGCGAAGCGGGATCATAGTGGCATCCGGCGATTGACCAAGCACCCGCAAAGAACCTGGGCGATTTGGTGGGCAAAGACGGCGACCAGCGCAAGTTCGAGTAAACTATTCTAGCTGGTGGGACGAAAGCGCGCCGGAGGCTCAAGGAAAAAATATCAAGCCTTGCGATGTCGCGTTGACGGATTAGAACCATTGAGCAACTGTCGCGAACTGTCACTCCGGCCGGTCGAGATCCTCCGGCTGCTACATGCCGCGCGGTGCTGACTTCGGATCGGATCGCGCGGAGAGTGCTGGAAACTCGCTGGATCTTCGGGAGCGGGCCTTGCACGAAGGCTCGTTGTGATCGGGCGCAAGGGGGCGACGTGATAAAACACGTTGCGCCTGACCCGATCGGCGAGCCAACCCGGAGCAAGCGAACGGAAAGGGCGAGAAGACCGGCAAAGCGTCGGCTGCTTGCATCGCAGATCCTGCTGGGCGCCGGCGATCAAGTTCAGACTTCGCTCTTCGTTTGTCGCATAGCTTGCGCCATCTAGCAGCTCTTACAAGCGGCTTCTCTACACAAGCAAGCAAGCTTAACGGAGTTTACTGCGGCCTGTGACGAATCTCAGGTTCTTGAAAAGTATCTTTGTTGCGGCGATGCGCATCTTGCATGATGGCTCGTTCGTGTTGGCGCGTTGTTGCGCAGCTGGTGCATTCTTTCATCGTCTTCTCTGAAATCCCGCATTTTTGGTGCGTGTGTGATCATGTTCACGCGCCTTAAGGCCATTAGACGAAAGCAGGGCGATCTTAGGAAGTTGGATCCTGGCTCATGATCTTAGATCAGGCGCTGCCTTCAGCCTCGTGCTGCCGATAGGGGCAAAAATAGCCTGACAGTACTTGCGGCTGGCAATGTGTGAGAGCGCGAAGTCGCTGCATTGTCTCGGCGGCGCACGGTATTCCTCCGGGGGCCGCGCTCTGTCTCTATTTTGTGCGGTCAACTGCCAGGAAGCTAAAACAAGCTGCGCGCCGTAAGGAAAATCTACGCCTCCGGACAGAGCCAGGAACGTAGGTCACAGCCCTGACGACCTGCATTCGGTGACACGCGCAGATTTCGCAAATCGAGGGATTGAGTCCGTTGTTTAGCTGCAATGGGAGTTGCAGCGTTCACATTTTGCGCGACTTTCCTGCTCGGCAAGAAGAACAACCCAATCAACCAGCCGACGAAAAGACGACGCGCATTGGACAACTCCAAGTCGCGAGGAAGTGATTGCGAACTCGTTGGGGTGGTTGTAGATAGAATATACGCCTTAAGATAGAATTGGCATACCGAGGCGAGGCGTCCTGTCGTATCCGCTTCGCGAGCGCAGGCCGCGAACGAGTTCAATTCTTGGCGGATGAGGCCATACCGGTCGCGTGAGGTGACGACGCAATTGTCCTTCGCAGATTTTTCAAGCACGAGTTCTGAGACGAGGCGAACGTTACGCAAGCTCGAAAAGAAAGCTGGTTTCGTTTCATGGACTGGACATGGATTGCGTCTATGATCTGCACTGTTGATCAGGCAGCAAATCGATCTGGTGGCCCGATATGCGAGTGTCCTTCGATGGGAACGGCACTGGACGCATCGGCGCGCAGAGGGAGTGAGATCCTAAGATGCTGGTGGTGTGTATCAAAAATCAGCCGCCTAATTGTGGGGAGTGATGACCCACGCTCAGACAATTCGGATCCGTGTCCTCAAGACCGCCTTGGCGGGATTGTCGCCAGGCACGACCACCAAACACGGGGCTTGTTTAGACATCCACGGAGAGAGGCGCCGACATGAGTGGCACAATGACTGTTGATAACGTCATCCCGCGAGCAGACATCGTCAAGCACGCGGACCGGCTTGGTGCCGAAATCAAAAATATTACGCTGTCGGAGGATTTGCCAGACGAGGTCATCGTAGCCTTCTACCGGCTGCTGCTAGAGCATAAGGTCATCTTCTTCCGTGATCAGGGAGATTTCGATGATGCCCAGCAACAGCGTTTTTTGCTTCGGCTCGGCTCACTGATACCGAATCCCGCCATGGTGGACACAAGGGGAGGTTTAATAGTTGGGAAGACGGTGCCTGATCGCGCCCGCAGTCATATCGACCAGGTGAAGGATGAGGTCGTCTTCAGTGCCGGCCGCGCAACAACTTCAGTGCTGCGGGATGCATCGATCCTGCCTTTTCGCGGGGACATCGCTTGGTCGAGCACGGCGGCAGCTTATCTTGATCTTCCCGATCCCCTGCGGATGCTTGCAGATAACCTCTGGGCTGTGAGCTTCGTCGCATCCGATCTCACTCCGACAGAGGGGGCCACCGAATCCAACAAGCGGCCATGGGGCGGCGTATCCACCGGAACGATCTACGAAACGACACATCCGGTCGTTCGTGTTCATCCCGAGACCGGCGAACGTATGCTCTGGCTCGGACGCTCCGTGCAGAACTTCGTCGGTCTGCAGCGCTATCCTAGTCAAAGACTGTTTGAGCGGCTGCAGTCGTATCTTGTCGCGCCGCGGAATACGGTGCGCTGGAACGGGAAATCAGGCGACATCGTAATCTGGGACAATCGCGCGACTGAGCCGTACCTCGCCAACAAAATCGGCAGTCCTCATTGGGCGATGGAGCAGCGTGCGATTGACGCCGGCGTACCGCACGTGAAGCGGCCGAAATCAAGGGCTGCAAAGGCTGCCTGAGATTGTCTGCACCTCCGGATGTCGTAAGACGCCTGGTGACCCAAGACCAAGTTGCGGCGCTGCGACGTCGAGCGGAGCCCCGCTTCTTATTTCCCCGGGACCGGCTAACGGGCGCAGCTGCCGCCTCCTCGACTTCTTCCAGGCCCAACTGCATTTCATCTTCAGGCATCGCTCTCTCGCCGGCCAAACCGATGCCGCTGCATTTTTGATGATCTGATACAGCCGTTGGCTCTCGCTTACCGAGCGGCATCGCCCTCATCGTCTCGGAAAGTAAGGCCGGGTGTTGCTCACTGCCAATTCAGAAAATATTCGCCCATCCGGCGACGCATCCGATGATTTTGATTCACATCGCGCAGGGCCGGCAGAAACTATCCCGGTCGCGTTCGTGCCGGCGTCTTACGTGTTTCCAAGAACAAGCTGCCAGTCGAGATTCTCAGCAGCGTCTACAATTACCTCTCGGCAAGCGCATCGCACCATGCTCGACCTTCGGCCAGCGGAAGATACCATCCTCGAGCACCAGCTTGATCCTCCGGCCGACAGCTCTGGAGAACGGGTCTGCTCCCATGCTCTTGCGCAACAGGCCAGGGTAGCAAGTCCTTCATGCCATTGCGGAAGTCTCTTTGTTTGGCCTTGCCATCCCGAACCGCACCCGACACTCCGACCACAATTCCAAACAGACTCTTCGGAAACCTCAGGCTTAAGCGGTTGTCCGTAGGTTTACGCGAGCGGCGCAAGCGTTCATTTTTCGAGGATACTCACATTATATAATACGCCGCTCCGGGGGGAGCGGGGCGCTAAGCGGAACCGTGCTGGCGCGGCATCGGCTGGGGCGGGCGATGGCAATTGGCGGCCCTAGATCGAAGGGAGCACGTGGCCGCTCCGTTTCGCCTGCTCCCGTCGTTAGCTGAAACATGGCTCTCTCGACAATTACGTCCTGTTCCGGCGAAGCCGTGCCGGCAACTGCATTTCTCTTGCTACCACCGAGACGATCTCCATGAGCGAGGAGCAGTATCTCAACTACTGGGCTGGTTTCCACGATATTCCGAGTCAGGTGTCCCCCGAGGTATGGACTTCCATTCTGCAAATGGCAGCCGAGACGTTCCGACATAGGCAGCCGACGAGTATAAGATTTCGCTCTATGGCATGGCATTCTCAACGAGACTGGGCCGAGTGCCAGTCTCATAAGCTCAGATTAAAGACAACGATCAACAATCGGGAGACGCGACGGTTAGGTATGAGAACCGAGGAGAGGGCTAGCGATCATCTGGAAGGATGACAAAATCGTTGTCGCGGCTCTGGGCTGCGCAGAAATCATCAGTTACGGCACACTCTACTATTGCATCGCCGGTGTGGCTAACGAGGTTGCCCGTGACCTCGCAGTCACAGGTGCATGGATATTCGCTTGTTTTTCCTTCGCTCAATTGGCGAGTGCGCCAATGTCGTTGATCGCCGGTCGCCTTATGGACCGATACGGTGCCGCCAGAGCGATGGAAATCGCCTCAGTTCTGGGCGCTACCAGTTTAGGAATAGCCGCAGTCTCCTGGAATGCGACCGTATTCGCGTTCGCGCTGTTCAGCATACAAATAGCGTCTGCCTTTGTTTTTTACGAAGCTGCAGTTTTGTTCTTGATCCAACGAGATGGGGTGCAGGCAAAACAGCAGATCGCTCTGCTGACCTTGATCAGTGGGTTATCGTCAACGCTGTTCTGGCCGCTCACCTCTTTGTTGCTCATTTGGATATCCTGGAGAGAGGTGTTTGGGATCTATGCGGGCTGTAATGTTCTCATTGCTCTTCCGTTAATGGTATGCGCTCGTCGGAGAGCCCCCGTTGGCCCTGCAGCTCTAGATAAATCGTACAAATCGCAAGTCCACTCACAGTCCTCCCCCAAGGCGATTGATTGTGCGTTGATAACGTTTGGTTTTTCGCTCACCGCATTTATCGTATCAGCATTCCTTAGTCAGATGACTCCAATCCTCTCAACGTTTGGCTTAGGTCCGGAGGGCCCTTTGATTTCAGCGCTTTTTGGACCGTCTCAGGTCTTAATACTGCTTTTTGCGGCTTCGCTCACCGAGAGAATGGCCGAAATACATCTCACTCTTCTCTCATGCCTCCTGCTCTTCGCGGCTACGCTTATCGTTGCACTAGCTTCTCACTCCGTCCTTGGAGTTACGGTTTTCGTTGTTTTGCTCGGATTCAGCTCCGGTCTAAACTGCATCTGTCGTGGAACGCTACCCCTGGCGACGTACGGGCAGGACAGATACGGAGGTCGAGTTGGGTTGATCAACGGCTTTCGACTGTTGTCGGCGTCTCTTGCGCCATTATTCTTCAGTTCGGTCCAAGATCATTATGGCGTCACCGCCGCATTAGTATCCCTTGCGGTCTGCGGAGCGGGGAGCGTGCTCGCATTTGGCCTCGTGAGCATCCGATCAAAGCGATCTTAGCGTCGAGTGATAGTGTGGTAGAGGGAAAGAGATGAGGTGGGGCGTCGATCCTCAAGCACGAGTTACAAGCGATCCGGCCGCCATGCGAGTGCCAACAAAACGATCAAAAACGGAGGTCGCCACAGACGTTGGAATCTGATCGGCAAGCATCGCGAATTCACCTTGTCGTTCCATGGAAGCCGCAACGCGATCCTCTCACCGCTTTGGCGTCGTGGATCCGGGTGCCCGGCGGTAAGCCGGCATCGTGATCGCTGGCTTCGGCCGAAACATCGCCATCATTCGGCAAGCCTAGTTATGCTAGAAGGCGCTGCTTGTCGGGGAAAAGATAACAGCGGACATTCTGGCTTTCGATCGTTGGCGGAAAGGCGATCGATTAAGAAGCAAGGCGCCCAGGCGGATTGAGGCCGGCGAACTGCTCAAGGGCCTCTTTTAGACCGGCAGGGGGGCCGCCGTCACGGGGCTTGTGAATTGCATTATCCGGCGCGCAGGCCGCTGCAGAACTGCAGCAGCGATTTGCACCGACGAATTCGGCGACTCCGAGGGCCTGTGTCGATCCGGGTTATACTCCAATAGTTCGATCGGTTTCGACCTTGGGTTTCGATCGCGGCGCATTCGCGCTGTACTCGGGCCATGCATGTGGACCTCTCAACCAGTGACATCCTTGTCTACGCGTCAATACCCAGATAGCAAGCGGCGGAACCATGGTCCAAATCGTTCTGCCGGGCGATTTGTTCACGAGGTTGCGAGTGTCATCAATATCTACAATCTGTCGAACCGAAATTGGACCCTATCGGCAGCATAGATCACCTGGTAGCACCAGACTGGTTCATCATGCTGATCGATGCTTGATGCGCGCTTTTCCATGACCGGCCTAGCCAGGGATTGATCCAGCAGGGTTGCTTCTTCCTCGCTCGGCATCCGCGCGAGCAGGTTGATATCGATCTGGGCTTTTTCCACCAAAGCGAATTGCTGTAGCGCGTTTTCGACGTTTGCCTCGGGACCAAGCGCCGAGACGAAACCGTCGAAACGCGGTAGTTCCAGATAGCACGTGCTCAATGCGAGAGGGCGGTTGTCGGCCTCGCTGACGAGTCGGATGCGTAAGGCCGAAGAGTCTAGGGGTAAGCGAAGGGATTGCCGCACCCAGTCGTCGGGTTGGACGATATCCGCCGCGAGCAACCTACGGCTCGGCCTCATGCCATTATCGATGACGTTCTTCGAGAAAGTGTGGCGTCCGCTGAGGCGGTACTTGAGGGCATCGATCTCCACGAACGAGCCACGCCCGTGTTCAATGCGGATGATCCCCTTGCTTTGAAGGCTCGCTAAGGCCTTGCGAGCCGTCATGCGGCTCACGGCAAAGCGTTCGGCGACTTTGGTGTCGGATGGCAGTGGCCTGTTGATCTCGAAATGCCCGCTCAGGATCTCCTGCTTCAGCGTTTTCGCGATAAAGCGCCACCGGGGTCCTTCCAAAGCATCGGAATCGGTGTCAGCCCCATCGAGAGGGTCATCGACTTTATCCATATTGTATCCATTCTGTGTCATGAGGCTGTCATCTCAACTCGTATATACGAGTGCGGCCGTCAAGAGCGGGCTGCTTGGCAAACACAATGCGGCGGCCGTTCCGAGCGGACCAATACTCGATGGGGGTGAGGCCGTTGCCATGGCATCTCATATGATCACGCGTCGCAACTTCACTGGTTTGATCGGTGCCGCTGCCCTGTCCACGGCGTCGCGGCCGTCCAGGGCCCAGCAAACCGCGCCTCGCCGCGGCGGTCGCGTGCGGGTCATCCTGCAGGAGACGGCTTCCTCGTCATTACTTGATCCGACCAAGGTTGCGTCGTGGGCGGTCTATTTCGCCTATGAGCTGATAGGAGCTCGCCTCGTTAATGTCGATTCGCATCTTCAGCCCATTCCGGCCCTGGCGGAGAGCTGGGAAGCCGCAAACGGCAAGGTGAACGACTGGATCTTTCGCCTGCGCCGCGGCGCCGAGTTCCACGATGGCAGATCGGTCACGGCGCGGGACGTGATCTACACCATCAACCGATTGCGCGATCCGGCAGCGCAGTCGCCTCTGCGCGTGCTTGTTGACCACGTGAGCGATATCGTTGCTGAAGACCCGCAGACGATCCGCTTCAAGCTGACACGTCCCGATGCCGATTTCCCGCTGCTGCTCGCCCAGGATCGCTTCCATATCTTGCCTGAGGGATATTCGCGCTTCGACAAGCCACTTGGGGCGGGCGCCTTCATCGCCAATGGTCTCGATCCTGCTGGCGTAAACACATATCGCCGTAATCCGAACTTCTGGGACGGCGGCAAGCCCTATCTCGATGAGGTCTCATTTCAAGGCAACCAGGATCCGATCGCGCGCGTTTCGGCTTTGCTCGCTGGGGACGTCGACGCTGTGCAGACAATCAGCTTTGCGCTGGCTAAACGCGTGGCCGCAGTGACCGGCCTTGAGGTCGTCTCATCGCCCAGCGGTGTGCACAACGTGGTCGCGATGCATGTCGACAAGGCACCATTCGACCGTGTCGAGGTGCGCGAGGCACTAAAATGTCTGTTCGACCGCTCCCTTCTCCGCGACAAACTGTGCGCGGGGCAGGCGAGCATTGCCAATGACCATCCAATTCCTCCGTTTAGCCCGTTCTACCATTCCGAGTTGCCCGTCAGACCCTACGATCCGGACCGGGCGCGGACGCTGCTTCGCCAGGCTGGCGTCGACCTCGGCCAACTCGTTTTGCACGCCTCTGAGGCCGTTACGCCCAATGTGGCTGTCGACCTGGCGCAGATGTTTGCCGATACGGCGCGCCAGGCGGGCGTCAATGTGCAGGCGCGACGGGATCCCGTTGCTGGCTATTGGGACAATATCTGGCTCAAAGAGCCGCTGATGGTGGGTGGTTGGGGCATGCGCTACACGCCCGACGCTATGCTGCGCGTTGCCTATCGATCTGACGCCAAATGGAATGAGACACGGTGGAGACGACCCGAGATCGACCGTATGATGGACGATGCCCTGGCTACGACTGATCTAGAACGTCGACGCCTGTTGTACTGGGGGATCCAAGAGGCGATCCACAAGGAGGGTGGTGCCGCCATCCCACTGTTCTTCAATCAGCTCGATGCCAAGGCGAGCTATGTCAAAGGCGTTGCACCGTCACCGCTCGGAGCGCTCAAAGGCTCGGCGTTCTCCGAGATCTGGCTCGATCGCAAGGTTTGATCCCGTGCAAGCGCTGACACCATTTCACGCCGCGCCTGAGCGCGTGCATTCAAAGCGTGCCAAAGCGTGGCTGCTGTTGCGTGGCATCCTCACACGTGTTGCCATTCTTATCGGCGCATCCGCCCTGATCTTTCTCGGAACGGCAGTCATTCCGGGGGATTTTGTCACAGAGTTGCTGGGCCAGGACTACACTCCCGAGCTCGCTCAACGCATGCGCGCTGACCTCGGCCTCGATCGTGGCCTTGTGGAACGCTTCGTCCTCTGGCTCTGCGCCTTCTTGACCGGCGATCTTGGCCGCTCGTTTACGACCCGCACCGGCGTCTGGGAAGTTGTCGAGCCTCGCCTCGAAAACACCCTCGCCCTCGCTGCCGTGACGTTTCTGTGGTTTCCGGTCGCGATCGCGGCAGGGCTTGGAGTGTTCATGACTGGCCGACGCACGCAGCATTTCTTCAGGCTCGTAGCGCAAATTGTCATCTGCACGCCGGAATTCCTAATCGCCTATATCTTCATCTATGTGTTTGCCGTGGAGCTTAGGCTTTTACCTGCGGTTTCCCGCATTTCGCAGGGACAGCCTTTCCTGGACCAGCTCCGTCTCCTCGTTCTGCCGAGCGCTTGTCTCGGTGTCGGCATGGTCGCCTATGTCGGGCGGATGGTGCTCGCGCTGCTCGCCACGGAGGAACGCAAGGATTACTTCGAGTTTGCCCGGCTCAAAGGCTTTGGCCGGGGCGAAACTGCGCTGCGTTATGCATTGCCTGCGATTACACCATCGATCCTCAATCTCGCACTGACTTATTGCGCCTATCTGCTGACGGGCGTGCTCGTGATCGAAGTCGTGTTCGGCTTTGCGGGGCTTGGTGACCTTACTGTGTCCTCTGTTGTGTGGCGCGATATCCCCGTACTGCAGTTCTGCGCGATGCTGATTACCGGCATCTATATGCTGCTCTATTCATTGTCCGATCTCGTGAGCGGTCGCTTCGTCGCGAGGATCGCGCTGTGACAGAGGTGCTGCGGATACGTGATCTCACAGTAGAAATCGCAAGCTCGGACAGCGCCGTGAACCGGATCGGCGCGCTTAGTGCCACTTTCACGGGCGGTCGCCTCTATTCCGTCATAGGTCCCTCGGGCATCGGTAAGACGAGCCTGTGCCTGGCCCTTATCGGCTGGCAGCGTCCCAATCTCCGTATCACGGGTGGCGATACCTCGTTTCTGGGGCGATCACTCACCGGAATGGCTCCCCCTGATCGGCAGGCGCTTTGGGGGCGGGACATCCTCTACATTCCCCAGTCGTCTGCCACGACTCTCGTTTCAAGCCGTGGCGTGGTCGATCAACTCGCGGCCTTTCCCGGGGACACGAGCTCGCAACGCATTGAGCGCAGGCATCTGCTTCGCAGCGCCTTCGATCGCCTCGATATTCCGGGGTTCAACGAGAACCGCTATCCGCACCAATATAGCGGCGGCCAGCTCCAGCGCATTCTCGTCTCTAGCTTGTTCTGCGCTGCACCGCGCCTCGTCATGCTGGATGAACCGACGAGTTCGCTCCAGCCGGCACTGAAGAGCACGGTTATGACTGCCATCAAAGCGCGTATCCAAGAGATCGGCGCTGCAGCCATAGTGGTGACCCACGAGCTCGCTTTTTTCGAAGCCTTGTCGGATGGAACTATCGACCTTGCTAGGCATCTGAAGCGACCGCTTCCCACCCAAGCGGCCACTTCCCGCCAAAAAGACCGCAACAGCATAAGGGCGCTCGCCCCAGAAGACCGTCCTACTCCTCTCGACTCGAACACGGGCGAATCACCGCCGCGGCATGCTGTGCCGCTCCGTGTCGACCGACTGAGTGTGCATGCGCCAAGCGGGCGTTCGCTTGTCGCCGATGTCTCGTTTTCGCTGGGCTCTGGCAGCTGCATCGGTCTCGTCGGCCCGTCCGGCGCAGGCAAGACGACAGTTCTTCGTGCACTTCTTGGTCAGCACCGTGACTCCTCGGGGGAGATCTTGGTCGGAGGGCGCCGTCTACCTCTCCACTATTCGGCCCGCACAACCGCCGAGAAGCGTGTTTTCGAGTACGTCCCTCAGTCGGTTCGGTTGCACCTCAACCCGGCGCTGACGATTGCCTATCTGATCGGCCGCAGATTGCGTCAGGCGGGGGAGGCCGGCAACTCAAACGAGGCTGCAAAGGTTCTCGACTCGATTTTTCTTCCGACCAGTTATCTGCCCAAGCGCCTGTCAGAGCTTTCGGGCGGGGAATGCCAACGGCTTGGGATCGCCTTGGCTCTTGCGTCGCGGCCACGCATTCTTCTCCTCGACGAGGTGACGGCCTCGCTCGACTCTGCCAATGGCGCTCTTGTCGTGGAGCTTCTGCGCAAAGTACGTGATCATCGTTCGGTCAGCATGCTCTTCGTTTCACATCAGCCGGACATGGTGGCGCGGCTCGCTGATGAAGTGGTCGAAATGCGTGCCGGACGCGTGCTCTCCTCTGTGATCAGCGTCGACGCGGCATCGCCTCCCACGACGTTCCCGAACTCGGCGAGCGCTTTCGAGCCGGCGCATTCTGTTGGACGGGGCCGCACATGAGGATTGCCGTTTTCGCGATCTTTTCGCTTGTTCTCTTCATGGCACCATCTTTGATCGACGCGCGATGGACGGAGCGTTACGGCGCCGAGCGGTTCGAGCCACCATCCGCGGCACACATTCTTGGAACCGATCACCTCGGGCGAGATCTATTCGCCGAGACACTCGCGGCTGGCCGTGAGACTATGCTCATTTCCGTGACTGCGGCATTCGTCGCCTTTGGTCTCGGCCTCGGCCTCGCGGTGCTCACGGGCCTGTCGAGAGGTTTCGGCGGCTCGGTGCTCGCCCGATCGATGGATGCGCTGATCGCGATCCCGGGTCTGATCGTCGCCTTCGTGCTGATCGCGGCCCTCGGATCGAGTACGTCCAGCCTGATCGCCGTCATCATCGTCGTCGAATTCTGCCGTGTGTTCCGATCCCTGCGCGCGCCCGTCGCTCAGGTGATTGCGCAGCCGTTCGTGGAGCTCTCGCGCATTCGCGGAGAGGGCATCGGCTACCTCGTCTTTCGTGACGTCTGGCCAAATATACGGGCCTATGCAGCCGTAGAACTCATCAACCGCTTCGTGTCGTGCCTGATGTTCCTGAGCGCGCTCAGCGTGTTGGGCCTCGGTGTGCAGCCTCCGGCAAGCGATTGGGGCACACTCATCAAACTCAATGCGGCGGGTCTTCTTCTCGGATCGCCTGCGCCAATTCTTCCTGGCCTATTCATCCTTACTACCTCGCTGCTTGCCCTTTGGGCTGTCGGCGAGGAGCGTCTCACCGCGTCCCGCAACCGACCCTGACACTTCGAAACCGGACATGACCAAGCTGTTCTTGCACTCTTACGGCCTGCGCTATCACTATCGTCACAAACCTGGCTTCGACGTTTTCTCATTGATCGATATCGCGGCCGAACTCGGGTTCGACGGGATCAACGTATCAGCTCACCTACCGGGCTATGTTGAAATCTCCGGACGCGAACGCGATCACCTTCGGAAGGTACGACGCCATCTCGATCACCGCGGGCTACTCATCGACATCGAGACCCGCGGGACGGAGGTCGCCCATCTAAGCGATTGCCTCGCCATGGCCGCTGACGTCGGAGCTGGATACCTCAGGACCTTCACGACAGGTGCGCCGGATCGCCGCCATCGCGTGAGTGAGGCCAAGAGGAATTTATCTCAGCTCACTCCGATAGCCGAGCGGGTCGGCATTCCAATTCTCCTGGAGAACCACGAAGATTTGTGCGGCGCCGAGGTCGCGGAGATCCTCACATCGGTCAATAGCGCTTGGATCCGCGCGTTGTTCGATTACGTCAATTCGATGCTCTTCTTTGAGCATCCCTGTGATGCCCTCGAGGCGATGGAGCCCTGGGTATGCTCCGCGCATCTAAAGGATTGCGTGCTATTACCCCCTGTGCGTCAGGGGGAGGAGGGGACCCTGCTCGGTGTGCCGATCGGTTCCGGCGTTGCACCTGTCGCAGAGCTGACGCAAAAGCTCGCAAGGCTCGGGCTCGACCGCATCTGCTTCGAGAACACGTGGTCTTATCGCGCCCCGCTGCGCGACCGACGCGGCACGGGCGAGCCTGGAGAATCCATTTTTGGTTGGGCAAATCTCCGGGAACTGCCCGCTGAGTGGATGATTAATGCCGCCGAAATGGCGCAGTCGGCCCCTGGAAAGGTGGTTGAGCTGGAGATGCAAGCTCTCGATCAATCCCTCTGCTGGCTTAGAAAACTGTCGATCGGCGCCGGACTGACGAGGTCGGCTGCGAAGGCATAGCGCACCGGATGCCCGCGGGCGCGCAGGAGACGTCGCCGATCAGTGATGGTTCTGTGCGGGCCGTCGATGGGTTCACGATCATTCAGAACGTGCTCGAAGGACGTGGACGGATGGCGACAGAAGTGTGGAGT
The DNA here is from genome assembly GCF_020194055.1 of Bradyrhizobium sp. NBAIM03. Taxonomy (NCBI): domain Bacteria; kingdom Pseudomonadati; phylum Pseudomonadota; class Alphaproteobacteria; order Hyphomicrobiales; family Nitrobacteraceae; genus Bradyrhizobium; species Bradyrhizobium sp. NBAIM03. Next base: position 50,515 of record NZ_JADYVS010000021.1, on the reverse strand, counting down.
TCGACATGTCTCTGGACGACGGCGCCGGCCCAAGTGTGGGGCCCATCTGTTTCGTGGCCGGGCTTGCTCTGCACGCCTCTAGGCGGAAACCAGCGGATCGTCCTTATCTCGTAGTTTAAGAACTCCCGTCGGTTCATACCTAACTCGCGTTGGACGATGTGACCCAAGAGCAGAGCAGTCTATCGATGCTTCCGCGCCCTGGCAGCTGCGTCGTGCGGGCAAGTATGCGGTCCTTTGTCAAAAATGCGATCCTGGCGAGGCTGCCTCTCCAGGATCTCGTAGCAATAGGGCAGTGTCTTGAGCCTGTCGTTCTGGGAGAACGCATCGTTCTGCAAGAGCCGAAAAGGAATGTTGATTACGTCTATTTCATAGAGTCGGGGCTCGTATCGCTAAGGATTGTCACCTCCGGCATTATCCTTGAAACGGCGGTAATAGGATTTCGGGGAGCGGTCGGCGCTTCGGTTCTATTGGGAGGTCATCTTTCGACGCATCAATCTGTCGTGCTTTTTCCTGGAACCGCTCTCAGGATCCGCGTCAAAGAATTGCGTCAGCTGATGAACGAGCGTCCGCAAATCCGGGAACAGCTATCTCGCTACGTCGACGCGCTATCATTGCATTGCGCTCAGACAGGATTTTGTGGCGTTTGGCACCATCGCGAAAAGCGGCTCGCGAGCTGGCTCTGTCTATCGAGTGACTCAGCTGACACTCATGTTCTTCCAGTTACCCATGACTACCTTTCGTCCGTCTTGGGATTGCCTCGTCCGGGGATAACCGAGACCCTGAACAAGTTTGCTGAACAGCGTCTTATTCGCAAGGTGCGCGGCGTGTTGCGGATCGATGAACGCAAGTGCCTCGAGCAAAGGGCATGCACTTGTTACAAGCTTGTTTCCGAGGCGTATGCCTCCTTGGGATCCACAATTGCAGCGAAAGAGTCGACCAACTAAAACAAGCGCAGCCAATTCGGCTTCGCCTCTTCTGTTCAATTTGTAAACGACTTGTACGGCAGGTGTCGCCTGGAGGTGCGCATGCATATGCCTCGGCTAATGCTTTCAGGACGTTCAGCTCTAATCTCATTGAGGCGCAAGATGCGTTGCTATGAAGCATACGTTCTTAGCCGATTGCAGTCCGAAGCATACCGTTGTGAGGCGATTAGAGCACACCTGCCAGAGCGCGTGAAGGTTCGTCTGTTTCCTACACAGTTTCCGCGCCGATAACGAGGGTGATCTGACATCATAGCGATGCGAGCTGCGGAATGGTCCGCGCCGCGACGTTCACTGGTTCAATCAGTCAGGTGGCGTTCGAATAAAGCCCTTTCGGTCGAGAGTGATTGGGGGGCGAAGGTGATGGTCTCTTCGGTGCGCCTTGCTGGCCGCCTTTGAGATGGTACAGTTTAGAGGCCTGTTATGAAGTTCGTGGAGAAGTTTTTGTTCGGTTCGGCGGTCGGTCTGATCGCCGTGGTCGAGGCGCATGCAGCCGATCTTCCCTGGAAGGCCAGGCCAGTCGAGTACGTGAAGATTTGCTCGTTGTATGGGGCCGGCTTCTATTACATTCCCGGCACCGATACGTGCATCAAATTGGGCGGGTATCTGCGCGTTGAAACCACACTGAACACGAGCGGCCACTATGACATGCCCAGCAGCGGCGTCCCTGGGGCTCGTAATCGCCTGACGGACTATTACAGTACACGTTCTCGCGAATATCTTTCTATCGATACACGCACTGCGACCGAGTATGGTGTAGTGCGCACCTTCTTCGATGGCGCCTTTACCTGGACCACAGGTACCTATGCCGGCGTGGGTACAACTGGCGTGAATGGTTCGACAGCGTATACGTCGTCACTCGGTTCTGCGGTTGGCGCTGGTTCCCTTGGTGTCTACGACGCCTTTATCCAGTTCGCTGGGTTCACTTTCGGCAAGGCGGCTTCGCAGTTCAGCTCGCCTTGGACGGGATATCCCGGAAACAACATCGAACTGCCTGGCGGCGGCGGCTGGGAGCCCGTGAACCAGTTCACTTACACCGCTGACCTCGGTCAAGGAGTCACGGCTTCGTTCTCAGTCCAGGATCAAGTCGCCAATTACACGAGCAATGTCTGGAACGTGAGTGGTGCGACAGCCAGCGGTCTAGCCGTCGGCGCATACGGTGCCAACGACATCGGCGGTTCGCGCACACCAGACCTTGTCGGTATGGTGCGCGTTGACCAGGCTTGGGGCCTCTTTCAGGCGTCGGTTGCTGCACATGACAACCATGCTGCATATTATGGCGCATCCGAAGTCACCGGCAATCCGAGTGACAAGTGGGGCTGGGCCGGTCAGTTGGCATTGTCCATCAAGAACGTCCCGACGGGGCCGGGTGACACCGTCAACATCCAAGGCGTGTATACGAGCGGCGCGAGCCGCTACAACTTCGATAGCTATAAGTCGACCACCTACGCGATGTATGGTGGCACCGGACTTTCGGGAGCCTACCAAAGCATCGGGCTTGCTGGCATCTCTGACTCTGTGTTCGTAACTGGCGCCGGCCAGGAGTTGACCACGAGCTACGGCTTTAACGGCGCGTATACCCACAATTGGGATCCTCATTGGAGTAGTGCCATCTACAGTGCGTGGACGGCTGTGCGGTACAACAACACGGCCAAGGGCTACGTCTGCGGCGCGTTCGTCACGTCCCTCGCGTTGTCAAGCGGCGGTTCCGGCTGTAATCCCGATTTCAACTATGCCGTTCTTGGTACAGTTACGCGTTGGACTCCCGTCAGGAATCTGACTTTCTCGGCTGAACTCTCCTACATGGTGCTCGACCAGAAGTACGCGAGCGGAAGCACTGTGACGCTGCCGCAGCAACCCAATATCGCTAAGCCGGGTACTGTGTACGAACTCAAGGATCAGAATAGACTGACGTTGCTGCTGCGCGCCCAGCGCAACTGGTAGATCTTGCGAACTAGGGAAAGGAGAAAAGTAACGGCTCCATAGATCAACGTTCAACATCCAAGAAGGCTTTCGGCATGTCCGCCGGGAGCCTTCCAACTAGGCGCGATGATCCGACACGAGATCGTGAGTCCACATTAGTTCCAGCGACGGTAGGCGAGCCTAGCCGCGAAACATGCTTACAGCCGAGGACACTACAAATGTTGATGCGTTGGAATGCTCGCGGAGCGGCACTGAAGCTCGTATGTTCTTGACGTGGTTCCCACGCCGATGACGAACGCGACCTGCGAACGCAACCATGCTTACGCGGACTTATGGGCGCCGAGATGTTCGCTGGCTTTTCCAATCGTTTCGCCAACATAGCCGATCCTGAGCGATCATTTAACAACAAAACTATCGCTAGGAGGATTCCAGGCGTGAAAAGTGTCAAGAAGGTTCTTGTACAGGCCGGGCTTGTTTTGGCCTGGAGCTCAGGTTTCATCGGTGCACGGATGATCAATGGCGGAGAATCGGTTTACCTGGTCCTCTTCTGGAGGTTCGCAATAGCTGCAGTCATATTCTCTCCATGGCTGGGGTTGACATTGATCCGAGGGGTGGCGCTCCGCGACGTTGCGAACCAAAGCTGTCTTGGCTTCTTAGCAATGTTCTGCTCCACCACCTTTGCAGTAAAGGCCGTCGCAACAGGCCTGCCTCCTGGAACGGCAGCATTGATAAGTGCATTGCAGCCTCTTGCAACGACAATTTGCGCTGTGCCTGTATTAGGCGAGAGGATTTCTGCCAGAAAGTGGCTGGGATCTTTGATTGCTCTTGCAGGCGTAGCACTTGCAACGGGAGGGCCAACAGGGCATGCCCCGCTTTCGGCGTATGGATTGGCGGTAGCAGCTAGTCTATGTCTGGTGTTGGCGACGCTTATTTCAAAGCTGAGTTCCACCTCTATGTCCATTTTTCCTGCATTAGCAGTACAAAGCGCGGTCTCAGCGCTTTGTATGCTCCCCTTGGCCGTTCTGGATGGAAGACTCGCTCCTCACATGACGGCGCAATTTGCCACTGTCGTCCTGTGGTTCGTAATTATCTCAACCGCCGTGGGTTATGGACTTTACTGGTTCTGCCTACGGGAAAATGCGGCGAGTGAAGTTGCAACGCTGATCTATCTTACTCCCGTGATTACGGCGGCCTGGGCGTACGTTGTGTTTGGAGAGCCGACGACAATGAAGGCAACTCTCGGATATTTTGTGTGCGTGATAGGTATAGCTATAGGAACCAGCGCGTTCACAACCAAACTAAACTTAAGCAAAAAGTGAGATTGCCGGTTTTCCAAATAATCGATTTCTCAATTCACGCTTCCGCCGCCGCGCGGGAAGAACTTCGGGCCATCCGCCCTGATTCGCAGTGCCCCTGGCACGAATAGCGCGGTTCCCAAGTTGCTGGACGGCGAGGCTAAGCTGGATCAAAATTACTCACGCCGGGCTCTCCTTTGTGAAGGTGCACTCCGCGATCAGCAGATCTTCGCTGGTGTTGATTTCGGAGCATAGCATCTGAGGTCGTCGCGAGGTGCCGCTGTCACCTGTAGGACACGCTTTCCACTGGCTAAGCAAGAAGCTAGTCGGTGTAGTCCTGCCCAGCACGGGACCTCATTATATAGTCCGGCGCTGGAACGATCATCGTGCTGAGGGTTGTCGCTGAAAATTTAGCAGGTTCATGGTCTTGAAAAGTCCTCGGCGTTCGCGCTCCGGTCAAAGGTGGTGTATCCCTTCTTCGGACGAAGCCGAAGCAATCGATCAATTTGCCCAGTCTTTTCGCCGGCAGACGCCGGCCGAGCGATTCGCGCGGCAATGGCTAGTGCCATGCTCGTGCGTTTTCCTGGCAAGTGCCCGGAATTCGAGTGATCTGAACCCGACCATTTATCTCAACCTTGTCGTGCGATGTGCTCCCACTGGAGGAGCACGTGCTCAAAGACACACGCTTAGGCCGTTAAGCCCGACAACTGACCTCTCGAACGTAGTTCGGCTGTTTCCGGAATTCGAAGCTGCCGCCCAGCCGGCTTCGCAATCCGAATCCGCCTGGGCAACAACCCGCAACGTCGACCAGGAAGCCGTCGCCGGTGTCGAGAACTGGCAACAACTGCCATAGCGGCGCAGGCTGTCCGGCAGCAGGCGGCGAGGCCGCCGGTTAATGGTCGCCATCTGTCCGTCGCACGGCAACCAGTTGTTGCACCGACGACGATCGTGCGGTTCACCTCTGCGTTAGCTGTAGATCACGACCAGGCGCGATGCCGCACTTGCGACCTTTCTTTGCGATGCCCCAACATGATGATCGGGTTCTCAGCAGCACCAAGCTGGCACCGTAGGCGATGTGGAGATGACTCTTATGCGAAAGAGTGCCACGGGACGAGGGCATCTGGTGCGCTCCACAGCTGCACATGAATGGCCATGCGCACCACCATTCCTGCGATGAGCGGAAGAACGTCCAAGGACACTTCGAAGGATCGACCACTTGACAACGCAAATCTTGTCATCAGCACCGTGGCTGGCCGCACAAAGTGCGTTTGATTAGCGGGGGGGCTGGAGAGTGATGCGCGGTGCTGGTCATCCAGAACCTTCGATCCTGCTATCTAGCTCGGCGACCGGTCAGCTTTCGGAAAGCTAGACCCGGCATCCTAGCGTAGTGGAAAGTCGCGGCCAAAGGGAGTTACGAGATGGTTCGAATCCGTGACGCGCTCGACACCGCAACGGTGGATTCCGGCGGTACATCAGGCGCAACCCAGCAAGATGAAACCTCAGCCCAAGCGGCCTTCGCCCTGCACCTCGACGAGATACCGTTGGAGCAGGAGCAAGAAGGAGGTGCAGGTCCTTCTCATGCTGTTGCCTCAGGCGACGCGGAGCATCGCTCGGTAAACCAGCAACCCGACATGAAGCTGGTCGTGATTTCGAACCGCGGCGCGCCGTTCGACCCCAATAAACCCCAGACCGGCGGACTTGCCGCAGCCCTCGAGTCGGTCGTCGAACGTTCCGGCGCGGTCTGGATGTTCTCCTCGGAGAATCGCGGCGACGGGACTGAGCGGCCCCTGCCACTCGTGAAGGCTGGCGAAGGCCATGTGGCCGAACTCGATCTGCCGGCCGCGCACCATCGCGGCTACTATCGAGATTATTCGAATTCAACCTTGTGGCCGGTATTACACTCCCTGTCCGACCGGATGTCGCGCGCGGAAGAGGGATACGACAGCTATCGACAGATGAACAACTTCATCGCGCGTGCGGCGTTCGACTTGCGGGATCGGGACGCATTCTGGGTGCATGATTATCACTTGCTCCCGCTCGGGGGCGATCTGCAAAAGCTCGGCATCGAGCGGCCGACCGGCTTCTTTCTGCACACGCCGTGGCCGACGCCCGACAGGATAGAGCGAGTACCCAATCATCGCGAACTGATGAAGTCGATGCTGGAATACGATCTGCTCGGCTTTCAGACGAACCGGGATCTGAACAATTTCTCGGCCTGCCTGCGAACCTATTTCGGGCTGGAGAGCAAGGATGGCGTCGTGACCACGGAACGTGGGCAGTCGCGACTTCAAAAATTCCCAATCGGTATCGATCCCAGGCAGTTCGCAGAGTATCTTTCGGCAGAGCTCTCGCCCGCAGAGCAAGAAAAAATCTCGTCATTATTGCAAAACTTTGAGGGCGCGAGGTTTGCGATCGGCGTGGACCGCCTAGACTACACGAAAGGTATCGACAAACGCGTTGAAGCATTTAACCAACTCTTGGCGGTCGAGCCGGGCAGCATATCGCTGTTGCAGATCGCGCCGTCCTCGCGCGCCGACGTCGACGAGTATCGAAAGTACAAGGAGGACGTGGAGAATGCGATCAACCATGTCAATGCCGAGCATGGCACAGAGGAGTGGAGGCCGATCCACTACACGAATGACCCGTTCAGCCAGGCTGCACTCGCGCGTCTTTACCGCGCGGCACATGTAGGTGTCATCACGCCGCTGCGGGACGGCATGAATCTGGTAGCGAAAGAATATGTTGCTGCCCAAGATCCGAAGGATCCCGGCGTTCTGGTACTATCGAAGTTCGCTGGGGCGGCTGAAGACTTCAACGAGGACGAGGCGCTGCTGGTGGATCCAAACCATCCCGAAGAAATCGCAGCCGCCATTTCGAAAGCGGCCAATATGCCGCTTGAGGAGCGTGTCAGGCGCTGGCGGTCGATGATGGATAAGATCGAATCCTATACCATCCACGACTGGTCGGCGGACTACCTCCGGGAGCTGGACAAGAGCCGCATCACCGTTCCGGCTGATCAGTTCCACCATCTCGGTCTCGGATGGAGCAACGAGGCTCAAATGCCCCTGTACCAAAACTATGCCGCGGCGCTGACCGCCTATAACGACATCGATCCCGCTGATGCCGCTTTGAAGGAGGCTGCCTATGCAGACGTGAAGTTGGCCTTTGTGGCTTTAGCGGCTCCACTGAAGCATACACAGGACAGACTCTGGGATCTGCCGGCGCCGGCAGCTTCACGCGATGGTCATCGCGGACAAGAGCTCGGTGCCAGCGAGGACTGACCGCGAAAAGCATAGCACGGCGGATGAGGCTTCTATAGCAGGACGGAGGAGCAATCCAGGGCGATGACGCGGTTCTTGCGCGCGGCGCAGGGCCGCAGGAAATCAAGACATCATGCGAGTGGTCCATGATCAGAAGGGGGCGATGCAGTCAACTCAGGTTGTATCTCTAAACGACGCTGATGCGGGTGGTGGCGGCGGCAGCCGGCGCGCTGCTGCCCGTTGATCGTTCCGCCCGGAAAGCGGCGCTTGTTCTGGGCCGCAACAGCACCGTTACGGAACAGTTCGCACTGAGGGTTGCACTAGCCTTGAACCAGCCCGGGTGATCTGGTCGGAGCGGGCGTTCTCGACCGAAAATCTCGCCCTTGATCTCGTTTGTGCAATAGGGCTTCGATGAGGATCACGGCTCGTGCGTCGGTCCCCGCCGGGTGGATCAGGATCGTTTAAGCTGGACCGTAGCTCCCTCAATTGCTGCTCATGCCCAGCTTCATTTCGCCGTTGCGCCGAAGAACCTGATCTGGTGCTTGTACTTGTTGTTGATTGTTGGCTCAATCTCAAGGCGTAGCGTAACTAGCCCGTTTCTAGGGCGTTTTTTACTCTCTTCGCTCGAGCGCAATCCTCTCGACAATCAGTCAACGAACCGAGCTATCGGCTTGACTTGTGGGTTTCGCGAGGACAAAGCTCGTCGAAATCGGCAACGCTTGCAGTCAACGATCAGGAGGTCGCCATGCATACCACCCTTGCCGATGTCGATCTGGCTTCTGATCAATGCGCTGCTCTTCGATGCCCGTCGACAAGTCTGCCCGGTGACGCCAGCGAGAAGGCGCAAGCTCATATGCGGAGGAAAGCAGCATCGCTGCGTCCCGGTTTTTGACGCTGGCGCTGTCTGGCAGGCGCTTCGCCGACCCGCTGTGATGTCCGCTTGGCAACCAATGTCGGCAACCGAACAGGGTCGTGCAGCTCCGAACGGCTGAAACTCACGACTCTTTAGCCGGCACGCAGCTTGCAATAAGGGGGCGCGACACCGCGTAAGCCGCGCTACGTCATGCGCTTGCGTGCTTTCCGCCGCTTCTGCTTGACGCGCCAGGGCCCGCGGCTGTGGCCACTCGACCTCGGCCGGAGCAAGTCCCTGACGAAATCACTCCTATGCGCCACGTTGCTTTTGATTGCCTGCGCACGGCGCTTTCACACAAGCGAACGGATGCGGCGGTGACTGATGACCCATTCCTTTGGCTCGAGGAGATTGAAGTGCCAAGCGCGTTGGCTTGGGTTCGCGCCGAGAACGAGAAGACGCTCGGGGTACTCCAGTCGGATCCTCGCTATCGGCGCTTCTACGAACAGGCGCTCTCCATCCTGCAGTCCAAGGATCAGATCGTAGATATTCCATTGGAAGGGCGCGGTTTGGAGCATTTCTGGCAAGACGAGAACCAGGTGCGCGGCGTCTGGCGGCGTACCACGCCTGAGAGCGATCGTACTCAAGATCCAAAGTGGGAGACTATCCTCGACGTGGACGCCTTGGCCGTGCCGAGAACAGGAATTGGGTCTTTCAAGGTGCCAGCTGCCTTCCGCTTCAACAGCGCCTCTGCCTGATTAGTCTCTCCGATGGCGGCAAGGATGCCGCGTCCATACGAGAGTTTGACCGCGACTCCAAGACCTTCGTAGCGGACGGCTTTACTCTCCCAGAGGGCAAGCAGGACGTCAGCTGGGTCGATGCTGACACACTCCTTGTTGCACGGGAGTGGGGTGAGGGGACTTTGACGCAAGCCGGCTATCCCTTTGTGGTGAAGGAGCTCAAACGCGCTCAGCCGCTCAGTGAGGCTTGCGAGATCTTTCGTGGCGAGCCCACCGACGTTCTGACGTCCCCCTTCGTGCTTCGTGACAGCAAGGGTCATATTCATGCGACCGGCGCGGGCCGCGCGATCAGCTCTTTTGAGTTCGAGTATGTGGTCTTCCGCCCCGACCGACCCGTCAAGCTCAATCTGCCGAAGAAGGGCGCGATGAATGGCCTAGCGGGTAGTAGGCTGCTTGTAACGCTTGATGAAGATTGGACGCCGCCGGGCGATATCAGCTTCACCGCCGGTCGCTGATCTCGTATGACCTCAACGAATGGAAACAGGATCCGCTGCGCGCCAGCCCATCGCTTGTTTTCCAACCTGGGCCCCGCCAGGCTGGGGCGCCACAAAGAATTTGTTGATACTGACGATCCTTGAGAACGTTCAGAGCAAAGCGTTCGTTTATAAGTACGATCAGGGAGCTTGGTCGACGGCGTCGATCCCGCTACCGGAACATGCGCATGTCAGCCTGTCAGGCATCTCCGATGAAGCGGACCAGGCCATGTTCACCGTCTCGAGCTATCTCAGACCAACCTCAGTCTGGTATTTTGATGCCGAAAGCAAAAGCCTTGAGGAATTGAAGACGACACCGGCTGCCTTCGATGCGTCTAATCATGTCGTGGAGCAGCTCGAAGCCACTTCGCGCGATGGCACGTCAATTCCCTATTCTCTGGTGCGGCCGAAAAACGCAAGGTTTCACGGCACAATTCCGACACTTCTCTATGGCTAAGGCGGTGTCCAGGAGTCGCTTCTGCCCTCTTATCTGGGACCGGTCGGGCGGCTCTGGCTCGAACAGGGCAATGCCTATGTCGTGGCGAACCTGCGCGGGGGCGGCGAGTTTGGTCCAGAATGGCACCAAGCGGCGCAGGGAGCAACGAAGCAGACGACATGGGATGATTTCATTGCCGTTGCAGAGGACCTGATCCGCCGCAAGATCACGAGTCCACGCCGGCTAGGAGTCATTGGCGGCAGCCATGGCGGCCTGCTCGTTGGCGCTGCAATCACCGAACGTCCCGAGCTCTTCAACGCGGCGATCATCCAGGTGCCGCTGCTTGATATACTTCGATACACCAAACTGGGCGCCGGCACCGCCTGGATCGGCGAGTACGGTGATCCCGCCATTGCCGAGCAGCGTGCGTGGATCGAACGCTACTCGCCCTACCAGAAGCTGGTCGCGGGCAAGACCTATCCTGCTCCCTTAATTCTTACCTCCACCAAGGACGACCGCGCGCATCCAACGCATGGCCGCAAAGCTGCCGCGAAGCTCGCCGGGCTGGGCCTTCTATTACGAGAACATCGACGGGGGACACAGCGCCGCGGCCATTCTCATGGAAGTTGCGCGTCAACTGGCCCTTGAATACACCTATGCATCGAGGCGGCTTTGTTCTGAGTAAAGTCGGTGGACGGGCTGATCGAAGCAGACAAATAGAGACCATCCGTTATCTCAACGTCTTCACGGTGCTCAGCTGAATTCATCGAACCCAAGGCGAGAGGCTGATGAACCGCCGGCGGCGCGAGGAAGTTCGTCAGTAGTTACCGTTTTGAACAAGCTCCACAGTTGCCGAGCGGGTAAATACAACATGACGAGCGGATAACTTGCCAAATGCGCTTTATTCAGGATTGTCTCGGCAGACCCTGCTCGTTCGATGGGACTCGACGTGCGGTTGACAACCAAGGCGAACAGCCAAAGCGCAGCCCTGCGGGCCGTCTTCAAAGCACGTCAGGTAGCTTCAATACAGGCATGCGCGGATTGATAATCTTGCTCTAGGCTGCGCAAAGGAGTTCACGACCGCCCTGTTGTTCAACGTCGATGAAAACGATCCGCCGGCTCAGGATGAGCGCGGCATGTTCGAGGCTCCGCAAGCCTTCTGTAAGCCGGTCGCGCACGACCAGTGAGGCGAAGGTCAAACGTCATCTGGGCAGAAGCCTTGAGGCGAACTGTCGTCGACGTCAGGACGCTTTAGTCGCTTGCACAATGCGGCCTCAGCTAGACCACGCGGTGAAAAACGAGCACGTGACTAGCGCAGCGACTCGGCTCTTGCCGACCCTCTTGATGGCCGGGAGACTCTTCGCTAGATCACAACGGTTCACTATGGAGATGCCGTCGTGGCAATGGGTATTGTGAAGTGGTTCAACTCGACCAAAGGTTATGGCTTCATCAGGCCTGAGGACGGAAGTCCCGATGTCTTCGTGCACATCAGTGCCGTCGAAAGAGCCGGTTACACCACTCTCGAAGAGGGGGCCCGGGTAAGTTATCAGCTCAAGGCCGGGCGTTCGGGTAAGATGTCAGCTGAGGATCTCCGGGTTGGCTGATCCGACTCGCCTCCGGAAACTGCTCTCTGCAAAGCGGGTTCTCGCACCCCGTCGGGCGATGCCTTGTGACGGCGCGCTGGGCGTTTGGCCTTTCTACGGTCGGGGGCGGCGGTCTTGCGGACCGGATCGCGCCGGCCCGGCGCGGTCTTACAATCAGGATCATCGGGGTATCCGAAAGGGCTTCTTCCGCCCAACGTTCGACGAACCGCTCCAACACGCAAACTCTAAAATCCCGGTCGATCAGAACTATCAGGATCGGCTGATGGAGGTCATGAGAACGGCGATCTAGCTGGAAGCCTGGAAAGCCTTATCCCCACTCCGGCACTTAACTTCTAAGGCTTCAATCGGAATTCGTAGATGTAGAGCGAGATCGCCCGCGCCAGTACTCGTCAGCATCATACAAGGACGCGCGGCTGGCCCGACACGGCACGCGTTGGGGTGCCGTTACATGGAATTGATCGGCAATTATCTCGGATCGCGTACGCGTGTCCTTTATCTCAAGCGCAAAAGCACAGCGCATCCCGAAATCCCTGCGTTTGGAAGGAGATAGATAAATTTGGACCTCGCTTCATGTTGCCTTCCAGCGTCCCAATGAAATTAGCTGTAGTGTCCTGTTGCGATATCGTCAAATCAGCGTTCGCAGATGTGCCATGAACACGGCCTTTTTCCTGACGGCGATTTAGCTACCGCTCAACGAGCTCTTCTTTGTCGCACGATGCCCGCTCGTAAATTACGCGGCCAACACATAGGCGGCTAAGAGCTCACACTGTCCGAACGCAAGCGAGAAGCAGCCCCGCCGCAATATCGCACTGCTGATGCGGTTCCGCGGTCGAATCGGCGGCCTGAAAGGATGATGCCGAAACGTAACTCGTCGGACACCTGATTGTCAGCTTCAGAGCCAATGTCGGGAAGCTGGCATGGCGATGCGGCACGATACGGCGGAAACCTGCTGTTTGCCGGCGGCATGCTGCTTGCACAGATCGAGCTGCGGGCGGCGCGAGATAGCGCGTGCACGGTCGCAACACGAATTTCGCTACGTTTGCCCACACGCAAGAACTTGTGGGCTCGGCCTGCGTGCCTGGTCCGAGGATAAGGCAAATGAAAAAGTCCCTTCTGCGCGCCGCGTTGCTCTCGATGATGTGTTTCCCAGTCGCGCTGCTCCACGGGCTCGCTGTGCGACCCCAGTGGACGATTCGTGCCTCTGGCTTGAGGAGGTCGAGGGACCGCGCGCATTGGCCTGGGCACAGGCCGAGAACGAAAAGACGCTCGGCTTGCTGCAATCGGATCCTCGCTACGATCGCTTTTACCGGGACGCGCTGACGATCCTCCAGGCAAAAGACCGGATTCCGTTCGTTTCGCTGAAACGGCAAGGTCTCGAAAATTTCTGGCAAGACGAGAGCCATGTGCGCGGCATCTGGCGGCGCACTACGCTTGAGAGCTACCGCGGCCAGGATCCCCGATGGGAGACCATCCTGGACATTGACGCGCTCGCTCTCGCCGAGAACAAGAACTGGTCTACAAGGGTCGCCGCTGCCTTGGGCGGCGTTGCCTCGTCAAACTCTCCGACGGCGGCAAGGACGCCGTGTCCATACGCGAGTTCGACAGCGAAGCCAAAAGCTTTGTTGCAGGTGGATTCCAACTGCCCGAGGGCAAGCAGAGCGTCAGCTGGATTGATCGTGACACCGTCCTTGTTGCACGTGATTGGGGCGAGGGGACCACGACCGAGGCCGGCTTCCCTTTCGTGTTGAAGGAACTCAAGCGCGCTCAGCCGCTCGATCAGGCGCGCGAAGTCTTTCGCGGCCAGCACACCGACTTCAAGACCTCGCCGTTTGTGCTTCGTGAAGGGCGGATGGATGTAACCGCCGTGGTCTGTCGAATCAACGGCTTCGAGCGGCAGTATGTGCTGTTCGGACCCGCCGGGCCGATCGAGCTCGATCGGCCGAAGAAGGCCTTGATCGTCGGTATCGCGAGTGGCCGGCTGCTTGTGAAACTGGACGCAGACTGGATCCGCTCCGGCGATACCAGCTTCAAGGCCGGCTCAATGATCTCCTATGATTTGGCCGAATGGAAGCAGGATCCGCTGCGTGCGAAACCCTCTGTCGTTTTCCAGCCCAACTGCCGGCAGGCACTCAGCGGATTTGGCCGCACCAGGAAGTTCCTGGTCCTGACCATTCTTGATAACCTTCAAAGCAAGGCGTTCGTCCTACAGGTACGATCAAGGTGTCTGGCATGCCACACCAGTCCCGCTGCCGAAGAATGCGACCGTAAGTCTATCAGCCACTTCCGCGCAAAACGATGAAATGACGTTTACCGTCTCTAACTATCTCACGCCAACATCACTTTGGTACTTTGGTGCCGAAAGCAAACGGCTCGAGCTCTTGAAGACGGCACCTGCGACGAGCTACGCCATCGAATGACGCGACGTGCGTACACTCATAAACACAGTCATCGGCACGTTGGCTTTGCGTCTGTCAACCAGGACGACGCGCCGGCAGATCAGGCCACTGTCCTCCATGTGCTTGATACGCCGCCAACAAGCGGACACCGAAAGATTGGTCGATTCGGCAAGCGCTGTGACGGGAATTGCTGCGTCGAGCTGCAACTTGTCCAGAATCTTCAGGTCGCGATCGTCCAACGTCATGTTTTTTCAGCCGGCTTCGGAGCTCGGGTGAGAAGAGTTTTTGCTATCGCAGAGATAAGGCCCTTGATTTGCACTTTCCAGAGCGATTGCGCGAAACAAGGCCGAGATTTTGCCGCCGAAAGCGCGGTAAACCTGTGCCACCTTCGCAATGAAGTGGAGATCTCAAAGTGCAGCGGACGATTGGGCTGATCGGAGGATGAGCTGGGAAAGCACGGCCATCTATTACAAGGAAGTCAATGAAATCGTCCGTCAGCGCCGCGGCGGTCTCGCCTCGGCAGACATCTTGCTGCGCTCGGTTGACTTCGGCTATATCGTCACCCTTCAGAACGCAGGAGATTGGAAGCAAGCCGCGGCTTATTTAACGAGGATAGCCCGGCAGTTGGTTGACGCGGGCGCCAGCTGCATCCTGATCTGCACCAATACGATGCATGTGATTGCCGACATTGTTGCTGCCGAGCTGAGTGTGCCGCTCATCCACATCGTCGATGTGACCGCTGCGGCTCTTCTCGCTGCTTCCTTCAAGCGACCACTGTTGCTTGCGACGCGCTATACGATGGAGCAACCGTTCTATTGTGATCGCCTGCGGCAGCGCTTCGGCCTTTCACCTGTCATACCGGGGGAGGGCGAGCGGAGCCGGATCCACAATGTCATCTTCGATGAGTTGTGCTGCGGCACTGTTTCTGATCTGTCGCGCCAGGAAGTTATCGACATGATCGCGCGCGGTCGTACACGGGGCGCCGACGCCGTTATCCTCGGCTGCACGGAGATTGGCCTTCTCATCGGCCCGGAACATTCAGAATTACCGGTGTTCGATTCGGCGAGGCTTCACGCCACGGCGGCAGCTGATTTTGCTGAGGGTAAGCTGTCAGTTGGTGCCGTCTCGGCGATGATCGCCTCGCCGATCGACACTTGATCTTGTCCTCGGTGATGCCGATCTCGGCCTTTAGCCGGGGTCCTAACGCCTCTGCACCTAGCCATGGCGGGCAGCGCGGTAGCGCAAGAAGGGCAATTGTCAACTTGTGGCAAGATCAAACCGGCGTTCCGATCACGATGAGCTGCCGCCGCCTACAAGCTCGCCGAGATCGTTGTGGGGCCGGCAGCGCCGCTCGACACCGAGCGGCGCTAAGGAACATGCTTCGCTCGACGGAGATTAGCGCGGATTTTCCCGCCGGTCGTCTCGATCTTCTTTTCGAGGAACCCAGTGCTCGGGGAGCAGAATTCCCGATCGGTAACTTTCTGGCCCGTTCAGCGTTGGCTTGAGGGAAATGTTCCCGCCCGGTAACTTTTATCCTCCTTCCATCGGAACTACACGAAAAGTTCCTGATCGGTAACTTTTCCTTGGACATTTGCTGTTTCAACCCATAAAGTTCCCGTTCGGTAACTTATGATGAGAGAGCTATGAACACGCCTCCAAACGGCACTCCCCCCTCGGGCGGAAACGAGGCTCCTGGCGAGACCGGTGTCGCCCGCCAAGCCGCAGAGTTCGCTGCAGCATTCGGTCGCCTCATCCAGAAAGAACGCAAACGCCAGCGCCTCCGGCAGGACGAGCTGGCCATGGTGAGCGGGACAGGAAAGCGCTTCATCGTCGACCTCGAGGCCGGAAAAAGCACCTGTCAGCTCGGGCGCAGCCTGCACGTGGCAAACGTGCTCGGGCTGCGCATCGAGGATGTTCTCAAGGATGCCCAAGCCCGCCGCGCGAACACTTCCGAGACACCGGACATTCCCGACAGCGACGAGGAGGAGCCTCATGGACCGTCTTCCGGTCTACTTTGAGACGCGAGAGGTCGGCTGGATCACGGCCGCCGACGAAGCGTCAGGCTTCACCTATGCCGAATCCTGGCGCGGGCTGACCGGCGCCTTCCCTGTGTCGCTCACCATGCCGCTCACGCGGGCGTCGTACGATGCCTCGGTAATTCTGACATGGGCGGCAAATCTGCTGCCGGAGAACGCAACTCTCGGGACCGTAGGTCATATGCTCGGCAAGTCGCCGGCCGATGTCATCGGTCTTCTTGCCGAAATGGGCCGCGACACCGCCGGCGCGCTCTCCGTCGGACAGCCTGGCACCGGGCTGATCGCCGGCAAATGGCGAGAGATCCCCGACAAGGCCTCCCTCGAGCGCATCTTCAATGAGTTACCCCACAAGCCCTTGCTCGTCGGCGAAGATGGCGTGTCGATGTCGCTTGCCGGTGTGCAGACGAAGCTCGCCGTCGCTCTGGATGGCGACACCCTGTACATACCGATCGACGGCGCGCCATCGACCCACATCATCAAGCCCGATGACGAGCGCTTGCCTGGCGCCGTCCAGAACGAGGCATTCTGCCTGACGCTCGCGCGCATGATCGGAATCCCGACGCCGAAGGTGACGACCGGGACGGCAGGCGAACGTACCTACCTGCTGGTTGAGCGCTATGACCGCCGTCATGAGGGCAAGAGGTGGCGGCGGCTGCATCAGGAGGACTTTTGCCAAGCCCTGGGCCGACCGCCAGCTGCCAAGTACCAGAACAACGATAGAGGCCTAAAAGGACCATCATTGGCCGACATGGTTGGCGTGACCCAGCGCCAAATGACCGCACAGGAGACCGCCCGTTTCGTCGATCTTGCAATCTTCAATCCGATGGTTTGGAACACGGATTCTCACGCCAAAAATTACTCGCTGATGCTATCGGCGCGCGGCGCCGCCCTGGCGCCAGGCTACGACATCGTCTGTGCGGCGCCATATCCGAAGATCACCCGCAACATGGCGCAGAAGATCGGCGGGCAGAAGCAGGCTGACCAGCTCGGACGCAACCACTGGGAGCGCTTCGCCACCGACTGCAAGCTCTCTCCAGCGCAGACGATCCGGCGCGTCTCCGAGATTGCTCAGGCCGTGACGCACCATGCAATGGCGGCCAAGGCCGAGGTCGAAGCCATGCCTGCCGGCGGCGATCCCGTCCTGGACATAGTGGTCGAGGCGGTGATTTCGCGCGCACGCGGCTACCTAGAGCGCCTGAAGCAAGCGGAGCCAGCGCCGGAAGGCGCAGCAGCCCCATCATCGTTGGCGCGATCGCGCAATCGTCCGGGCCGAGGCGTGTCTGGAGGGCGGCTGAAGCTGTAGCGGATCATCGTCCGATCAGCGCTGACGCTCGAACAGGCCCGCCGCTCCCCGAGAGAACGCCGCCCAATGTGCTGAGGTCTTCGCGCGCTACCAGCTGGTCTCTGATCCGGCCGCTGACGCGCGATCGCTTCTGTAACCGCGGCCGGATCACCGACCCCTGATCGCGTTAAGCGAGCCGTTTACGGATATCGAGCTGCACGCCTTCGCGATATGGATCGCAGTCGCGCTGAAAGGCTTAAACAATCCAGGACGCCCAGCCCTGGTGAGGTGAGGCACTTGGTATGGGTGTCCCGTCCATTGGCGTCAGTGGAAAGGTTAAGCGCGCTACCGAGGACGCGGAGAGGAATTGTTACAGCGCTACCTACCGTAGTTGTACGGAGTTCACTCGGCATTTAGATACCAATAATTTGGCGCCGGGGCTGGAATTTCATCCCGAAGTCGATTGCAACCGGCAAAGGGGTCGCTGAAGGGCGACCCCTTTTCGATTGTATCGCGCTGTTCGACTTCTTCGAATCGCACATCACCGCCTGAAAACATGGCGCGCTCACTCGCGATCGGCCTGCACGCGCATCCATTCCAATCCGATATCGATAAACCCCAAATTGGTATTTGGCGTGATCATTGGCGGCGATGGCGTATCTGCAGTACCGCATGGGTACATCCATGCAGTTGATTCCTTCGATGAACTCCAGCGCGAAATGAGAAAATTCGCTTGATATCTGCGGTGCGCGGCAGGAAATTGACGAATTTTCCTCTTCGTGACGAGGTAAATTTTCCGTTCTGGACGGTGTCCGGCCGACGAGTCCGAATCAAGGCTCAAGCCGAATGAGCTCACGCAGCAGCAGCTTTCTATCGATGCCAAGCAGCGAGGCTGCTTCGGATGCTGCGCACCAGAGTTTCTCCGGAGTTGCGGAAGATGAAGGTGGGGGATCGTCGCGAAGGCTTTAAGTCTCTCCCAGGAGGGACAACTGGAAGTGATCAGGCACCTCGGCAATTCGGCTCGCTGCGATCGGGTTCCGTGAGAGTGACCACAGTTGGTCGTCTCCAAAGCGGCAGCTCCGATTCTTTGAACGCGCCGCGTGAATTGTGGGTTCGTTTTCGCGCTTGTACTTCCACTGCACAAGCTCGGAGCCCCGTTTGGCTACGACAACGAATCTGCTGTAATCGGGTCGATTTCTAAGGGGCCGAAAAGCAGTGCCATCATCCTTTTGCATTGGTACAAAGGCCCGCGACTACTCTCCGGCCACGGCTGGCGGTCAATGTTTGTGGCGAAAATTCTATCGCGCGTCAGGATTGCTGCCTCGCGCAGTGAAAAGCCTCTTTACCATTATGGCGGCGTCTTACGTTGCGACGGGGCGGCGGTATCGACTGCGAAGTCGATGTCGCAGCGGCCTGTCTTGGACCGGTCCGACGACCAAAGTCGTCATGAGACGAAGGCCCTGGGCGGATAAACCGCGGTTGCGGCACGGTGTGTGTTCCCAACCGATCGCCGCATTTGCGAGAATTTCGACGCGAGGTCGCTAGGAAAGCGGCTCGCAGGACTGAGGAGCTAGCTCAGATACGACCTTGTCCGAACTGTTACCAAAGACACGCTGTCCGCAACATGAATAACGCGATACTCATGTTAAACGTGCCACCGAATCTTCGCGTCACCCTCAAATTCGGCGGCCCCTTCGAGCCCTCATCGACAATCCCTTTCCGCGTTTGCGGATACTTGGTGACAACACTCCGCTCAAGATTGCGATAAAAGGATTTTACTAGTTTGTTCTGATTGGAATTAAGCGAGTCCTGTTGTGAGCACTTTCCAATTTATCCATACCGGCGACATACATCTGGACAGCCCCCTGAGAGGCCTGAGCGGACAGGAGGGGCCAGCGGCCGAGCGCATTCGAACGGCGACCCGAACTGCCTTTGAGGACCTCATTACTCAGGCAATCGATAGACAGGCGGCTTTCGTGGTCATCGCCGGAGACCTCTACGACGGCGATTGGCGCGATTTTCACACCGGCCTGTTTTTCGTTCGGCAGATGGGTCGTTTGCGGGCGGCGAAAATCCCCGCCTTCGTGTTGCACGGCAATCATGACGCCGAAAACCAAATCACGAAGCGGCTGACGCTTCCTGACAATGTTGAGGTGTTTAGCTATCGAAAGCCCCAAACTTTCAAGCTCGATGATTGCCGCGTCGCCCTTCACGGTCAAAGCTTCCGCCTGCAGGCGACGACGGAAAATCTGGCAGCAGCCTATCCCGCGCCGATCAAAGGCTATTTCAACATCGGCGTGCTGCATACTGCACTCGGCGGAATGGGTGGTTCTCACGAGAACTACGCCCCTTGCACGCTCGAAGAGTTGGTCAACAAGGGGTACGACTATTGGGCGCTCGCGCACGTGCATCAGGGCGGCGTACTGCATCAAAATCCGCACGTGGTGTTTTGCGGCAATCTACAGGGGCGCCACATCCGCGAAGCCGGCCCGAAATCGGCGCAGCTCGTTACGGTCCAAGACGGAGCGATCGAAGGCGCTGAGCTGCTCCAAACGGATGTCGTGCGGTGGATGCATGTCGATGTACCGGTCAGTGGTAGCGCGCGGTTCGGGGATGTTGTAGATCAAATCAAACGTTCGATCGACGAGGCGGCCAAGAACGCAGAAGGCCGACTGCTGGCTTGTCGCATCAAACTAAGTGGCCCGACGGCTCTTCACGCCGAACTGATGGCGTCTGCGCCGCAATTGTTGGCTGAAGCGAGAGCCGCAGCACTGGCTCTTGGCGAAGAGGTTGCATGGATCGAACGTGTGATCAATGCGACCGTGCCTGCGACGGCAGTTTCTATCCAGTCAGAGGGCAGCGCGATCAACGATCTCAAAGTCCTGCTAGCTCAGGCTGCGGGGGATTCCGATCTCCAGGCAGAAATCGCGAACGATCTGGGCGACCTTGTCCGCAGGCTTCCTCACGACGCGGCACTTGATATTGACGATTTTCTTCTCGAAGCGGTGATCGCGAAACAATACTCGGTTGTGATTGAGCAGGCTGGCGAATATCTGAGCGCACGTCTGACCGCGGAAAGGCGTTGATCCGTGCGTATTCGTTCTCTTGACCTAATCCGTTACGGACATTTCACCGGCACGACGCTTCATTTTCCGTCAGGCGAACCTGACTTTCATATCGTGTATGGCGAGAATGAGGCTGGAAAGTCGACGACGATGTCGGCGATTGAAGATCTGCTCTTCGGTATTCCCGGGCAATCATCCCGTAATTTCCTGCATGAGAATGCGGCGCTGCGCATCGGCGCCGCCCTGGAACGCGACGGCGCGCTGCTTTCGGTCCGGCGTCGCAAGGGCAACAAGGATACGCTTCTCGGTCCGGACGATCTGCCGATTGCGGCTGGCGATGGCCTGCTTGCTCCTTTGCTCGGCGGGATGGACCGTGCGTTTTTCTGCCGGATGTTCTGTCTTGACCATGAGCGCCTGCGGGCTGGCGGACGGGATATCACCCAGGCCAAGGATGATATCGGCGCGGCATTGTTCGCCGCCGGGGCCGGCGTGTCAGGTCTCCGCGATCGGTTGGGTGCGATGCAGGCAGAGGCGGATGGGCTCTGGGCCAGCCGCAAGGCGGGACACCGGAAATACTACCAAGCGGAAGACCGCCTTAAAGAGGCTGATGCGGCGTTGCGTCAACACACGGTGAGCGCAAGCAAATGGCAGGAATTGAAATCCGCCTTTGAAGAGGCGCGCGGCCTTTGCAATCAGATCGAGAAGGAAATCGAAGAGCAAGTTTCCGAACTTGCGAAGATTTCTCGAGTCCGGCGCGTATATCGCGGTGTGCGTCGGCTTCAAGAGATTGAAACCGAGATAGTGGACCTCGGCGCGGTGGTCGAATTACCTCCCGACGCGGCCAGGCGATTTGAGGAGGCCTCGGACGATAACGCTGCTGCAGAAGTGCGTATAAGCGCATTCCGCGAACAGATCGCAACAATCGGCACGGAAATTTCCAGACTCGTGGTTGACGATAGCGTTCTGCTCCACCAAACGGAGATTGAACGACTTTCGAAGCGCAGCATACAGCTGTCTTCGGGCCGGGCGGACTTACCGAAGCGCCGGGCCGAACTCGCCGCAGCGGAAGAAGTCCTGAAGCGCGCGGCGATTGAACTGGGGTGGACAGGGTCAGTCGCCGACCTGGTCGAGAGAATTCCGCCGCGGGCTAAGGTTGCAGCAGTCCGCGGACTGTTGACATCGCGTGGCAGCCGATTTGCCGCCGTTGATAGCGCTGAAGCGGCGCTAGAGGATGCCAGCGAAAAACTCGCTGATATACAGGCACGGATTGAAGCGCTCGGAGCGCAGAAAGACCTTTCGGTGCTGGCTGGGGTCGTCGAGTCCATTCGTGCTTTTGGCGATCTCGATGCGCGTCTTCTGAGTATCCATCAAGAGCATCAGGATGCCGATAGATCATGTCAGCGGCAAATGGCTGATATGAATCCGCCTATCGTGAGTGAAACGAGTTTGCAGGCCTTGAAAAGTCCGGCGGAAGAGGCGGTAAGGGTGCATCGCGATGCTGCCCGCGAGCTTCAGGCGCGTATTCAGCGCCAGCAAGCTGTGACGCGTGAGCTGACCCGTACAGTCGAAAACAATCGAAAGTCTTATGCTCGTCTTGTGTCAGATGAAAGAATTGTCGGCGTTGAGGAGTTGAAGAAACTGCGCGAACGGCGGGATGCCGGATGGTCTATCATCAGGCGCAGACATGTCGACAAGATCATGGTGCCAGAATCGGAGGAGCTCGCTTTTACAAGCGGCGAGCCGCTGCTCGATGCCTATGTGAAGGCCATCGAAGACGCCGACACCGCGGCGGACCGTCGTTTTCAGAATGCGCAGTCGACGGCTGCGGCCATGGTGCTGGCGCGGCAAATCGCTGAAGAGCAAGACGTCCTTGAATCCGCCAAGCAGGAGCTGTTTTCGTTAGCCGAAGAGCAGAAGGCATTGGCCGAGGCCTGGGCGATCCTGTGGAAACAGGTTACCGATAACCCGCGTTCTCCGGACGAAATGCTGGATTGGCTCGATGCAAGGGCTGGCGTGCTCGATCAAATCGCCAAGCGTGACGCCGCGCTTCATGCAGAGTCCTCGCTCCAGCAGCAAATTGCAAAAGCCAAGCAACAGCTCGCCAGCTTGATGGCGGACACGGCAATCGCAGCCTCGGCAGATAGTCTGCCGCTGAACGGAATTCTTGCGGCTGCCGAAGCGGGCCTCCGCATGGAGGAGGGCAACACACAAAAGAGGAATGAACTCGCGCTAGAGCAACGGAAGGTCGCAACAGAAGTCGAACGCAGGCGCGTGGCTGTTGAAAACGCTGCGAAAGAGCGTGATGTCTGGAACGCGCAATGGAAAGAGGCCCTGAGGGGCATCAATCTGTTACCCGAAGCCCCGCTTGAGACCGTTCAAGCGCAAATCGAAGCAATCGATCAAATGCGGGAGACGTCTGCCAAGATCGCGGATTTGAAGCACGAGCGCATTGGAAAGATCGAGCGGGACATCACGGCGTTTACCGAGGATGTCGAAAAGCTCGTAAATGCGATCGCGCCGCGGTTTTCCGGGCAGAATGCAGATGAAGCAATCCTGCAACTCCATGCGCAATTGAATGCGGCGAGGCAGACTGTCGTGTCCCGCGACGAAAAAGCTGAGGCGATGCAGGGCCTGCAGAAGAAATTGGAAGAATGCGACAAGTCCAGGACGGACGCCGAGGCTGTAATAGATCGCCTCAAGAGGGCCGCAGCCGTCGATTCGATCGACAGATTGCGAGCGGCTATTCTTCAGTCCGATCTACAACGCGCGCTTAGGGGTGAGCGATCGCGCTTGCGGACCACGCTTGAGGCTGATGGCGATGGGCTTGGTGTCGAACAACTCGCCGAGGAATGCCGCAGCGCCGATCTCGATCAAACAACGGCTCGGGAGCAAACGCTGAAGGCAATACTCAACGATGCCAGGGAACGCCAGCTGATCGCAATTCAGAGTCGCAATGATGCTGAGCGTTTGTTCGAAGCCGTCGGCGGCGACGCCGCTGCGGCCAAAGCTGCTGGTGATCGTCAGCTGGCTTTGGCCGAGATGAAGGAGGTGGCGGCGCAGTATGCGCGCGTTCGCTCCGCAACCATCATCCTGAGGTGGGCGATCGAGCGGTTTAGGCGCGAGAAGCAGGCACCATTGCTCAAACGGGCAGGGGAGCTGTTCTCTATTCTGACCGGCGGCTCGTTCCAACGCCTTACGCTCGAATACGACGAAAAAGATGTGCCACATCTGGCGGGCGTGCGCGGGAACGGGGGAGCGGTGCCCGTATCAGGTCTCAGCGAAGGCGCCGCCGATCAGCTCTTTTTCGCGCTGCGCATTGCTGCCGTTGAAGAGTATCTGATGCATGCTACGCCGGTGCCATTTATCGCAGATGATCTTTTCATCAATTATGACGATGCGCGCGCCTCGGCCGGTTTCAGGGTGTTGCAACTGCTTGCGGAGAAAACGCAGGTGCTTTTCTTCACCCATCACCAGCACCTGCTTGATGTGGCGTCTACTGCGTTTGGCAGGAGTGTTTCGACGGCAATGCTGGAGCCTCGTCCACATCAAATGAAGAACGTTGCTTAGATGGATTGCAGAATGCATGTCTCGAGATCATTATCTCTAACTACAAAAGCCGTCCGCGACGCGGAGTTTGCGTCGACATGCTTCTCGGACTTCCTTTGGGGAAAATCAATCCGAGAAAGTTCACGGTCCTGCAGGCCCTTCGTCGTCGCGACACCAAGCGTAACCTGATCGGCCAAGGGCTAATTTCACATTTAGCGAGGATGCAATCCTCGCCGAAATTGATCCATCCACTAAATCTCATAGGGATGACGACGGCTGTAGTGGATACAGTCGGCGTTGGTCGGGAAGGGACTGTATGGCGGCCAAGAGCGCGCCGGAGATCGCGCAGGAATTCGCGCAGGCGGCGCTCAGCCCGCACCGGTGATCATTCTGGGCAGCGGCGCCTCGGCTGCGCACGGTGTGCCCGGCATGGGCGCCTTGGCGTTGCAGCTTTCCGCTGTTAAGCCGCCCACGAGCTGGACAGCAGACGAGAGGAGCGAATGGGATAAGTTCATCGCGCAGCTTGCGGCCGGCGATGATCTCGAAAGCGCCCTCCAGGCCGTGCGCCCGACGGAACGCCAGACCCAGTTCGTCGCCAGCGAGACCCGCGCTTTCTTGCTGCCGCACGATCTTCGCGTCCTCCAGACGCTTGTGGCGGACCGGCGCGCGCTGCCGCTCTCGCGGCTGTACCTCCATCTCTTCGACAGCACGCACAAGACCGTTAATGTGGTCACGCCAAACTATGACCAGCTTGCCGAATATGCCGCGGACGCCGCCGATGTAAGCACGTTCACCGGCTTCAACTACGGTTATCTGCAATCGCGCGCTCGCCATTCGAACACGCGCGTTTTCGTTAATCGGCAGGTGACCCGTACGGTTGCCGTCTGGAAAGTGCATGGCTCTCTCGATTGGTTCCAGGATTCCGCCGGCCAAATCATCGGCGTCCGCGGAATGCGCGACGTGCCGACCGGATACTCGCCGCTGATGATCACGCCGGGCATCGACAAATACCGGCTGACACATGGCGAGCCGTTCCGAACGATCCTAGGCCGCAGCGATGCCGCGCTCGAGAACGCCCGCGCCTATTTCTGCGTTGGTTATGGCTTCAACGACGAGCACCTTCAGACCAAGCTGATCGAGCGTTGCGACCGCGATTCCGTCCCGCTCGTCGTCATTACCAAAGAGCTGACCACGTCCGCCCGGACCTTCCTCGGCGGCGGACGCTGCCGGCGCTATCTCGCGATCGAGGAGGGGACGATGGGCGCGCGCGCCTATATGCACGACGTGCCCAACGGGTTTGACGTAGATCAACCGATCTGGCGGCTCGACCGCTTCCTCAATGAGATGACAGGAGTTTCCGCGTGAGCATTCTGAATTTTGCGGACGAAGAAGCGCTGGGGCGCGTCCAATCGGTCGACACGACCACGGTAATCGTCCACGTCGATGATGTCGAGGCGCTGCGGGCGCTGCAGGTGAACCGGCTGGTTGCGCTCCAGAGCAGCCTTGCCGGCCACAAGTTGATTGGCGTGATCCAAAAGATCATCCGTACCGCGCTCGGTGAAGCGAAGATCGCCGATGTCGAGCTAGGCGAGGCCGCGCATCCCGAAGTCAATCTGGTGCGGATTATGTTGATCGGCACGCTGCTCGATCGGGACGGACCGCGCGCCAATGTCTTCCGCCGGACGCTAGAGACCGTCCCGGAGATCGACGCCTGCTGCTTCGCTCTCGAAGGCGAGCGCCTTACGCGCTTCATGGGCGTGATTTCGGAGGTGACCGGCGGCGCGCAGCGCCTGTCGCTTGGCGCTTATACGCTCGATCCCAACGCTCAGGCGTTCGTCAATGGCAATCGGTTGTTCCAGCGTCATGCGCTCATCGTGGGCAGCACCGGCTCGGGCAAATCGTGGACGACCGCCCGGCTGCTCGAGCAAATCGCTGAGCTCGACAGCGCCAATGCCATCGTGTTCGACATGCACGGAGAATATGCGTCGATGGCTGGCGAGGGCTTCGTCCATCTTCGCGTCGCGGGCCCAAGCGACATCGAAGCGGGGAAGGGGCTGAACGATGGTGTGCTGCATTTGCCCTATTGGCTCATGAGCTACGAGGCGCTTGTCTCGATGTTTGTTGACCGCTCCGATCAGAACGCCCCAAACCAGGCCATGATCATGTCGCGTACCGTCGTGGACGCCAAGACGGGCTTCCTGGAAGCCGGCGGTCATGTCGAGGTGCTCGCCAACTTCACGATCGACAGTCCAGTGCCTTTCAGGATGGAAACCGTGCTCGGCGAGCTCAACCGGCTCAACACAGAGATGGTACCGGGAGCCAGGACGGGGGAGAAGCAGGGCGATTTCCACGGCAAGCTCAGCCGGCTAATCCAGCGCCTCGAGGGCAAACGCACCGATCGGCGCCTCGACTTCCTATTCCCTGCGTCCGGCGTGGCGGACAGCTATGATTGGCTCGATCGCGCAGTTGAGCTGCTGCTCGGTGGCAGGGCGGCCCAAGGCGGCCATGGTGGCGTCAAGATCATCGACTTCTCCGAAGTTGCCTCCGACATTTTGCCGCTGATCGTCGGCATGGTCGCGCGCATGGCCTTCCACGTGCAGCAGTGGAGCGCGCAGGGGCTTCGCCATCCGCTGGCTCTGTTCTGTGACGAGGCACATCTTTATATTCCACAGGATCCGACTTCGGGCGCCGCGGAGAATGCGATCGCTACCTTCGAGCGCATCGCCAAGGAGGGGCGGAAATATGGCGTCGGACTGGTGGTGATCAGCCAACGCCCCGCCGAAGTGAACCGCACGGTCGCCAGCCAGTGCAACAATCTCATCGCGATGCGGCTAACCAACGGTGACGACCAGGCCGTCGTGCGGCGGCTGCTGCCCGACAGCCTCGGCGGCTTCGGCGACCTGCTTCCGGTCCTCGACACGGGCGAAGCACTCGTCGTTGGCGATGCGATTCTACTGCCCACGCGTATCCGCATTGCCAAACCGATAAACGAACCGCTTAGCGGCACGATCCAGTTCTGGGATCGTTGGGCCGACCCAGCGGCTGCGGCGACGCTCGATAAGGCTGTCGAGAGCTGGCGCCGTCAGACGCTTGTCAAATAGTTGCCTTCCAGCAAGCCTCTGGCGCATCTCGATGCTGGGCCAAAAGTGACTCGCTCATCGACATTTGTGAAGTCTGAAGTGAGTTGTCGCTCGCGGAACCAAGCTTAAGGTTGCTTCTTCACCACAGTAACGATGCCGTAGATATACTGCGGCGCGGGCCTCTAAAGTTCACATCCGCTCCTTAGGGAAGGCAATCGCAGATTTCCGCAGATTGCGCGGCACCCGCGCTTCGCCTCTGCGTTCTCGAAAGATAGAATATGTCCCCTTGTCATCTCGCTCGACCTGTCGATCACCAGCTTGAAGCGGCTGGCGAAACGGCGGTGTCGGTCACGTGACGCGGATTGCGGTCGGAAACCTCCTGATGTGCGAGTCGACGGAATGGCGGAAGCGCATCGAACTGAAGTTTGTGTTTTGGCTGGCGATAGGTTTTAAGCCCTTCACTCCATGACCTCGGCGTGAGCGGAAGAGGCTCAAGGGGGCAGTTGACGGGCGGCCTCAGCGCGTCGAGCGTGAAGTGAAGGACGTCGCTCATGGTTAGTTTGGAAACGCAGTCGCTGTTGGACCTTGCATACGGACGGCGCGGGCCGCTCGCCGTCGAAGGAGAGCGGCAATCGCCGTTCGAGAACCGGGCCCGTTTCTTGAGCCGCTGGTTGGCTGCTTTCGGGCAACGCTCCCTATTGCTGATCGCGCTGCTGCTCTTCTGGTAGGCAGCATCCAGGTTTGGATTGGTCGATCCGGTCTTCCTGCCACCGTTCACGGAGGTCATCGTAGCCGGCTGGCAGCTTGCGCAAACCGGCCGAACTCTATGACGTCTCCGCGAGCTTGCTGCACGCCTTGAGCGGATTTCTGATCTCTGTTGCCTTCATCGTTCCGCTTGGTTTGGCTGTGGGCAGTCAGCCCGGCTAGGCAGCCAGCGAATTCACACGGCGCTTCGCGCCATCAGCAATCGATATGGCCATCTTCTCCGGAAATCCTTTTGGAAGCGCGTTCAGCACCTGATCTATGGCTTTTGCGGCTGTATCGCCGAGCTGCTGGATGACAAGCTTGACTGTTTTGTCGGGGAGACCGCAGCTTTTCGCAGTCTGCACGAAATGTCGGCCGAGAACCGTGTGGACGACGTAATGCCGGTTGCTGCCGATCGCCATGGCCAGCTTCATTTGGTTTTGACTGATCTGTCCAGCGTCCAAGCTCGGTTGGGTCGAAATGATGTCGTAAAGCGGGGCAAGATGAAAACGTCCGCCCGGCGCCAAATGAATGCTAAAATTCTTCGCGTGGCCATCGGTGGTGGCGAGCAGCCAGAACACGATCTGCGCCTTGAAGAAAATGGCCTGGTCGTCCTCAGGCGTATCGCTGCCCTTGAGGAAATCCGAGATTTTGTGGATGCCGGGTCCGCCGTCGGATTCATACTTGCGCGCGGGCGGAACGGACAGCGCCTGGCAGCAGTCTTCCTGCGGCAGCCGCAACAGGCGGCCGTCGCGCGTCCAGATGCGATCGAACCGTTCAACTGCGAGCACGCGGCGCCCGGCGAAATCGATGATGCTTGATTTGGCGACGGGCAAGCCGAGTGCCGCAACCAGCTCAAGGCACAGATGCTCGTTTGCAACGCTGCCGGTCAGGTCGATTCCGTTTGGCAACTTCCCGATCTGCGGCTTGATAATGTGCGTAGTTGCGGTCGTGCCATGAGGCACGTGCCACTTGTCTTTCCAGTAAAGCAGCGCTGTCTTTTCCTGCGTGCCCGCGAGAGAAATGCGGAAGTCCTGGTCGGCGCCGATGCCGAGCGGATTGCTGGCAAGATTGCCGAGAATGGCGGCGACCTCCTGATCGCTAGCGGCGCGGCCATCAATGGCGCCGGCGCCCCCGGGTGCGGCACCGTCGGGAAGGAATTGCAGCGCGCCGATGCAATCGCGGCCGATTGCGGAGAGCAGGCTGTAAGCGTCGGCGCCATCAGCATGCGCGCGTTCGGCGACGCGTCGGCGGATGTCGTCATTATCGGGCAGAAGATTGTCAAAAACGGCGACGACGGGATCGCCGATATAACGATCCTCCCGCAATGGCAGCGACGCCGAAACGGGGATGGCATTTTCCCACGCGAGCCACTGCTTGTCATACTGGAAATCGATTGCGCCGCTGCTCTCGCGCCGCAGCTGCCCGACCAGCCGTGCGTTGAGATAGACGTTGAGCGGCGCGCGGGCAGGACGACGCGCCATCAGAACAGATCCTCAATCGCTTCAGCCGTCAATTTGGTCCGCGGCCGGATGACCAACTCGAGGTCGAGCGCGGCCAGCGCATCCATCAAGGTGCGCAGCCGCGTTGCAGGTACACCGGCTTCCAGCTTCGAGACCGTCGCTTGACGCGCATGCATCTTCTCACCGAGGCCAGCCTGGGTGAGCTTCTTCTGCCGCCGGTAGCGCCTGATCCCGGCGCCAACTTGTTGGGGGGTGCGGGCAATCGTATCCATAGGTTACCATACGCGAATGCGTATATATCGTCAATATACGCGATCGCGAATATCAGTCGATTATACGCGTCCGCGTATATCTGTGCCTAATACGCAATTGCGTATGAAGCCCCGCGATTTCCCACGATTGAAATTATTAAAAAACCATCACCGGCCCCTGCTCGTATCTGCCAGTCGGGCGTACGTCGCCTTGATCAGGTCGTCCAACGCCGCAGCGGCGTCCTCGTTGAGATTGGGATCTTCGCGCAGGATGGACGAGACCTGGGTCAAGGGACTGGCCGCGCCGAAAGCGACTTTGAAAAAGACACCCGGGCGGCAATCCGGCCCAGGGCGGGAGGTCATGGCGGTGGCCCCGACAAGCCCGTCAGTCCGTTCGTCATCGAAAAACCGGTCACGGTCGAGGACAAGAAGCAGACCGGCCATCAAACAGGCCAGCACGTTCCGATCCAGCTCTACTTCGTGCTGAGCCTCGAGCGCGTCGGCGGCAAGACCGAGCTGATCGAACGGCATGATGCACATCACCGGCATGGTCAGCTGCATCGGCAGCGAGATGATCAGCGAGCCAATCACGTGATTCGGCATGCCGACGCCGCCGATGATCAGCAGCAGCACCGGCGCGCCCGTCGCCGATGATGGGCGAGAGAGCCTCGTCGACCGAATTGGCATCACGGCGTTGGCGACGCCGTCGGCTTCGCAATTGAAACGCGCGCCAGAAGACCTTCCTTGCCTCCCGTAAGCCCGTACTCCTCTGCCGGCTTGCCGTCGAGTTTGGCCGCTTCGGCTACGCCCTTCGCGAGCATGTCGAAAGTGTCGTCCGAAAGACGCAGGGCGCCAACACCAAGCCGTCGTCGCCATCTGGCTCCGCGTTCCCAAGCTTCGATCCACCCAAAGCCTAGGTCGCTACTACGTTTGACGGCATTGAATGCTTGAATGAGCGCGCCAGCCTGGTTGATGTCCTTTTTGGCCTTATCCGCAAAGAACACATTCCGTTTGGTCGCCATGATCAGTTTGTGGACGGCGTAGCGCTCCGGGGCCGGTACAAGGACCGGCACTCCGGCGTCGTGCAAGACCACAGAGCGGATGGGCTCATGGATCAGGTAGTCTAGGAACCGCAACACCTGCGCACCTACAGACGGTCCCAATGAAGGCATCTGCGTCAGTCTGGAGGAGTAGTCCTCGTCGCCACGGTTTGGTGTAAGGAATTCGACCTTGAAGCCGGTGGCATTGACAAAACCGCTGAACAGCTTGGTTTCATCGGTGGAGAATGAGGGCGCAAATGTCGGATCCACCTTTTTCAGGATCTCTTCGATGTCGGGCATGCTTTCATCGATCGAGATCGAGATGCCGTAGAATTTCGCGATGTCCAGATCCTCGGTCGTCACGAGCTCGTCGGGCAGCTTGACGCCGAGTACGCCGCTGTATGTCTGATAGGCCATCGAACCGACGAGCGTGGCGCGAAGCCGGAAGAGTCCCGCGCGCGCGAGTTCGTTGACGACGAGACCTTCCATGTGGGGAGGGGCAGGGTAGCCGGCCCGCCTCAACTTCGCTGCCAGCTCGCGTCGCGCGCGATAGCCAATCTTGGTGCGCTGGAAAGCTTCCGCGCGTTTGGCAATCTCGGGATCATCGGCCGGACCGACATATTTGAGAGTCGTCTTCGTCGGTCCCTCGCCACCGGAGGGCTCGTAGGCCTTGTAGTAATAGTATTCGCGGTTGGCTCGCTTCTGTTTGAGAAAGGTCCCGTTTTCCGGGAAGTTCTCGTCGAAATCCGCGTCGGTCGCCTTCTGAACCAGGTCGGAGAACATGACTTGGTCGATGTTGGAAAACTGCTTCATAGGTATTTGTTACCATTTTGGCGAAGTGGTAACAACGGGTTTGTATCCATCCTGCCAAAATGGTAGCAAATTTGTATCCATTTTGCCATAATGGTAACAACAATAAATTCAATGACTTGAGGCCGGATTGTCCGGATCTTAAGACCGAACTCCTAGGCTCCGATCGGACTTCATACTAAGAACCGATCTTCCGGTTGTATTTTCAAGACCCACTCTCAATAACAATGTTGTCCGGCACATCATGCGTTTAGCGTCGCCATCTCAGCATGAAGTCGGGCCCAGGAGCCGCGTCATTGACCTTGTTCCGCCATTTGCATGACGACGCGTTTCTAGCTTTTTCGCGCGATCACAAGCACCTGTACGCGGCGTGTCTGCTCGACCTCCATGAACGCTTCTTTTCAGGCGCCCCGTCGTTCCCGACGCCGCAGCAGGTGGTCCACGCCATCTACGACGTCATGCGCGCCAACCCCGTCCTCTGGAACGAGGGCGATGATTTCGGCGTCGGCCTTGCGGATCCGGCGGCGTCCCGCCGAGATCATTTCCGGCAGGCTGGCCGACCTGAAGCGCGTCCGACGGACCGTCATGGAGTCGAAAACCGTCGCTACCCGGCTGGAAGCCTTTTTCGAGGAGTTCGTCGACCAGCTCCTGTTGAAGGATTTCGAGTCCATCCTCACCGTCAACCATCCGTACCGCTTCCGCGACGCCATTGTCGACCTCGCGCGGAGGATCTCCTACACCCCGGAAACCATGCAGGTCCTCGCCGAGGAGTACACAGCTTCGAGCATGGCAGCCGACATCGAGGACGGTCGAATGGCCGCGGCCGACGACCTGCTGGCCATCGAAAGCATCTTCGATCAGATCGGGGAGATGTTCGATAGGATCGAGGCCTTCCGCAGGCAGCTCGAAGCCCGGGTCCGCAACACCATTAAGTACGCCGAGCGGGGCGGGCAGGGACTCGTCGGCCGAGCCGGCGACCTGGTGCGGCGCCTGGATGCCCTACTGCGGGACGGCAGACACAACAAAGCGACAATCGAATGGAGCATCGAGCCGCTGCGGTCCCCCTGGTCGGAGCACCATCAGGCGACGGCCAGGCAACCACGCCGTCTCGTCGAAGCAAGGGAGCTCTCCGAGCCGCCGTCGGATCCGCTGTACGAACTGCGCAAGAAGCTCCGCCTCGAGTATATCGCGCGTATCGCACCCCGCCCCGAGGATGTCAGACGATTCCTCGAGGGCCAGGTGCCGCCATTCGCGACCAGGGAAGCCCGCTTCATGGAAATCGGTACCGTGGACGACTTTCTCGCCTTCGATTGCGCCCGCCGCTACGCCCTGACGGGCGAGGTTCCGGCGCAGGTCGCGGCCGGCTTTGAACTCGAACCGTGCCCCGACACGCCACCACACGACAGCGAATGGCTCCGTTGCGCAAACTTCCTGGTCAAGCGATCGGGCGCACTCCGGAAGGCGAGGGCGGCTCATGCTCAGTGAATTCGAAAACGTCGAGCGCTCCTTCGGCGCGGAAAAGGCAGCCGACCTCCGCAAAGCGCTGCACTTCCTACTACGGCGGCAGTTCGTGTTCGCGGGAGACCCCCGGACCGGGACAGTCTACAACACGATCATGGATGGCCGCTTCCGCGACGTGGTCGACGGCTTCTTCGATAGTTGCGGATACCGCGTCCACCGCGATCCGGAGGCGCAGTGGTCCGGCATCGTCGCCATGGACGAGGACGTGCCGCTGCCCCGGATGAAGCTCGACGAAACCATCGTGATGCTAGTGCTGGCGGCATACTGGCAGCAGGAGGTGAACGTCGGAGCAGTCGAGGACCGGGCCGTCGTTGTCGCCACCTTGAACGACCTGTTCGACCGGTACCGAGAGATGGCGCAACATGGCGGCGGAGGCGCGATCTCGGCCGCCCGTTTCCGTGACGTCCTGCGCGAGGCCGCCCAACGCAGTTTGGTCGAGATCGGTGATTTTGACGACGAGCAGCAGGACTGCGAGATCAGGATCCGCCCGATGATCAAGCTGATCAGTGGCGGCGATGCCCTCCAACGGCTTGAGCGCTACGTCCGTAGCGAGGAGGCGCGGTTTCCGCAGCCCGCAGGAGACGAGGCATGATGGAGCTGCGACACCTCACGATGGTGAACTGGCACCTGTTCGACGTAGCCGACATCGACGTGACAGGACACGTCGGGGTGCTGGGCGAGAACCGGTCCGGCAAATCGACGATCCTCGACATGGCACAGGTCGTCCTCACCGGCGGGAGCCGGCGGTTCTTGCGCCTGAACGCGGTCGCCGGCGATAGCGGAAAATCGCGCAGCGGCTCGAAGCGCAGCGTCGTCGATTACTGCCTTGGGACGCTCGGCGAAGACCAGCGCCGGCGCGACGAGGCGCGCACCTACATCGCGCTCGGTTTCGAAGATACGGAAGGCGCCCGGCCACCGGTCACGATCGGCATGGCGCTCGAGGCGCGCAAATCCGACAGCAGGGAGACTGTGCTGGCACTGTTCGTCGCCGTCGGGACCGTTCTGAGCTCCAACGATTTCATCGAGCAGCGAGGAAAGTCGCAATTCCCGGCGCAGTGGGAGGACGTGCGCGCCCGGATCGTTGCGGCGGTCGGCGAAGGCAACTTCGTCAATCATCGCGACCGGGCGAGCGACTACGTCCGCGAGTATATGCGCCATCTTCTGCCGCATTCGCCCTATGGTGAGCAGAACGCCAGCGCCCTGCAGAAATCAATCGTCAACGCGATGACGCTCGACCACAACCAGACGGCGACGCAGTTCGTGCGGAACTACATCCTCGAGGACAGTCCGATCGGCATCAAGGAGCTGCGCGAGTCGATCCAGACATACCGCAACATCAGCGAGACCATCCGGAAAATGCGCCTCAGGCTCGAAGCCCTAAGGGCGCTTCGGGGCGTCCTCGCCGCGCTTGAAGAGGCGCTCGAGACCAAGTTCAGGGAGGAGTGGATCGCAAAACGCGGGACTTGGCTCGCGGCGCGGGCGACAAACCTGGACTTCAAGACCAAGCGGCGTACCGAGATGGCGCGCCGGGACGCCGCAGCAAAAGAACTCGAATTCATCGACGACGACGTCAAGGCCATCGACAACGGGATCGAACGGCTCACGGCCGCGATCGCCGAGCACGATGCCAAGACCGGCAGAAAGTCCCTGCAGCAGACCGCCGATGTGGCCGGGCAGGCGGCGCACCGCGCCTCGGCGGACTTCAACGCTCGCATGGAGAACATCCGTCGCCTGGAGCCGCTACGCGCGATATGCGCGGACGGTTTCGAGGACTTCGTTCCTGCGCTTGACCGTCTTCTGACCGCCACCTCCGCGGCAGACATCGGGCGCGTCTCCGACGAGGTCACCGCGGCCGAGAAGTCCTTCGCGGCAAGCGGCGCCAAATGGCTGCCGAAGATCGACGAAGCGCGTCAAACGATCATCGCGGAGCTTTCCGGGCTCCGAGGCCGGCGCGACGAGGTGCTCGAACGCATCCGACAGCACGCCGCCGGAGGGGCGCGCGCCTATCTTGGCGACGACACTGAACTCCTCTGCCGCAGGCTGCGGCAGAGGGAAATGGTCCCGCGCGTACTCTGCGACATCATCGACGTCGCCGAACCCGAGTGGGTAGGAGCCGCCGAGGCGCTCCTCGGCCGCGACCGGGAAGCCGTGTTCGTGGACAGAGCGGATATCAGCGCCGCCACGTCAATCTTCAAGGAAGGTCGCCGCGAGTTTCGCCATGCATCGCTAGTGAGCCTAAACAAGCTCGAGCAGTTCAGGGCCAAGCCGGAGCGCGGCACTTTTCCCTCCATCTTCCGGAGCCAGGATCCGGACGCGATGGCCTTCATCATGCGCCGCTACGGCAATGTCCGTCTCGCGGACACGCTCGACCAGTTCAACAGGCCCGGCCGGGCTATCATGAAGGACGGCCTCTACGACGACGGACTCGTCCGGAGCCATCGCTGGATCGAATCCTCGCAGCATAAGATCGGAAAGGCGGCCCAGGCGAACGCTCTGCGATCCCTGCAGGATCAGGCCGAGGAGCTGGGTCGGATCCTGACCGACAAGGGGAAGGAGGCCCATGCCGCGGAGCAGGCTGTTGCCGCTCTGAAGAACATCTGCGAGGAACGTAATGACCTCGCGGCTTGCGCGGCCGCTTTCGCGGCCGCGCAGACTGAGGTCGCTGAAGCTCAGGCCAGGCTCGATGCCCTCGATGGCGCGGGGGACGGCGGGCTTCGCGACAAAAAGAGGGCGCAGCAGAAGCTGAAGGAGAAGAGGCTGGAGGAGAGAAAGACGCAGCAGAAGGCGTTCGGCGAGCACGACGGCGAGGTCAGGTCGGCGGAGAGGAGGCTCGGAGAGGGCGAGAACGTGCCCGGCTCCGAACTCAACCTCAGGGTCGCGCGGTCGATATACCGCAAGTTCTTCTCACTCTACTCCACCGCGAAAGGCAGGGCCGTCTACCGCGACCGCCTCGATGCCGCAGCCCAAAAGGGCTTCGCGGAGAAACACCGGGCCATCGCCGAGAAGGCCTTGAAGGATGCGGACGCGTCCGACAACGAGCGCGCCCGGATCGAGCGACGGGTCCGCGAGCTTCTTTACGATTACTTTGACCAGTTCGGGATGAGTTCGCAGGTCGGCGCGGAAAGCGAGCCGCTGCGGGAGGTGAAGCCGTGGATGGAGCAGCTCATCTCGGATATCGAATCCAACGAGCTGCGCCAGTACGAACGGCAGGCGCGGGAAGCGGCGGAGAAGGCGTCCACCCTGCTGCGCGGCGAGTTCATCAACGCGCTCACGGCCCGGATCGGAAAGATGGAGCGGGAGCTGCAATCGTTGAACCGTAGCCTCTACGCACATCCCTTCCATAACGAGCGATACTCATTCCACCGCACCCAGATGGTGGAATTCCAGCCCATCCTGAAGATCATCGAGATCGCCAAAACCTCTCCGGAGGCGCTCGATATGCTGTTCCGGGGCGACGTGCCCGATGACTTCCCGCACAAGGATACGATCGTCGCACTCGAGGCGCTGCTCGAGGACCCCGACAAGGATTTCACCCAGTTCGAGGACTACCGCAACTTCTACACCTTCGAGATCCACATGGAGGATGTGGCCACCGGCCGCTCGACCCGCTGGGAGCAGCGGCGCGGCACCGGGTCTGGCGCCGAACAGCAGGTGCCTATCTACGTTGCCATCGGCGCTTCGCTGGCCGCCGTCTACGGCAGCGCGGAGCGTCGTGCCGGCAAGCCTGCCGGTTTTGCCTTGGCCATGTTCGATGAGGCCTTCTCCAAGATGGACGGCAAGAACCAGCGGCAGATGATGAGCTTTTACAAAAACCTCGGCCTGCAGTTCGTGATCGCCGCGCCGTTCGAGAAGCGCGTCGCCGTGCTCGAGCACATGGACACCATCGTGGAGGTGGACCGGATCGGCGAGCAGTCCAGGGCTACCGTGGTGGAACTCAAAGAGAAGGCCAAGCGCGAACTCATGGCCATCGATCCGGACCTGATGTCCGAAGATGAGCTCGCCACCCGTCTGGCCGCCGAGTAGCCATGGCTCGGCGTTTCACGGATGCGCTCGGCCTGCTGAACGACCTGCTCAACCGCTTCGAGGCGGGGGCCGCAAGCCCGATCGCCCACCCGGACTACCCCGCCTTCCCATCAGTCGTCGCGGCGGACGCCTTCCTGAAACACATCAGGGAAGCCGAAAGTGCCGGCGCAGTCTCCCTTGGTTGGGGGCGCGGCCCCATGCGCGACCAAGTGGCACATGTGCGGCTGTCCTCGGCGGAGAACTTATACCGATATCTCGGCCGCACCCCGGCCTCACGCATCGCGGAGCATGCCGCCGTCCGGCTTGTAGCCGGAGTGGCGCTGCACGAGTCCCTGAAGAACAGCGGCTCTCAAATCGCAGAGGTGTGGGCGCGGGGTAAGACGTGGCACGGATTCGGCTCGTCCGACGTCGACACGCTGCGCCACGCATTCGTTCTCGCCCAGGCGATCCTCGACAACAAGCATCTGGACGTCGACTACAAAACTTTCTCGCGACGTACGGTGGGGCACAGCAAGATACTCGAGCGCATCGAGGGGGCCCTGGTCCGGCTTTTGAGCGGCATAATGGACTTTCCGCCTGGCGCCCGCCCCCGCGAGGCACTGCGAGCGATCGGGCTTGAGCGCTTCGCGCCGCCCCTGCTGATCGCGGGCAAGATCGACCTCGACGGAGCCGATCTTTCCAGGATATCTCCGCATTATCTCGGAATCACTCCCAAGGAGGCTGATCGCGTCCGGTTCCGGGAGCCGCCGGCCTACGTTCTAACGATCGAAAACTTCGCAAGCTTCAACCGGCACATCGCCGAGGCGGACCCCGGCCGATTAGGCACGACCATGTATGTCGGCGGGTACCCCTCGCTTGCCACCCAGCAGGCGCTGCGGACAATCGCAGGATTGGTATCCGAACAGACGCCGATCTTTCATTGGTCGGACATCGATCCGGACGGCACCTGGATCTTCCACACCATCGAGCGCGCCGTCGATCGACCGATCCGTCCCCACCTCATGAGCGTCGAAGTTGCCGAGCGTTTGGGACAAGTGCCGTTCAAAAAATCGGCACCCGCTCGATGTCCACCGGACTCCGGTATCGCAGCTCTGGCAGCGTACCTGGCCAAAGATGGAGCCAAGACGCTCGAGCAGGAAGAACTCGATCCAGTCCTGCCAGACTTTCATTAGAAAATGCGCGCGGACGCTCGTGGTTGCGGCTTTGGCCGTCTCGCTCAGGACGCCGTTTGTTTCAAGCGCGACAACAACACCGCCTGCAACTACGTGCTGCGGGAAAACCGACATCGTTTCTTCATAAAAACGCTCAACCGGCATTGGCATGCCGGTTGCTTGAAGATGTGACGAAACCACCTGTGACTATGATGCTCCTTCAGCATCCGGTCGAAGTATTCAGATGAAGCTTGCCCGCTTGATCGATGGCAGAGGTCCCCTGATGTGCTTTCCAAACCGTGCGCCTGCTTCGCGAACTCTGCGATCTCCAGGTCGCGCTCCGGTTTGCCGGGGAGAAGCCGATTGTCTTGTAAGGGGCTCGCAACGAATGGTGGTTCTCAACAAGAACGCCAACGTAAAGGCGTCCTCTGGACGATCGTTTGGCATCGCTTTAGCCCATGGCTCAGGGTGGGGCATGTGCGACATGCGGAGCGTGCATTCTTGAAGCTAGGTGCCGGCCTTGCATCGGCGCTTGCAGATGGTCAATGAGCTAATGCAGAACGATTCGGATGTTGAGAAAATACTCAGGCAACAGGACGAGCTCAAGGTCAAGCTGCTTCGCGCCCAATCGGTTGTCGCCGAATGTAAGGCAGGATTGGCGGATCTGGAGCGGAGGCTTGAGTGTCGAGCGGTCTCATCGTCGATCGATGAACGCCAGCACAACTCTGCGGCAAACAATTCAATACGTAAGGCACGACCGCCCAGATCGCGAAGCGTCGATGATCCGGTTGACCAGGATGCTGCCGTAGAGTTTTCGAGTCGATCATGGGACCGTTGAAAGCTGCCGCCGCGCACGTTGACGGCGACAGGTTTGGTCACGGACCTGGCGAAGATCTGCCGCAAGGCCGGGATCAGCCAGGCGACCTACTTCAACTGGAAGAAGCTGCGGACGCCCAGCAAAAAGTGGAGACTTGGCGCAGATGGTACAATGAAGAACGGCCCCATGGGGCAATCGGAAATCGACCACCGCTTTTGCTGCACACCCACGTCGGCGCAACCAGC
This sequence comes from Bradyrhizobium sp. NBAIM03, assembly GCF_020194055.1. Classification (NCBI taxonomy): domain Bacteria; kingdom Pseudomonadati; phylum Pseudomonadota; class Alphaproteobacteria; order Hyphomicrobiales; family Nitrobacteraceae; genus Bradyrhizobium; species Bradyrhizobium sp. NBAIM03. Next base: position 11,424 of record NZ_JADYVS010000021.1, on the reverse strand, counting down.
CCGCCAACGTGACAGAGGCGCAAAACTCTAGTTCTGAGTGGTCCAAACTTCGGTCTCGCTGCAAAAACCCCGAGACTCTAACTGCGGCTGGATGAAAAGCAATGGCAGGTCACTCCTTCGTCAAGCTAATCGCTGTCGCTCAGGGATGCTGCTCATGCACCCTTGAAGCACGACTCAACTTTCAGGAAAAGTGGGGACTACGCTAGGCCAATGCCACGGCTATTCATGTATTCGCCACTATCGAAAACATGGACAACAAACGCTCTAAAACGCAGTGCTTGGACCATCTCGCGCCAGCTCTCGTGGGGGCATCGCATCCCGGCTTGGTTCGGTCCGCGCCAAGATGTCGAAGTCCAAGGGGTAAGATTTTTAAGCGGGGCGGCGGCAAAGGCGGTGGGATGCCCCGGGTCATCGCACCCGGTTTAACCGGAAAAACGAACTTCAATCCGTGCACCACAAAATTATGAAGATTGCGGCGGTTAGGCTTTGCGTGGCCGGATTCCCGATCTTTGACCGCAAGTCCCGACGAAAGGCTCCGGTTGATCGAGGCATTGACCTCTGTCTTGCTGATACCAAGGGCTGATTCCAGGCTGCGTACTGAGTAAGGGTCATCGTGATACGCAGCCTCCCCAGGATGCGCATCGCCCTCATTTTTGGCCTGTTCAAGGCTCACGAGCTTCAGCAATACAACAAGGACTTGACCTTTCATACAAATTCGCTTCCGTCCTTTGTCCTAGGACTAAGGACAAGACCATATGGCGGGCCTTTCAGGGATAGAACGTACTGCTTGGTGGCCGACGAGGGGAGATCTGCCGCCCCTCCTGGTAGCATCTTCGATTTGCAGTTACTTCAAATTGTTGCTGCCTCAGGTCTGCCCTTGCCGGTCAGCCGAATTCATATGCCCAACCGGCCCGCCAGCGTTTCTAACGAATCCATAACCGCTCCCTTGAGCGAGGCGGAGGCACCCGTGTGGATGTCTAGCAATACATCGAGTGCGGTTTGCGTGCCGTGCGCAGCGATCATAGAGACGGCTCTGGAGGCTCCGTTGTGGAACATCGGGCGACCACTCTCTCGAGAATGGAAGTGGCAGAAGATGCTGTCTTTCACGCAACTCGTCAGTGCATGCCCGTGTGCTGCCGTGTCAGAAACTAGAAGATCAATATCGTTCGAACCAAGCACCTGCTTCAATCTTCGCTCGATCGCCGACAAGGCGGCCTCGGATCCGAATCGCGCAAATCCCTCGGCCAAGTTTAGCCCGTCGATCCGTTCATAGTCTTCCATGGCCGCCCAGTCCTGGTTCCCGGGGCGAATGCGATCCGGAGCCGGCTGTAGCCTCGTCAGCTTCTCGAAAGATTCTCCGAGTACGGACTAACCCACTGATGTGATCCTGGACGGGAGACTGGCATGGACTCGCACAATTTCGAGATATCCAACACAGGACCTCCGCCATCGGTACAGCACGCCGTCAGACGATCAGCAGCCGAACCAGCCGGTAGAAGACGCCTTTGAGCAGCGATTGGATGCGGCGCGCGGGAACGGTTCCGCTGGCCTTGCCCGACGCCTCGGCCGCAAACCGCCGCCGAATGTGTCGCGCGGATTTTGATTACATTCACGAGATGATGAGCGGCGTCAGTGCTCGACAAAAACTGTCACGGCGACTGCTGAGAAGTATCTTCAAATGCTTTACAAGGTGGCGCGTTTCCCCGGCGAGCGCGACCAGTCACTCGAAGCCAGTGATGACAATGCACGAAATCGGCTCTCTAACACCGTGTTCAAGGAGAACAAACACGTAGGTATGGCTTTGCGGGCGCTTCAAGAACAGCGAGGAGGTTCATCAGCAGTCAAGGTCAGGCGCGTGCGGGCTGCGGCTTCGGCGAGGTGTCGGGTGCACACCCGTGGCTCCCACTGAGGCGATCTGGCAGCGGCTAAGTGACGAGGCCCAATCGGAGCGCCGCGGATCGCCTTCGACAGCTCCTAGCGTCAGCGGCGGTGAACAGTCGATTTCCTTAACCCCGCGAGCGCTCGACCTCGATCTTGCCGCCGTGAAAGCCGATCGCCCCGCGTTCGTCCAACGACGTGTCGCTACAAATGTTGCGGTGCGCCCTCCTGGCTGAACGGCAGCTTCGGTGGTCAGGTGACCGTGGGCGCTCCTGTCAATTCTTGTAGTGCGGCTCTTCGATCAAACGTCGATCCGACGCAGCGTCCGGATTCACGCGCAGTTGTTGATGCCGAAAATCGGGGCCGGTTGGGCACTCTCTCAGTGTGAGAACGCTGAGAAGCTGTTTGGATTTTGGACTATCGCACAACGCTTCGTCTTGTTCGCGCATAGGCAAGGTGCTGCTGCGCAATCGTAAGGTTCAGGCCTCTGCTGCGTCTTATAAATGTCATCTTGCGCGGGCCAGTGACGCGCGCGACGGCTCGATCGAGCCAGCGCTCAATACCAGAAAAGGCACGCGCCAAACGTGGGCGTGACAAAGCACGAGCAGGTCAATGACAAAGCGTTTTCGCAGCTGGGCCGTATTATCCATACTCGCCTCCATGGTTGTCTGCCCCGCCGCAAAAGCGCAAGACCGCCGGACTATCGCCGAACCTGTTGCACCTCAGACGGTCTGCGATCGCCCTGTGCCTTCCGGCAAGAACGATACAGTTAGCCTACAGGACGCCATTCAACATTGCCCCGATGGCGCTGCAGTTTATCTTGGGCGCGGCGAGTTTCACTCAGGTCCACTCGAGATGAAATCGGGCGTGACCTTATGGGTCGGACGCGGTGCGACACTGATCGCCATCCCCGAACCTGCTGCTTACGACAAGGGCCTCGGACAATGTGGTCGCATTGCAGAAAAGGGCGACGGTTGCCGGCCATTCATCAGCTTTTCTAAAACGCGCGGCGGCGGCATCTACGGAGAGGGCATCATCGATGGTCAGGGCGGCGCAATGATCGGCGGCGGCGCGGAAACCTGGTGGCAGCTAGCCCGCCGCGCCCAAGCCCAGGGCGGCAATCAGAACGCCCCACGCTTGATCCAGGTCGATCATGCGCTGGACATCACGTTCTCTCGTGTCACCTTGCGCAACGCTGCCAATTTTCATGTCGCGATGAACCGGGTTGAAGGTGCCACGTTTTGGGGCCTCACGATCGATTCGCCGGCGGATGCCCGCAACACCGATGGCATCGATCTTGGCGCCAGTCAGGATGTGACCATCACCCACAGCGTGATCCGTACCGGTGACGACAACGTTGCAATCAAGGCCGGCGACAATGGCTCAAGCAGCCATATCTCGATCATTGATAATTATTTCGGCTGGGGGCATGGCATGTCGATCGGCAGCGAGGTGAATTCCGGGGCCAGAGACATATTGGTGCGTAATCTGACGCTGGATGGTACGACGTCGGGCCTGCGCATCAAGAGCGATGTTAGTCGAGGCGGTCTGGTCGAGGGCGTGACTTATGAGTACGTGTGCCTGCGGGGCAACCGGTGGCCGCTGGCCTTCGATACAAAATATGATCCGCGCGCTCAAGGCACGAGGATTCCGGTCTATCGGCAAATCGTTCTCCGTCATGTGCATGGCGACACTGGTGTGCTGCTGATGCGCGGCGTAGACGAGCGGCATGCCCTGGACGTGACACTCGAAGATGTCCGATTCGCCAATTCCGCGACTTGGCAACTTGAACATGCGAAGGTCACCGCAAATCACTCTGACGTATGGCCCCCGCTGCCCGGACGAGCTACACAACCGCTGCTGCGCGGATCGGAGGTATGTTCCAGGGCATTCCGCGACGGCAATCAGTAAGCACTACACCCGGCACCGAACTCAGATGGTGAGTTCCGCATCTGAGGCCAAGATTACTGTACACGGTCGGCCTCATGTCCCGAGTTGGTTGCAATTTGGCGAGGGTTTTGCAGGGCCGAAAATGCCAAGGTGACGAGCAGGTTCTGATTTGGCGTTGAAAATCTCGTGTCGATGCGCGGCGACTATCCCGCTGAGAAACGAAGTGTGAGATCACATGCGAATTTTCATTTCCGCCGCTGCACTTCTGGCGGGATGTTTCTGCATCTCGGCAGCGTACGCTCAGGCACTATCGGTGTCGCATGCCGGAACTGCAGACTATCACTCCTTGCAGCAAGCCATCGACGCGTTGCCGGCGGAAGGCGGAAATATCCGGATCGCGCCGGGCGTCTATCGCGAGAAGGTCAAAATCTCCAAATCCGGTATTCATATCGAAGGGACTGGCAGGAAGCCGGAGGATACGGTCATTGTGTATGGCGACGGCGCGATCAATGTAGGAGGAACCGCCCGTTCGGCGACGCTGGATGCCGCCGGCGATGACTTCCGGCTCGAGAATCTGACCATCCAGAACGACTACGCCCTCGATCCGGCCAATCCACCCTCGCAGGCGGTAGCGCTGTCCGTTACCGGAGATAGGGACGTCATTACGCGTGTCCGTCTGCTCGGCGCCCAGGACACGCTGTTTGCGGGCAAGGGACCAAACGGCAGAATGTCACGACAATACTTCTCGAACTGCTACATCGAAGGGCATGTCGATTTCATATTTGGCAACGCCAAGGCCTGGTTCCGGCAATGTGAGCTGCACGGCCTCGCCAATCAAGCGGTCATCTATACCGCTCAGAGCAAGGCAATGCCGGATGAGGACAGTGGCTATGTTTTTGATCATTGCAGGCTGAGTGCCGACCCTGCTGCTCGCTACATCGCACTTGGCCGCCCCTGGCGCCCCTATGCCACAGTGGTCTTCCTGTCGGCGAAGATAGATGCCCCCGTCACCGCGGAAGGGTGGCGCGAATGGACCCCCGGCAAGACCAATACGTTGAGGACAAGCTATTATGCTGAATACAGATCCTTCGGCGTCGGGGCTAACCCCTCAGGCCGCGAGCCTCATTCCCATCAGCTGACAGAGGGCGAAGCTGCGAGATGGTCGCTGAGCGTGTTCTTCGGGGGTGTCACAGATTGGCTGCCAACGACTCAGGATGAAACAAAGAGCAACGTTCACGGTGAAGGGGTTCGACGGCGATCCTCGGGTGAATGACGGGAGGAGAGCCTGATTGTGATGGAGAGTCTTGTACAGCAACCCAACTGCCGCCGGAGTCACACCGACAGAAGGGGCAGGCGCGACGATCTCATCGGTTCGCGGTCCGCCCACAGCGCCCGCTCCAGCTCGCAGATCATCTTGTCCGTTTTCGGCGGATCAGTGTCGGCAAGCTCTACGGACCGTCACGTCGGCATCGTCGTCATCGCTTGGGAACGGCTGATTTTCTTGCTCAGCGCCTGCGCAGATCTCCGGAGAACGAAGTGCGCTGATGCTTCGCGGCTATCTTCGTTCGGTCAGTGATGGTCAGGCCCCTCGTAGCTCAGCCAGCAGCCGGCGCCTCGATCAGCCGATACGCGCGGTGCAAGTACGGTGCAGTCCGGCGTTCTTCCATGCCGGCTTCGAAGCCGTACAAACGCGCGTATCGGCTCTCCGATTTCGACAATTTGCCCGTATCCATGCGGCCCTCGATAGCAGCCGACGATCATCCGCCTCATCGCGAGATCGGCCATCGTCGCTTTCGGGAAACACCCGCTGGAACGAGTCGAGCAGCGCCGGTTTTTAGATCGGCGCCGCTCCGCTTGCTGCGCATCACGTGAAGGCTCTCGGGCACAAACCGGCGCACCAGAGGGAAACTGTAGCAGGAATTAACAGCCTCCTGCAGCAAAGCTGGCTTCACAGGGTGAGGCCGAGATCATTGAGCACCTTGTCTCTTAGAGCGCCCTTGATCTCACGGGCGATCTCTTTGCGAACTGCGGCACCCAACACTCGCTTGGCATCTTCGACGAGGCCAGCTTCAGCCCCGGTCAGGCCTTGATCGGCGAGCTGTTGCTCCATTCGGCTGTCGAACTCCTTTCCCATTGCACCAATGAGCTGGTCCTGCGTCTTGGCATGCTCTTCAGGTGCGATGCGGCGAATCACATCGTCCCAAGGCTGCCAATCCATTGCCAAATAGTCGGCAAATTCCGCCGCCTCCCTGTTCCGCACGGATGTCTCTGCGCTGTCAACGTCAGAGTCGGTAACGCCGGAAACTTCAAAGAAGCGCATGTCCGGCGCGACGTGTTGTAGTCCCAGCCGCTCGCGCAGTTTGTTCTGATAGGCAAGAAAGACTTCAACGGCGTCGATGTCTTCTACGTTGTCGACCGAGGCGAGCGAGTGAGCCTTATCGCGCGCGATCGCCTCGAGCGCGTCCATGCGGAACATGACGCGCCCCAATTCGACGAGATCGGCAAGCCGTGCCTTGTTGTCATAGAGGCCGTTCTCGACTTCCGCGATGAGGCGCGCGGTCTGCATTCCGTTCCAGGTTAATGTTCTGCGGTCCTCGCAGCTCTGGTTGGCATCCCATGCCAGTTGAAAGTACTGGGCACGCAATTGCGGGTTTTTTGCCGCCTGACGCAGATCATTGGCCACCGATTGCCGGAACCCTTCATTGCCAGAGCTGACGGACTCGAACAGCTTGGCGAGGAAAAGCCCGTATTCCCGAGCGCCCGGCTCTTCTGCAAAGTTCTGCCAAGCGGCAAGCACCTCCCGATCGACCTCCTGTGGATTGCCCTTCAGCCATTCTGCAACTGTTTCAGCGAGAGCGTCCGCCTGCTCATCGTCTGTCCCGGACGATTCACTTTCGTCGTCGTGCGAAAGGTGGACAGTCGGGCCGACATAATCCTCCGCGCTTAGGATTGTACTCAGGTTCGCCAGGACCTGCTCAGACAGCGGATTTTCAGTCAGAACTAGGGTGCCATCATCGCCCAAGGCCGTCAGCAGGTCCTCGGGCAGACTCGTCAAACGGTTTTGGCTTACGTCGAGAAACCGGAGCGAAGCTGGGAGAGCCGGCGGCAGATCCGTCAGTTGATTTTGGCTTACGTCGAGATATTCGAGCATAGCAGGGAGCGCCGCCGGTAGACTCGTCAGCTGATTGTGGCTGATGTGGAGAAATTGGAGCGAAGCAGGGAAGGCGTCGGGTAGGTTCAGCAGCCGATTGTGGTTGGCGCAAAGAAATTGGAGCCCGGCAGGCAGGACGGCAGGTAGGCTCTCCAGCCGGTTCGAGTTCACGTCGAGGCCTCTGAGCCCGCCCGGAAGCGGGGGCAGGCTGCTCAGCTGATTGCCACTGACATCAAGACGCTGGAGCGAAGCGGGGAGTTCGTCAGGCAGATTGGTAAGCCGGTTGAAGGGCACATCGAGCACGACAATTTCGCTTGGAAGTCTGGGCAGACTGGTAAGGGACAGCGACTGGAGATCCAGCATGGCGTCTTCACCCAGAGCATTGACCCGCCTTGCCGCTTCGTCCCGGTCCTCGAGAGGACCCACGTGCGGTTCAGCAGCCCAATTCTCGAGCGCCTCGTCTTGTTCGGCCGCCGCATGGGTTGAATGCCCGGAGTTTGCTGCGAAGCCCGTCACGAAAGCATCCCATTGTGCCGCCCCCCGGCCTTCCGCCCCATCTTGTTGGGAAGATGCAGAAGGAGTGCCTCCGCCGCGCCGAATCTGTCCTGCCTCAAAAGGATCCATTCCACTCCCCTTACGACACTGAGCCAACCCAGCCCATGACAACACGCTCTAGGACCTAGGACACTTATCTTTCGACAAGCTGACAGCCCTATCGCAAGGGCAACGATGGCACCAAAGCCGGCAGAAGTCGGTAAAACGATTTGGAGCAAGAAATTGATCGCGGTCGCGGGTAGTTATCTCCCGTGCGCAGCAGCACTTAAACGCCGCGCCGCAGCGCGCCGATGGTGGGATATCTCAATGGCAGGCAAATGAAGCCTTTTCGGCCGAGTGCGTGAAAGACGAAGAGCGGCAGTCGCTCGAACGCTCAACTCCGCGGGGGTCCTTTCACCTGCCAACCCAATCGGTGCCACGCTGGTCTTTGCCACTGGTGATAAACCGAGCGACTTGGATGTTCTGCAGCGAGGCTCGTCAGCTAATCGACAGGTGACCGTGCTAGGGGCAGAACGCTTTCGCGTTGGCGGTCCTCCGGATCTGTCCGCCCAACGAAATGGCAGCAAACGTTGCAGCAGCATTGATCCATTCGCCGCCTCCAACTCGTGTGAAGCTGTACCGCTTCGACCAGGAGGGGGGCGCCCCGACCCACGTGCGCTCGCTCGAATGATTATTGTGGCAGCGGGCAACCTCCTGCTTCGTAGCCTTGCGCAGCGGCAGGCGTATTCTTCAAGTTTCTGGCGAGGGAGAAAGTTGATGGACATAGGACAGGCACAGCGGAGCGCAGGTTCCGCCCCGGATACTTTTGAAGAAGGGGAGCGGGAAAGCTACCTCGGCGGCTTCAATCGTGCCGTGGCGAATTTGGTCGAAACCTTGACAGGGTATCGGACCCCAGCCTCCGCGCGCGCGCAGATCCTGGACAATTGGGTTGCCGAAGAGGGGCAGGGCGAAGCCGAGAATAGGCGACAGGGGCGCCGACGAATCAGGAATTCGGATAACACAGGTTCGCACTCGCTCGATTTGTCCTCCCTCTCGCTGACCGCTCTGCCTGCCGCGCTGCCGCCAAGGTTGCTGGAACTGCGCGCCAGGCACAACGAGCTAAGCAGCCTGCCCGCTATATTCCCACCCGGTCTCCAGCATCTTCTCATTAGCCATAATCGCTTGACCAGTTTGCCGGACGATCTTCCGGCAACCCTCTCTGAGCTGGAGGTCGCTGATAACAGGTTGACCAGTCTGCCGGCAAACCTTCCGGCCGGGCTGCAGATCCTGAACGCAAACGACAACCGGCTAACCAGCTTACCGGACGCTCTCCCGAGCGGGCTCACCGCGCTTGCGGTCAGTGGCAATCAGCTGACCGACATCCCCGAGTCCCTCCCCTCGTGGCTCATTGAACTCAATGTCAGCGGCAATCAATTGACCAACCTTCCCGACCCTCTTCCGAGCACGCTCCAATCACTCAATGTCAGCGGTAACCGGCTGACCGACCTGCCTGAAGGTGTTCTAGAAGCTCGTGTACCGCATAATAGCCTCTACTACCCGCATCTGGAGAGCCTCGACTTCTGGGATAACCCGCTGCCGGACGATGTTCTCGCTCTGGCGGCTGAAGCGCCACCGCAGCTTGCGCAGCAATCCCTGCATGAGGCTGCCGCACACTGGCTCGCAGACGACCCGGCCGCGCTGGGCGAATGGCAGCACTTTGCGGATGAGCCCGGCGCCCAAGACTACGCACAGTTCCTGGAGAGGCTGCGAGCCACTGTGAACTACGGCAATGACGGGTTTCGGCAGGCAGTGGCTGATGATCTGCGGCAGGCGGCCGCCAATCCGACATTGCGCGAGCAGTTCTTTGCGCAGGCTTCCGAGGCCAACGCGAGCTGCGAGGATCGTGTCACCTTGCACTGGAATGGTATGCAGACCGCGCGCCTCAACGCTGACGTCGAGGACGGGGTATATGACGATCGGCTTGGCGATCTGATCCAGCGCGGCCGTGTCGCCTTCCGCTTGGAGGCGTTGGACGAGATCGCGCGCGACAGGGTCAACTCGCTCGCCAACGGCAACCCGAACGTAGACGACATCGAAGTCTACCTGGCCTATCAACATCGGCTGCGCGAGCCACTGGAGCTCAGTCATGTCGCCCCTGACATGCGCTTCCTGGCGGTCTCTCACGTAAGCGAGGATGATGCGACGGAGGCGCTCAACCTGGTCCGGGGGCGGGAAGCAAGCCAGTTCACCGACTACATGGCAAGCCGCTGGCAACCCTGGGAGACGGTGCTGAGGCGCATCGCTCCGGACGAATATGAAGCGATGCAAGACCGGCTCGTCGAAGCCATGGGCGAGGAGTTTCAAACCCGCTTGGATCAGCGACTGGCCGAGCGTGGTCTTCTAGGCGATCCGGATGCCGAGCGGGTTCTCGGCGCCCAAGTCCGAAAGGAGATCGCTGGCGAGATCAAAGGCGAGGTCATGCACCGTGTGCTCGCAGAGCGCGGCCTGAAACTATGAGGCTCCCAAACCGCCGCAGAGATATTTATCATTGCTCTGCGGGCGATACGTAAAGATCGATCGTGAAGCCTCACCCATCGCTGCCAAGGTGCTTTTGCACCTTGGCAAGTGCGCTGCCGTCGATCAGGGCCTTTCGGTCTTGCCGAGCGACAAAAGTTCCCGCGCGCGAGGCGACGCGCATTTGCGTCGCGTCGAAAGCCGCTTCGGGATGAGAGCTCAGTCGGTCGAAAAGTTGTTCAGGAGACCAAGGCGCGCAGCGGTGAAATTATTGGTTGCGCAGGCGCTGGCTCAGCCAACCAACTCGGTTTGACGAGGTGGCTGACTGTTCGGCAGGTTTATTTGACTTCGGGGGCTTCCCGCGAGCTCCATCGTGGCAAGCAAGTTTTTCTAGTTCAAGCATGCACCGCGTTGGCAGCTTACGATGGCAAGCCGTCGTGCCGGTGAGGTCGTGCGCGCGCTCGAGCGCGGCGATCCCGAGACTGCACGAGAAACCTTTTGGTCCCTCAGTCAAAGACGAAGCCCGATTTAAGTGATCGAATCGAAGTCTGCCGGATCTTCATTGCCAACTCGGCTTGCGAGGCCCGTAAGCAAGCTGCGTGCTGGATAAACTTTTAAACCTATCCGATCCCGAGAGGCGCTCACCGTTACTGCTGCGAACTCAGGACGGCCTGCACATCTTCCCGAAAAACAATGTTTGGGTCGTTGACGCCTGAACGCGCTGGTGGCCACTGGGCGAGAATCTCGTCTTCAAGGGCGGAACGTCCCTTCCCGAGGCTTACGGCGCAGTTCGCCGGTTCCCGGACGACCTGGATCTCACATACGGCATTCGAGCAACAGCTCCGAACCTGGCGAAACACAATCGATGACAATTCGGTCCCTCAGAACTGCAGTGAAAGCAAAAACGGAACTCCAAGGCACGAGAACGCCTCCCGGTCTGCGTCGGGGAAAAGACGTTGTGTGTCATCAATGAACGCCTACAACAGGACAAGCTCACTATCAAAAATGATGCCAAGGACGACAAGATGCTCGTCACGTATGATCCATTGAGACTGGTAGCAGCTATGTGAGTCCCGCCGTAATGCTTGAATTCGGCGATCCACCGGCGACCAATTTCGTCGGCTCGAACACGAGACCGGCGAAGAGGTGCGGCAAAATTGGAACGACCCCGTCCGTCGTCAGGCGGGCGCCGATGCGACGCCGGTCTCGCGCGCAGCAATATCCTGATCTCGTCAGCTTTTTGAAAGGTTGCGGCTACAACAATCGAGAATCTGAACGAGCTGCTATCTCGCCGTAATCCAGGCCGTATGGATTGCTGCAGAGTCGATACAAACATGAGGAGAGCAGGATGGATCCGGTTGACCCATTCTTCGATTCGATCACTTAAATCGGGCTTCGTCTTTGACTGAGGGACCAAAAGGTTTCTCGTGCAGTCTCGGGATCGCCGCGCTCGAGCG